>CAZVAA010000238.1:2203-4409 GCA_964624125.1 uncultured Sphaerobacteraceae bacterium | reverse complement strand
GGAAATCTACGCCACCGGCGACGGATCGTTGCCTTCGATACTCGTCACCCGGCTACCCAGCACGAAAATCGCAAGCGTCCCCACCATCAGCAGCGTCACGCCACGGAAAATCGTGTACGTCCCCGCCGCATCGAGCAGCGCCCCGGCGACCAGGGAACCGGTGATACTGCCGAACCCGAACGACATCATCCCCAGCACCGCCTGCGCCGTCGCCGCGTTCTCCCGGCCGACCAACCGGTGCGCCAGCGTCACCGACGCGATCAGGAACCCGCCAAACGACAACCCATGGAACAGCTGGGCAACGATCACCAACACCGGACCGCCCGCGAACCCGAGGATCGCGAAGCGCAGGATATAGGCGACCATCGCGATCACGACGATCCGCCGCGCACCGATCCTCGACAACAGCCAACCGGAGAAGAACAGCACCGGGAATTCGCTCACCGCGCTCACGGCGTATGCGATCCCGACATCACCCGTCGTGCCGCCGATCTCCTGGATGTGGATGCCAAGGAAGTTGTTGATCACCGCGATACCGCTGGAGAGCAAATAGGCCACCAGCAACAGGAGCAGGAACGGCTTGTTCCCCCGCACGGCTTGCAGGCCATCCAGCAATGGCCGCGGCCGGCGCTCGGCCAGGGACGGCAGCCAGTAGACCGACAGCCATGCCAGCAAGAGGCAGCCGGCATAGTAGACGAGGAACTGCGACTCGACCGTTTCCCCGAGCACTTCGCCCATCACGAGGACCATTACCGTGTAGCCGATCGATCCCCAGACCCGCAGGCTGCCATAGGATGTGTCCGCCCGCTCCGCCACATTGACGGCGTAGCTGTCCAGCAGCGGTGGTACGGGCACAAGCGAGAACGCGAGCATCGACATCAGCAGCAAGAGCGCGGTGAATGTCGACGGTTGGGTCGCCAGCAAGCCGATCCCGGCGGCGACCACGAGGACGACCCGGAGCAGGGTCCGGTGAATCGCCAGCGAATCGGCGATCGCGCCCCAGACCGCCCCGGTCAACGCCGTCCATAACGCGGGCAGCGCCATCAGGATGCCCAGCTGCAGCCCGCTCATCCCCAGGTCCCGGTAATACAGTGACACGAAGGGCGTGAATGCCCCGATCGCCGCGTAAAACCAGAAGTACCCCGACCGCACCTGGAATGGCGCCCGGCCACCAGCCACCACCCCGGCGGATCCTTTTTCCTGCACCGATGTTCCTGTTCAGTAGATGTCGCCCCGCCAACCGGTGATCCGGCGGCGTTTGCATTATCGCCGACAGGCGGTTCCCGCGACGGGAATCGCTGGCATCGGGTATGCACGGAGGAAGCGGGAGCGGTGCATGTCACCGCCACACGCTTTGCACACGAAGGAGACATTCATGTCTGACGACCACAGCCCCGGCGACGCCAGGAAGCCGTATTCCGATATCGGCGGTCCGCAGCAGCGTCACGCCCAGACCCATGACGTCGAGGCCGAACAGCGAACGAACCCGAAGGGCGCGGAAGAGGACACCGAGAACTTCGACGAGGATCTCGCCGACCAGACGCCGCAGCGCGTTCACCAGCAGCACCTCGAGGCGGATAGCGGCGCCGACGACAAGCGGGTCGGCAACATGCTGCCCGAGCTGACGGACGACCAACTCTCTCGCCTCTCGATCCTCGAGCCCGGCACGCCCCTTGAGCAGGGAAGCGTCTACCTCAACCTGAACAAGCGGGAAGAGGGACCGTTCAAGGCGATTGGCGGCCAGGAGGTTGGCCGCAAGGACAAGATTATCGCCAAGAACATGACCGACTACGAGCTCTGGAACGAGATCGCCGGACGCGATGACACGGCGGACATCAAGCGCCCGTCATAGCCTCGATCGTTACCCGAGGAGGACACCATGAGCGACCGCAAGCACGACCACATCCGCAAAACCAACCAGCAAGCGGCGCAGGCGGATCCGGAGCGGGGCACCCAGCCACCGGAAGCAAGTGTCGGCCGCGAGGTCGGGCAGCGCACACCCGAACGCGCCGAGCGGGAACAGGTCCGCAACGCTGGCGTCAAGGACGTCAACGACGAAGACACCACCGTTCCCGAGTTAGCCCCGAACCAAACCACTGGCGGTCCCGCTGAACTGGACCGCGTCCCGACCGGGGACAAGCCCTGAACCAGGCAAGCACGCAAAGAGAGGCGGGGGGGGCGGGGGGGGGGCGCCGGGGGTTGTTGG
>CAZVAA010000238.1:0-2193 GCA_964624125.1 uncultured Sphaerobacteraceae bacterium | reverse complement strand
CCGCGGCCTCGACCTCGTCGTCGACTCGGCGGTCCCGGGGGGGGCGGTGGGGCCGCCGCCTCTCTTTAGGTGATCTCAATCCCGGATGCCGGATTAATCCCGCCGCCAGACCTGCATCCACGGGTCCCCGGCGAGCGTCGCCATGCTGATCTTCCATGGCTCGATCCGTAGCAAGCCGAAGTTCTCATGATCGGGCGCGCCAAACGCAGGAGCCGGATCGAACCCGACCGGCTCGGGATTGGATTTGAAGAACTCCCAGATCCGGTGACGGGTTTCCAGGTCATCCACCCAGGTCGCGGTCGCTTCGACATACACCGGGTGGACAACGTCAGAGATGTACGCCAGCGACACGTGCGGGTTGCGCTCGAGATGACGCACCTTCACCGAGTCGCGGTGCGTGCCGATCCAGCCGACCTGACCCTCCCAGTTGGGATGCAGGATGCGCGTGCTCGGGCGCCCCTTGCTATCGACGGTGGCCATCGCACACCACACCATGCGATCGACCCGCGAGCGAAACTCTGGCTCGATCGATGCAAAATCCTCAAAAAGACGGTGCGTCATGGGCAGTCCTCAAGTCGTTCCTGTTGTTGGCTAGAGACCCGCCCGGGATGCTACCACATGACTCCTGGACTCACCGGCTATGCGGCCGCCGATTCGTCGGCGGCGTTCTCATCTTGCGCGGGCGGCTCCACCGCCTCGGCCGACACGATACCAAGCCCGACACCGATGGCGGTCGCGATCGCCAGCTCCTTCGGCACCTTGATCCCGAGCATGTGGTCAAGCGAATATCGACCGGGGCCCACCATCGAAAGCGCGAACGCGATCGCGATATTGGTCACCGGGAGCTCCGCGCCGCCTTCCGTCACCCAGATCGGCTTGCCCGCGTGCGCCTTCCGCGCAGCCACGGCCATCGCGCCGATCGTCGAGATCGGGCCTATCGGATGGAACAAGCCGAGCGCGGTCAACACTCCGCCCCCGAACTCCGAGGCGCCGGCCGCCGTGGCCCACTGCTCTCCGGGCTTGAAGCCCATCGACTCCATCCAGCCGGAGGCGCCTTCAAAACCGGGTCCGTTAAACCAGCCAAAGAGCTTCTGCGCGCCATGTCCGGCAAGCAGGCCACCGTTCGTCAGCCGGACCACCAGCACACCGATATCCCGCGCCTTGCTGTAGTTTCGTCTGCCTTCCATAAATCCCATGATCATTTCCTCCTGATTCAGGCATCAATGAGTGCATGCAGATCAAGTGCCAGTGCTCCCCGGCCCTGATTTCCCCGGGCCAGGCCGACCACGCATTTCCCCGTTTCCCGGAACGCGGATATACTGCCGCCATCGGGATACGAGGCAGTACAGTCGGGACCAGGCATGATCGGCACCTCACACGCAGAACGGGCACGAAACGCGTACCAGACGGCGCGCATCGGGATGGCGACCCCGGCAGGACGCGGCTTCGTCCTCATCGCGGGAGCCACCGCGGCGGTCGGGTTCGCGATGGCGGCGAACCAGAACATCGTCTCCAACTATTTCGAGGACAGCCTCGGGCTCTCGGGCTCACAGTTCGGTTACATCACCGCCATCCGCGAGATCCCCGGCTTCTTGCTGATCTTCCTCACCGCCCTCTTCTACCGGCTCTCGCTGCCTCACCTCACCGCCGGAGCCCTGCTGTTGCTCGCCGTCGGCTACGGGTTCTTTGGCCTCTCGACGTCTTTCTGGACCGTGGCGCCGTGGGTCATCATCTCCTCGATGGGCTACCACACCTGGCTGCAGACCCAGGCCGCGCTCGGCATGAGCCTGACGACGGAGAACAAATCGGGCGGGATTCTTGGCAAACTGGCCGCGATCAACCAGGCCGGGGCGCTGGTCGCCATGGCCTTTGTGCTGGTCGTCTTCCATTTCGACTGGCTCAACTTCGAGCAGACCTTCGTCATCTGTGGTTTGGCAGCACTGGTCGCCGCCCTGCTCATCTTCCGGTTCCCGCATATGCACGACGGAAAGGTGCAGGAGCGCTCGGTCGAGCGGGAACGGATCGTCTTCCGCAAGGAATACCGGCTCTACTACTGGTTGAGCGTGCTGGACGGTGCCCGGCAGCAGATCTTCTTCTCGTTCGGTCTCTGGGTGCTTGTCGACCACTTCAGTCTCGGTGTGCCGGCGATCTCCGCGATCATGCTGGTGACGGCATTTATCGCCATGTCCATCG
>CAZVAA010000237.1:0-4415 GCA_964624125.1 uncultured Sphaerobacteraceae bacterium | reverse complement strand
ACGGTCAGCGTCGCGATCCCCGCCGCGGTCGCCACCGGATTGCCGGACAATGTTCCCGCCTGGTACATCGAACCGGCCGGGGCCACGTGCTCCATGATCTCCCGCTTGCCGGCGTAGGCAGCCAGCGGGAACCCGCCGCCAACGACCTTGCCGAAGGTGATCAGGTCAGGCTCGATCCCGTACCGGCCAACGGCGCCCTTCGGGGACACGCGGAACCCGGTCATCACCTCGTCGAAGATCAGCAGCGCGCCATGCGCCTGCGTCACCCGCCGGAGCCCGTCCAGGAACCCCTTGACCGGCTCGACCATGCCCATGTTACCGGCCACCGGCTCAACGATGATCGCGGCAATCTCGTCACCAACATCATCGAAGAGCTTCTCGACCGCCGCGAGGTCATTGAAGGGAGCCACGAGCGTATCCGCCGTCGCGCCCTTCGGCACCCCCGGGCTATCCGGCAGTCCCAGCGTAGCGACACCGCTCCCCGCCTGGACAAGGAGCATGTCGGAATGGCCGTGATAGCAGCCCGAGAACTTGATGATCTTGTCGCGGCCGGTCGCGGCGCGAGCGAGCCGAAGCGCGCTCATCGTCGCCTCGGTGCCCGAGTTGACGAGACGCACCTCGTCCACACCAGGGATCGCGTCAACAATCAGTTGCGCCAGTTCGGTCTCCGCCACGGTCGGCGCGCCAAAGCTGGTGCCTTTCTCCAGCGCCTTTGTCGTCGCCTCGATCACTTCTGGATGGGCATGTCCGAGAATCAACGGTCCCCAGGACAGGACG
Organism: uncultured Sphaerobacteraceae bacterium; assembly: GCA_964624125.1. Taxonomy (GTDB): domain Bacteria; phylum Chloroflexota; class Chloroflexia; order Thermomicrobiales; family UBA6265; genus UBA6265. The sequence continues at coordinate 3,638 of CAZVAA010000237.1, read as the reverse complement.
TAATCGATGAAGCTGTTGCCGTCGATGTCATGGACGCGGCTGCCTTCGCCCCGATCGATGAACCGCGGACCACCCCCGACCGCGCGGAACGCCCGGACGGGACTGTTCACCCCACCCGGAATCACCTTCCGGGCATCCTCGAACGCGGCGGCGGACTTCGCGGTGGCGCGATTCGACAGGCTGGTATCAGTCATCCGTCATCTCCTGGTATAGGTTGAACAGGTGGTTGGATCAGGCGTTGGAATCGTCCACGCCGAAGGCACGCAGGATCGCGCCGCGCTGGTCTGCGCTTTCCGCGCTTCGCAGCTCCTGGATCGGCTGGTGCAGCAACTTGTTGGTGAGCCCGGAAGCCAGCGCGCGAACGACGTTCTGGTCCCGGTCGGATAGGTGCCGGAGGCGACGCAGCGCCTTCTCAAGTTCGAGGTCGCGCATCTCGTCTGCCCGCCGGCGAACCGCGGCGATGGCTTCGACACCCTTGCGGCTCTCGACCCAGGCCGAATATTCCTGAATCGCACCGGCCACGAGGACCTCGACCTTCTGCATCTCGGCGGCGTACTGGCGGCGATTTTCCTCGGCAATCGCGTCGAGCGAGTCGACATCCCGTATCTGGACCATCGGCACATCGCCGACCGCGTCATCGATGACCCGCGGTACCGCAAGGTCGACCATCAGCACCGGCGTGTTTCGCCGTGCGATCTTCTCGGGGGTCACGATGGGGTCGTCGGCGATCGCCGCGCCGATCACGAGTTCCGCCGAGGCGATCGCATCCTCGATCGCGGTCAACGGCAGCGCGATGCCATCAACGGACTCCGCAAGCTCGCGCGCTCGCTCGATGGTGCGATTCACGATGCTGATCTCGGCGGCACCACGTGCACGCAGCAGCCTCGCCGAGAGACTGGCCATCTTCCCGGCGCCGAGTACCGCGACGTTCAGCCCCTCCAGCGTGCCGAGCTCCTTCTCCGCCAAATCGACAGCGGCATGCGCGATCGATACGCGATTGCGGGCGATATCCGTCTCGGTCCGCGCGCGCTTGCCGACCCGGAGCGCGTCCAGTGTCAGGCGCTGGAGCATGGGCCCCACCGATTCCTTCTCCCGCGCCACGTCGAGCGCTTCGCGGATCTGTGTCAGGATCTGCGGCTCGCCAAGGATCATGGAGTTGAGGCCCGTGGAGACGCGAAAGAGATGGTCGATCGCTTCCTGCCCGGAAAGGACATAGGACGACTTGCGTAACATCGGCTCGTTCACGCTGTGATAGCGCGTCAGGAACGAAAAAAGCTCCCGCTCGACGTCCTCGCGGGATTCACCGACGGCGTAGATCTCGGTGCGGTTGCAGGTGGAAAGGATCAACCCCTCCGGAACATGGTCCTGAAGCGCCACGAGACCTTCGCCAAGGCGTTCCCCGGCGAAAGCAAGTTGCTCCCGGACATCCACCGGAGCATATTCATGATTCGAGCCGACGACGACAACCGTCGGGGTCACTCGTTGCATACACATGAACTCATAATGATGATCTGGCTCTTCAGCACCCACGCGAAACGTCGATGGTGGGTACGGGCTCGCAGGAGTTGCGAACTATTCCCAATAATACCCGACATGGCGGAATAATGGCCGCATGTCGGGAATCCGGTCGCCATTTCGTGTCACTCATACGCGATACTTGGGGGTATCGGGGCGCCGCCGGCTGGCATATGATGCCGCAAGGTGCCCCATCGGCATGATTCAGTTGTTGAGGAGTATCCCGGATGCCAAAGATCAACGAGCAATATCGCGAGCAGTTTGCCGATTCCCTGGCCATGTTCGAGCGCGCGCGGAATGTCATCGCCGGCGGCATCACCCACGATGGCCGCAACATCAAGCCATTCCCGCCTTACATCGCCCGCGCCGACGGCGCCTACAAATGGTCGGTCGACGGTCACAAGCTGATCGACTATGGCATCGGTCACGGCTCGCTCATCCTCGGGCACAACCATCCGGATCTCACCGCGGCGATGACGTCGCAGGTCCCCAACGGCACCCACCACAGCGCCGGGCATGAGGCGGAGATCCGCTGGGCGGAGAAGATCATCGAACTGATCCCCTCTGCGGAGCTGGTCCGCTTCACCGCGTCCGGGACCGAATCGACGCTGCTCGCCATGCGGATCGCCCGTGGCTATTCCGGGAAGAAGATGATCCTCAAGCTGGAAGGACACTTCCACGGCTGGCAGGACTACGCCCTGAAGGGGGAGAAGCCGCCCTTCGAGAGCGCGTCAGTCCCTGGTATCCCGCAGGAAACCCTCTCGACTGTCTCGGTCGTGCCGTCGAACGACCTTGCCATGCTCGAGGAACGGCTGGTCCAGGGCGACATCGCCGCCGTGATCCTGGAGCCCAGCGGCGGCTCGTGGACGTCTATCCCGCTGCAGGAGGACTACCTGAAGCAGGTCCGCGCGCTCACCGAGAAACACAATACGCTGCTCATCTTCGACGAAGTTATCACCGGCTTCCGATGGTCGCCGGGCGGTGCCCAGCAGCGCTTCGGCGTGACGCCCGATATGACGACGATGGCGAAGATCGTCGCCGGTGGCATGCCGGGAGGCGCGGTCGGTGGCAGGAAGGACATCATGGAGATGATGGTCTTCACCGATGACGCCAACTTCAACAAGACGCAGCGCGTGCCGCAGGCCGGCACCTACAACGCCAACCCGGTCGCCGCCGCCGCCGGCACGGCCATGCTCACCCATTGCGCCGATCCCGCTGTCCAGCAGAAGTGCGACGACCTCGCCGCGATGTTGCGCACAGGCATCAACCAGAAGATCGCGCAGCTCGATGTCCCGGCATTCGCGTGGGGCGAAAGCTCCGTCTTCCACATCGCCGCCGGGAAGGAAGCGAGCAACTTCACCGCCGGTGATATGCGCTCACCTGAGGGCGTCTCGCCAGAGGTGCTCAAGGGCAGCGGAAGCGACACATTCGGCATGATGATCGAGATCGGTGGTCTCCTCGAAGGCGTCCACCTCTTCCACTCGGGCGGCATGCTGAGCACCGCGCATACCGAGCAGGATGTCGAGCAGACAGTCGAGGCCGTTGGCCGCGTGCTTGGCCGGATGAAGGACGAAGGCGTCTTCGCGTAGCGAGACGCGGACACAAACGACCGGCGATCGGGGCCATTCCCGATCGCCGGTCGTTGTATTTCCTGGACGGCTCATTCACCAACGGGGAGCAGGCCTGTCGAAACAACCTGACACGCGCCCCATCGGAGATGAAAAAGCCCCCGGCGAAATGATTCGCCGGGGGCGGAGTCTCCACGGGGGATTGTCCATGTTATTTGCCTTCCAGGGTTAGACTCGGCCACTCAATGATTGGCCTGTCACCCGGACGGTCCACGTCCAGATGCCTTTCAGGCATTGCCACGCTTGCGAGCAACGTCTTGCTGGCAACCATGGCATCCGTGTGATCATTGATCGGGCGGCGAAGAACCATTCGGTAATCGCTCCTTTCTCTCGATCACGTGTGGAAGTCTTCTTCCACCTGACTCCATTCTACCCGATTCCTGCGAACTGTAAAGGCCTTGTGAAAATTGCGTACGTTCGCAGACATTTTCCGGGTCTTTGACGCGATCAGGCTCCTACCGGAGCCTTCGTCATCCACTCCTTCATCGCCTGGTC
>CAZVAA010000236.1:0-4442 GCA_964624125.1 uncultured Sphaerobacteraceae bacterium | reverse complement strand
GCCTTGTCCCGGTGGGTGGGCCTCACCTATCCTCACTCCAGTACATTTCGCCGGGGTCTGGCTGGCCCGGCGCACGCACCGGTTGACCCTGAATGCCGCGTTTTCCCCGTATCGCGATCGGCGGGATCGCCCATGAGACAAACACGTACGTTCCGACGGCGACCACGCTGGAGGACGTTCGCCAGCGTACGCTGCTGACCGGCGAGGCGCTGCTGGCGAATGCCCGGGGAACGGATGGGGCGCTGGGCGGAATCGTCGATGCGGCCGAAGGGCGGGCGGAGATCCTGCCGACGCTGTTCGCATCCGCCGCGCCAGGCGGAGCAATCGACCGAACGGCGTTCGATTACCTGCGCGAAGGGCTGCTGTCACGGTTGCGGGCGCACGTTCACCGATATCCGGGCGTGGACGCGGTGGTGCTGGTGCAGCATGGCGCGATGGTGGTCGACGGGGTCGACGATGCAGAGGGCGCGCTGCTGGCTGAGGTCCGGGAGGTGATCGGGGACCGGCCACTGCTGGCGGTGATCGATTTCCATGCGAACCTGTCGCCGGCCATGGTGGACGCCGTGGATCTGCTCGTGCCGTATCGGGCGTATCCCCATGTGGATACCCGGGCGCGTGGTGTCGAGGCGCTGGAACTGGCACTGGGAATGACCGCCGGGCGGGAAAGACCGACCGTTGCGTGGCGACACCTTCCCCTGTTGATGCCCCTCCCGGCACAGCTGACGGAGGGCGACGCTGCCTTCGCACGGCTGGCGGCCGATGCCCGTGCGATGGAGTGCCGGCCAGAGGTCTTACTGGCGGCACTGGTGCCGGGTTTCCCGTATAGTGATGTCACTGAAACCGGTGCCAGTGTGCTTGTGGTCACGCGCGACAATGCCTCGCTCGCCAACCAGCTTGCGGACGATCTCGCGGGTCGATGGTGGCGTGGGCGACAGGCGATGCGGTGGCGCGGGGTGGCGCTGGACCGGATCGGAGAGATGCTGGACACGGCGGCGGAAGGTCCCATCGTTTTGGCGGATATTGCAGACAATCCGGGAGCCGGCGCGCCGGGTGACAGCACGTGGCTCTTGCGGGCGGTGCTCGAGCATGGCGCGCGGGATGTGGCGATGGCGACGATCGTCGATCCCGCCACCGTTTCAGCGTGCCATGCGGCCGGTACTGGTGCGCGACTGGAGCTCGCGGTCGGTGGTCGGCAGGGCGCCACGTCCGGCGATCCGGTGGTACGTGAGTGGACGGTCCGTCATCTCGGTGAAGGGGTGTTCGCGAACGAGGGGCCGATCGGTCGCGGGAGCATCACCCGGATGGGACGGACGGCGACGGTGGAAGCCGATGGCGTCCTTGTGATGCTGGCCGAACGCCGCGCGCAGGTGATGGAGCCGGCGGCGTTCGTCGCCGGAGGGATCGATCCGCTGGCGATGCGGGCACTGATCGTCAAGTCGAGCGTGCATTACCGGGCGGCGTTCTCCCCTGTCGCTCGCGAGATGATCGACGTCGAGACACCGGGGCCATGTCCGTCCGATCTCAGCACCCTTCCCCGCACACGTGCGCTGCGCGAGCCGGAGATGCCTCATGTCTAGCCGGTTCGGAGGGTCACCGGAGTCGCGGTGGAGCAGCGAGCGGGAGCGGCTCGAGCGTGAGAAGCAGCGCAAGGAGTTCGAGCAGCAATCGCCCCGGCGATCGCGACGCTCGTCGTGGCGCGAGGGGTCGGCATCGCGCCCAGCCGGAGAGACACCGCCAGAGTCGACCGAGGAGCCATCGTCACCTATTAAGGAAAGACGCAGCGCGGATTCGGACGCGACCGGCGACGACCGGCGACCGATCGGCCGCAAGTGGCGGGATGCGGTGGAGCCGGAGGAAGATTCCGGCTTGCCGGATTTGCCGGGGGACGATTCGGGCGGTGATGGCCGGGGGCCGTCCGGCAAGGGGATCCTGATCTTCGGGGCCATCCTTTTCGTGCTGATGGCGGTGTTGGCGTTCACGCCGATCGGGCCACTGGGCAGCGACGATGATGGCGGCGATGAGGAGGAATCCACGCCGACGTTACCCGCCGCGGTGGTGCCGACGGCGGCGGAGCAGGATCCCGATGGCGGCGCGGTCGGGACTCCCGGCGCGCAGCGTCCGTCTGATTCGGAGCTGGTCGTGTGCATCGATCCGGGGCATGGCGGCTGGGACTTCGGACGCCAACGCCAGCAGGGAGACTATGACCAGCCGTGGTTCAACGAGTCGGAAATCAACCTGGCGATGGCGTTCATGCTCCGGGAGGAGCTTGAGGCGCGTGGCGTCAGCGTGGTCATGACGCGGGAGACGGGCACGGCGGTGAACGTCTTCGGCGAGGATGTGAACCAGGACGGGCGAACGATTCTCGATAGCGAGCAGGATGGCAACCGGGACGAGCTGCAGGCGCGTATCAACATCTGCAATGCCGCTGGCGCGGATATTCTCGTCTCGTTGCACCTGAACGGGTTCGATACGCCCGATGTGCGCGGGTACGAGGTGCTGTACACGGCGAACCGTGAGTTCGGCCAGCAGAACCTTGACCTGGCGACCGTGATCTATCGCGAGATCGGCGCGGCCTATGACGACGCGGGCTTTGAGACGGCAGCCCGTGGCGTGAAGGACGACCAGATGGACCTCGATGCCGAGATGCACGAGTTCGGCTCCGAGCAACACCTGGTGCTGACGGGGCCAGCGGTCAACAACCCGGATTACTCGATCGTGCCGAGCGCCATGCCGGGGGTGTTCATCGAGCCGGTGTTCATCACGAACCAGGGAGACGCGAACTTCATCGTCCTGCCCGAGAACCAGCGGCTGCTGGCGGAGGCGTATGCCGAAGGAATCATGAATTACTTCGAGCAGCATCCGGGATAGGCGGGCGTCACCGGGTGGAGAATGCCCACGGCGCGGGACCGGTCGCAGCGCCAGTCCTCGCTACTGCGATTCCCCTCGGCACAATCGGCTATCCTCATACCGGACATTTCCATGACCCGCATCAGCAGGGAGCATCCGTGAGCAATCGATCCCGACACCGTTCCACCTACCCCACGCTCAACCGTCGCCAGTTCGCCGGTGGCGCCGCCGCGCTTGGCGCGTCCGCCCTGGTATTGCCGGGGTCCACGACCGCGCAGGAGGCGGAGGCGTCCGCCGGATTGCCGCAGGGATCGGCGCTGGTGACATCGATCCGGTTGCCGCTGGCGGGAATCGGCGCCGGCCAGGTGCAGCAGGTGATCCAGGGCGAAGTTGGCAACTGGAGCGAGGTCGGGGCGCCGGTCAGCACGGCACCGGTGCCGGTCGCGATCGACGGGATCGTGCCGGACGGGATGTCGCCCTCCTCCACCGTCGCCGATTATGAGGCGCTGGTCGCGGAGCTGGACGCGAATACCGGGGCGTTCGCGGTGGTGCCGCTGGACCAGGTGGACTTCCGGGTCAACACGCTGAAGATCGATGGCTGGGATCCGTTGCGGGATTCAGGGACGGAATCCGCGCCGATCGCGCGGATCGGGGCCGCCGGGGATATCATCCCGGGCCGGAACGTCGCCAATTACATCCGCAAGTACGACAACTTCCACATGCCGCTGGCACGCGTGAAGAACGTGCTCGCCGACTTTGACTTCACGTTCGCCAATTTCGAGTGCTTCATCTCCGAGACGCTGGAGTCGCCGGAGTTGACGGACCCCGGCGCGCTGGACTTCCTCACTCGCCCGCAATTCGTGCCGTCGATGGTCGACGCGGGGATCGACGCAGTGTCGATGGCCAACAACCACGCGGTCTACAGCCACGCCGGGTGGGGCTTGCCGGCATTCGGGGATACCTACACGTACCTCACCGAGGGCGGGGTGCCGGTGTTCGGGGCGGGGTTCGATCTCGACCAGGCGCGGGCGCCATATGTGGCGGAGGTGAACGGGCTCTCGGTCGCGGTGATCGGGATCGATGGGATCACCGGGAATCTCGACTACCCGGATGTGCCGGATGTCGTCTCCGGGGCGAACTCGCAGGCGACCGCCGATCACGGAGGCACGAATCCGCTGCATATGGAGACGATCACGGCGGATATCTCGCGGCTGGCGGGCGAGCACGACATCGTGATCCCGTTCTTCCACATGGGGAACCAGTACCAGTGGGTCAGCGGCAACTGGTGCTACGAGATCGCGCATGCATCGATCGATGCCGGGGCGTCGATGGTGGTCTCCAGCCATCCGCACACGATCCAGGGAATGGAGATCTATAGCGGGAAGCCGATCTTCTACGCGATCGGGAACTTCATCTACGACCAGATGTTCAGCGTCGATACGCGGCAGGGGTATGTGCTGGAGCTGACGTTCCGCGGCAACCAGCTGGCCGGGTTCCGGACGCATGGCGTCGAGATCGAGGCGTTCAGCCAGCCCCGCTTCATGGCACCGGGCGAGCAGGCATCGCTGATGGACCGGTTCTGGACGTCGACGGAC
>CAZVAA010000235.1:2978-4473 GCA_964624125.1 uncultured Sphaerobacteraceae bacterium | reverse complement strand
GGGTTCCGACGGCGAGGTCTTCCCGGGCGCCGGAGATGACGCCGGCGACGTCGTCTTCGGTGAGCGGCCCGTAGAGGACTGGCATCGCACCGGGGCGCTTGACCTCAATCCACGGCTCCATCCAGAAGGCGCCGTTGCCGCTGACTTCGCGGACGATCGCGGAGTCGCCAGCTTCACGGCGGGTGGCGTCGAGGATCTCGAGCGCGCCCTTGGCGATGGAGCTGGAGCCCACGCCGACGCTGATGATGGTGGAGTTTCCTTCCCACATCTGCGTCCAGCGATCAACCGACCGCTTCTGGAGGGCGAGGAAATCGTCCTTGGAAGTGAGGCGAGTCATTTGATCGCCACGTGCTGTGTCAACCATTGGTCTCCTCGTTTGCTTCGCGCATGGCCTCACGGCCGGCGAGCGCCCGCTTGAGCAGGTCGTTCAGGGACTCGGGTGTTACGTGACCGACGAACTCGTCGTCGAGCTTGACGACCGGCGAGCGGTCGCAGACGCCGAGACAGCCGTTGATCATCTGGACGCTGAGCTGCTCGTCCGGCGTCGTTTCTCCGTCCTCAACGCCCCAGTCATCCTGGAGTGCCTGGACAACGCGCTGGGAGCCCATGACATAGCACGACACGCCATGGCAGACGAGCAGGTGATGGTGCCCGCGAGGGGCAGTGCGGAAGTCGGCATAGAAGGAGAGGAGCGCGTAGACGCGGGTGGGTGAGGTTCCGAGATGGGCCGCGATGACCTCGGCGGCTTCGGGCGACACCCAGCCGAAGTGCTCGTTGACCTCCTGGAGGGCGAAGAGGATCAGTTCCTGGGCCTCTTCAAAGTCGTCGTACTTGATGTGGGACATCATTTCCCGGACGACGTCGAGGTCAATTTCCTGGCGCCCCGTATACGGGGCCGGAACTGGCCGCATGTGATGTTGTTGTTCCGATTGAGCCACTCGGCACTCCTCCCTGTCGCGCGGAATCAGTCTGCGAATCCGGAGCGCGGCAGTGTGCGCATATCGCGAATTCCTACCGTCCGCAAGTATAGCAGTGGTAACGGGCGTTTCTCGAACGAGATCGGGGAATGTGGTGCAGGAATGGGCGCTTGTTCGCGAACCCCGGATAAAAAAGTGCCCCGGCTCGCGTGTGCGGTCCGGGGCGGGTTCGAATCTGGTGTTCGCTAGTTGCGGAGAAGGCTGATGAAGTCGCCGTCGAATTCCTTAAGGAACTGGTGCATATCGACGACATCGCCGGCGGAAATGCGCTCGCCGGTGGGTGGTGCTTCCAGCTCGATGGCCGGCTCCTCCTCGACACCGTCGAGTGCGTCTTCGGTGAGGCGGCGCAGGGCAAGCTGGGCTTCCTGCGGGTCGCCATCGTTGAGGACCGCCGCCACGAAGTTGCGGGCGTGGCAGTCGTCACATTCAACGAGCATCGTCCAGATATCGGATTTGCGGGAGAGAACGTGGATGTCTTCGGTACTGAAATCCCGGTGACAGACCACGCAGCGGTTCAT
>CAZVAA010000235.1:0-2878 GCA_964624125.1 uncultured Sphaerobacteraceae bacterium | reverse complement strand
GCGTAGAAGACGGCATCGCTGAGATCGGCGATGACAATCTGGTCGACGGACGCGCCGAGGTCGGTGAGCATGGTGCGAATGAGATCGTAGGGGAGCGGCCGGGTTGGCGTAATGCCCTGAAGCTCGAGCGCGATGGCTTCTGCTTCATAGGCGCCGATCCAGATAGGCAGGTGGCGCTGGCCATCTACCTCCTTGAGGATGACGACGCGGTTTTGGGTGACCAGGCTGACCCGGATGCTCTCAACGGTTGTTTCGATCATCAGCAGGCCCTTTCTGCATTCGGGTACGTGCCACGACTGGAACGATTGTCACCGGAATCGGACCGACCCTCAAGTGCAATGGTAACGGGATTCCGCGAATAGCGGTTCCCGGTTCAAGTCTACACCGGACGTTCGGTGCAGGTCGTGCCGGGGGAGCTCCGATCAATCGGCGGCGAGTTCGGGATAATCGTGATGTGGCACGGTGCCGAAGAGATCGACCGGCCAATAGGTGAGCCACGCCTTGCCGATAATCCGACTGTCGGGGACAGCGCCAAAGTAGCGGGAGTCTTCGCTGTTGTTGCGATTGTCGCCCAGGACGAACACCTCGCCTTCCGGCACAACGTAACCATCGCAATATTCAGGCTTGCATGAGCGTGCGCTTGTCGGGCGCCCCTCGAGATAGGGCTCATCGAGCTGGACACCGTTCACGAACACGTTGTCATCGTGGATATCGATCGTGTCTCCGGGGAGGCCGATGACGCGTTTGATGTATGGCTTGTCTTGCCCGGGTGGAAGTGGCTTGAAGACCACGACATCGCCCCGTTCGGGATCGCCGAAGTCGAAGATCGGGTCGGCGTCCTCGCGCTCGTCGACAAAGGGCATCCAGTCGACGAGGTCCCAGAGAGCGGGAGAGCCATAGGCATTGCGGTTGACGAGCAGCATCTCGCCGTCCTTGAAGTTCGGCTCCATGCTGAGTCCGTCGACCTTGAAGTTGAGAACGACGGCGCGGACCGCGACGAAGATAAGGAGGGCGAGGAGCGCGGTCTCGATGATCTCGCGCACGAGCGAGGTTTCCTTGCCCTGCTTTTCGGTCGGGTTGGAGGCGGCGGTGGAATCATCCGGTGCGGAGGGATCTGCCGGTGGAGAAGCCTGGTCCGCGTCTTCGACGGAGATGTGCGTGCGGTTCGGCTCGTGATCGGTCATGCGCGGACGATTCCTTCGTGGTGTGAGTACGTGCGACTTGTTCCCCGAATACCGGTTCCCTGAGAGATGATACACCTCGCCGGGTGGTGCGGGCGGTTAAACGCCACCGGGATGGGCAAGAACCCATCCCGGTACGTCCGCGTGTTGATTCGACGTCCCACAAGGGCGTCGGAGAGACTAAATCTCGTCCGCGCGAATGTTCCGCTCCCGCTTGTCGTCCTCAATGCGAGCAGCGGTTTCCTGGCGAGCGTCGTTCGCCGAGGAGGTCAGCGTCGAGGCCGTGCGGGAATCGCCTTCCTCGATCTTCTTGCCGTTGTCGTCCATACCCGCTTCTTCCTTGAAGCCGCGGATGCCCTTGCCAAGGCCGGACCCGATTTCAGGCAGCTTGCCAGCGCCGAAAATAATAATGACGATGACAAGAATAATTGCCAATTCCTGCCAGCCAAGACCCATCATGTGTAGAAATCCTCCTGCTGTGGGACCGCCGCGGATGCTCCTGTTGTTCCAGGCGTGCCCTGTTTTCGGAACACGTTCAGTATAGCGATCCGGTGATTAGTCGCACCACCCAAAAACGCATGTTTCAGGCGGTCGGTTACGACAGCGTGATGCTGCTGATGATCGCCACAACAACAAAGAAGATGGCGATACCGATGGTGAACTGGAAGAGGGTCTTCTCGAATCCGCGCCGGGTGCGCTGGATCGACTCTCCACCACTGCCAAACGCGCCACTGAAGGCAGAGCCCTTCGTTTGCAGCAAGAGAATTGCTGTGAGCACCACCGAAATGATGATCATGACGAGGTTGATTGCTATATCCACGAGTTGCTCGATCCTTCCAGAGACGTTGGCATCGATGCAGTTCCCAAGCGGGGATTTGCACCCCGGCAGAGTAGCACTCCGGGCATGCTCGCATCAATGTTCCAACGGGTTATTTTGTCGATTCGGCCGCCATGATCATGCGACTGAAGACATCCGGCTTGAGGCTGGCTCCGCCTACCAGGAGACCGTCGATGCCATCAGCGGCGAGGAACTCCGCCGCGTTCTGGTCGTTCGCGCTCCCGCCGTACAGGATCCGGATGGATCCGGCAGCACCGCCGACGTGCTTCTCCAATGTGTCCCGGATCGCTGATGCCATGTGGGCGGCATCGTCTCCGGTCGCGGCGACACCGGTGCCGATCGCCCAGACCGGCTCATAGGCGATAGTGACACTTCCCGCGTCGTCGCGTCCCAATCCGCCGAGGGCGATATCAAGCTGGCGGTTGACGACGGATACCGCGTCGCCACGGTCACGCTCATCCTTCGACTCACCGACGCAGAGCATCACCCCGAGCCGGGCTTCGATGGCGCGGGCGACCTTGTCGCGGATGGTCTCGTCCGTCTCGCCATGAATGGTGCGTCGCTCTGAGTGGCCGATGAGGGTGAAGTCGGCGAACGGCGAAAGCATTTTCGCGGAGACATCCCCGGTAAACGCGCCGTTCTCTGTCGCGGCGATATCCTGCGCGCCGATGCGAAGCGTGCGGGCGTGCAAGGTGTCACGGACCGTGACGATCCATGGGAACGGTGGGCAGACGCCCACCTCGACCCGGTCACCGACGGAATCCGCGGCCTGCTGGGCGGCGCTGGCAAGCGAGATCGCTTCTTCCAGCGTCGTGTTCATCTTCCAGTTGCCGACGATGAACGGTTTGGTCATGCATCA
>CAZVAA010000234.1:0-4516 GCA_964624125.1 uncultured Sphaerobacteraceae bacterium | reverse complement strand
GCGAGCAGGCCGATGACGTTGCTTCCGGCGATGTAGGCGAGGGCGGAGCCCCAGCGGCCATCCTGCATCATGCTGACGGCTTCCATCGTGTAGGTGCTGAACGTGGTGTAGCCGCCGAGGAACCCGACGACCACGAGCTGGCGCAGGGTGGGGTCGGAGATGCCGCGATTGGCAAGGATGGTGACGATGATCCCGATCAGGAAAGCGCCGGTGACGTTCACGACCAGCGTGCCGTAGGGGAATCCGGCGCCAACGCGCTGCAGGATCTCCCGGCTGGCGATGTAGCGGGCATTGGCGCCGAGGAAGCCGCCGATACCGATCCAGAGGTACTCCATCCCTCACTCCTTTCGGGGTGAGTGTACATGGCTGCATGTCTTATCCTAGTTTGCTACGCAGATGAAGGAGGAACAGCTTGGTACAGGCGGAACTGGAGCGGATGCGTGAAGTCGCGGTCCGGCTGGCGAAGGAGGCCGGGTCGTACGCGGTCGAGCGACTGGATGCTGACAACGGGGTCACCGCCAAGGGTGACGGCGCGGATGTCGTAACCGAGGTCGATCATGTGTGCGAGAAGCGCATCATCGAGGGGTTGCGCGAGGCATTCCCGGATCACGCGATTACCGGCGAGGAATCCGGTCGGCATGGTGATGATGACGCCAGTATCCGCTGGCTGGTCGATCCGCTGGATGGCACGAACAACTACGTGATGGGGATGCCCATGTTCGGGGTCTGCATCACGGCTTGTGACGGCGACGAGCCGCTGGTTGCGGTGATGCACGACAGTATGCGGGACATCTCGACCTCCGCGATGCGCGGCGGCGGGACGTTCCGGAACGATACGCGGGTCGAGATGGGCGAGGGAGGTCCGCTGGGCCAGACGACGCTGTCGTGGTCGCAGGGATATGCGGTCGACTACGACGATTCGTTCCGGGTGCGGGCGATGGAGGCGATGGAGCGGTCGGCGAAGCGGGTGCTGCGGACGTGGTCGCCGTCGGTGGACTGGGGTCTGCTGGCATCGGGGCACACCGGAGCATTCGTGCTGTACCGGAATGAGGCGTGGGACCTCGTGGGGGGTGTGTTGATCGGCGAGGAGGCCGGTGGGGAAGTCTTCCGCGCGCCGGAGATCGATTGCGTGATCGTCGGGAAGCCGGGAACGGTGGCGCAGGTGCGTGCATTGTTGGGGCTGGGGTGACCGAGGACCCGGTATCACCCTTCCAGCCGCTGCCATCCGGTCACGACCGATATGCGATGATGGCGGGGAGAACCCGGAGAGGAGAACCGTCATGAGCGAACAAAAAACCGGCAAACGGGCGTCGCAGATCTGCGTCGGGCTGGTGCAGACGAATTCGGGCGACGATGTCGAGGCGAATATCGCCGAGGTGATGGACGGGATCGACCGTGCCGCGAAGATGGGCGCGCGGTTCGTCTCGTTGCCGGAGACGTGGAACTATCTCGGCCCGAAGCGGGGTATGCGGAAGGCGGCGGAGCTGATTCCGGGCGACCTGACGCGCATGCTGGCGGACAAGGCGCGACAGCGGAGCGTGTACCTGCATGCGGGAAGCATCGTTGAACGGGTTGAGGAGCACGACAAGTTCTACAACACGACACTGGTGTTTGATCCAGCCGGCGATATCGTGGCGAGGTACCGGAAGATTCACCTGTTCGATGTCGACCTGGAGGGGCAGGCCTCGTTTCGGGAATCGGACACGATCGAGCCGGGCGAGGAGCTCGTGACCTTCGATGTGGACGGCGTCCGGGTCGGATTGGCGATCTGCTACGACCTGCGGTTCCCGGAACTGTTCCGGCTCCTGGCACTGCGTGGCGCGGAGGTGCTGATGCTGCCGGCGGCGTTCACGATGATGACGGGGAAAGATCACTGGGAGCCGCTGATCCGGGCACGGGCGATCGAGAACACGGTGTTCATGGTGGCCGCGGCGCAGGTTGGTCCGCACAAGCCGGAGCGGCTGTGTTACGGGCGGTCGATGGTGGTTGACCCGTGGGGCGTGGTGCTGGCGCAGGCGGGCGACACGCCGACCGTGATCACCGCGACGCTGGAGATGGAGGCGATTTCGCGGGTGCGGGGGCAGGTGCCGTCGCTGAAAAACCGCGTGCCTTCGGCGTACCGGTGGGATGATGTGTAAGCGGCTGTTCGTTTCTGTTGACGATGTACGACCAGCGTGCTAGGGTTGATTGCAGGTCGGGAACATGCCCGACTGGAGGACTCACTCCACACCGTACAGGGTAAAGGAGGTGATGCCCATGAGTAGCGAAAGTACGGGCATCACGGTGGAGGTTCGCGCCTAAGGCCGAACAGCCGTGATGTCCAAAGCGAAGAGGCCGGCCCGTGTGGGCCGGCCTTTTTGCGTGTGCGGATGAGACGTCGCAGAGTGGACCCCGGAGACACGCGGTCCGGGGCTACGAAGCGAGCTCCGACTGGAGGCGGGTCGGCACTGGTTCGCTGGTAGGGCCCCTGCGGCAGGTATCTGTTTTGAGATGGGGATCAGGCAGACACGTCGTTATTGTCGTCCTGCGGTTTTTCGAGGCCGGTGCGGTTGAGCTCGAACTCGAATGCGGTGGCGATGAGGCCGATGGTGAAGAGGACGCCCGCGACGATCATGATGGTCGGTCCGGCCAGCTCAATGGTTTCTGTCCTGATCAGGAAGAGGAAGGTGACCAGGGCCGCCGCGGCGATGAGGAAGACGATCTGTGGGATGCGGTTGATCGGCTGGGATGGACGCTCGGACACGTAGGGGACTCCTGGGATGAACGTGATAAACGGGCGGTCGGGACGGTATGCCAGGCGACCGCGGTACTGATATGCAGTGTACTTCGGTGGCCTTATTCCGTGCCGGGATCGCGCCCACCGGCTTCCTCGATCGCCTTGACCTGCCGGTACCAGACGACGACGGAGGCGACGGCGAGCGAGATGCTGATGACGGCGGCGATGGCGAGCACGGCGCTCAGCCAACCATCGACCCAGATGGCGGCCCAGGAGGCGCCGAGGGCGACCATGCCGAAGACCCAGGCGTAGAGCAGTAACTTGAATTTCGGTGCGGACATCGGTGCCCCATTTCCTTTCCGGTACCTATGATCGGTCGCCGGTCCCTGTTCGCGCCAACGTACCGGGCGTTCGTGCCTGATTGTCGTTCGCGCGCTGGCCTTCGCGAGAGAACCACCCCCGGCCATGGCGCCGGGACCGGCGACCGGAGGCGTTAGCTGATCTCGCCTTCCTGCGCCGGGGTGCCGGTTGGGCGAGCGTAGTAGGCCCACGGAAACCAGCCTTCGCCGATCTGGCGCCAACCTTCTTCCAGGAGTTCCTCCCGCTCCCGGGACCACGCGTAGACGCGGCGATGCTCCCATTGCACATCGTCCCGTTCGACGACGTGATAGAGGGGACCATAATCAATGGAGTGCCAGCCCATCCGCCCGGCCCTGTCCAGGGCGCTCATCTCGTTGAATGCCGTCAGGCCAGGAAGCCGGCGCCGCTCCGGGCCATGTTCTTCCCCGGTGCCGGAGAGATCCTTGCCGAACCGTTGCTGGGCGGCCTGTCGTGACATCCCGAGCGTTTTCCCGATCGCCTCCCAGCTATGTCCAGCACCTCGTGCCGCCGTGACCGCGGCCTGCAACATGTCGCTGGTCCGATCGTGCGCCCGGGCGGTGCGGGTGACCAGCTCGAGATAGGCGTCCGGATCGGATTCCAGGCGTTGCGAGAGATCGGGACCTGCTTCGGAGATGGCCTCCGAGAGGAGTTCATCCAGATTATCGTGCGTCGTCATGTGCTTGTCCTCCAGCTCTTTCACGCCTACGGTTTTTCGATGCTGGACTTGCCCCGGGTCGGGCGCCAGCGACGGTGTCAATGATAAGTTGACGCTGGTGCCTTGTCAATAGAGTGTTGACATCGGGCGCTGGCGTGACGGTGTGAGCCTGGGGGCACATGCAACAGGGCGTGGCAGGAAACCCTGCCACGCCCTGTCCTGGGCATCTGGATGAGGTAAAGGGGAGGATTACTCCTCGTCGGAGGTTTCCTCTTCGTCGCCGGCAGCTTCTTCGGCTTCCTCGCCCTCGACGGCTTCCTCGCCCTCTTCGCCTTCCTCTTCCGGCTCTTCCTCGACCACCTGGTAGATGACGGAGGCAACGGTCGATTCCGGATCAGTGATGATGTCGACGTTCTCCGGCGCCTCGATGTCTGAGACGTGAATCGAATCGCCAACCGAGGTCAGGTTCGAGATATCGACACCAATCTCGCTGGGGAGGTTCGCCGGCAGCGCCTCGACTTCGATCTCGTTGAGGACCTGCTGGAGGACGGCGCCTTCTTCCATTTCTTCGGAGGCGCTGTGGAGCGTCACGGACACCGACTGGCGGAGCTTGACGTTCATGTTCGGCGCGAAGAAATCGATGTGAAGGGCGTCCCGGCGGACCGGATCCACCTGGACCTCACGGATGAGGACCGGCTGCTCGCCACCGTCCCACTTGAGGGTGAAGATGGTGGAGTGGCCGTGGGCCAGGAAAAACTTGTTGA
>CAZVAA010000233.1:2181-4518 GCA_964624125.1 uncultured Sphaerobacteraceae bacterium | reverse complement strand
GGTGCCGGAAGGGGGATTCGAACCCCCACGGTGTTGCCACCGGCGGATTTTGAGTCCGCTGCGTCTGCCATTTCGCCACTCCGGCATGACCGGAGGCTAATTGTACCGCAGCGCGGGCACGTTTGTCGCGATTGGAATACGGTAGGATAGCCCACAGGAACCGGGGGTGCATCGCCTGCGATCGCGGCAACGACGGCGATGGATGCGCCCCGAACGCATGAAGAGGCAAATCGAGCGGTGTATATCCTAGAACCGATGGTCCAGGAGGATGTGGAGGAGGTCAGTGGCGTCGAGCGCCAGTGCTTCACCAATCCCTGGCCGGTTTCGGCGTACCGGCGCGAACTGCGGAATACGAACCAGAACTACTACATTGTGCTGCGGGATGATCCCGCTGCCGATGCCGAAGAGGCCGAGGCGCCGGTCGTGATCGAGACGCATCCGCGCGACCAGCGGGGGCGGGGACGGTTCGCGTTCTGGCCGATCGGCCGCCGTTCGGAGAAGGACGCGCCTCCGCCGATCATCGGGTTCGCGGGGATGTGGAACATCCTCGACGAGGCACATGTGACGACGATCGGCATGCGGCCGGATTACCAGGGGCGGGGACTGGGCGAACTGCTGTTCCTGGAGCTGATCGACGAGGCGATCCGCCGCAAATGCACCTGGGTGACGCTGGAGGTCCGGATCTCGAACTACGGGGCGCAAGCGCTCTACCGGAAATACGGCTTCTCCATCCAGGGGCGGCGTCCGCGCTACTACAGCGACAACAACGAGGACGCCTTCATCATGTGGTCCGAATCGCTGCGAGATCCGGCCTACCTTGGGCGGCTGGACCAGCTCCGCCGCAAGCTGAACCACAAGCTCAGCTTCGCGCATGAGGCGCCCCAACCCTGAACGCCACTGGACACCCACCCATGAACATCCTTGGTATCGAGACGTCGTGTGACGAGACGGCGGCAGCCGTGGTCACCGACGGTCATCTCGTGCATTCGAACGTCATCTCGTCGCAGATCGAGCTGCATCGCGCGCATGGCGGTGTCGTGCCCGAGCTGGCCGCGCGTGGGCAGGTCACCGCGATCATGCCGGTGATCGAGGCCGCGATCGCGGAGTCCGGGATGACGGTCGGGGACATCGACGCGGTCGCCTTCACGCAGGGGCCGGGACTGGCCGGGTCGTTGCTGGTGGGCGTGAATGCGGCGAAAGCGTGGGCGTGGGCGCTCGGGAAGCCGACGATCCCGGTCAACCACCTCGAGGCGCATGTGCATGCCAATTGGCTGCACGGCCCGGATGAGCCGTTCACGCCACCGCCATTCCCGGCGGTCTGCCTGCTGGTGAGTGGCGGGCATACCGAATTGTTGTTGCTGCGCGACCACGGGGACTACGAGGTGCTCGGGCAGACGCTGGACGATGCCGCCGGGGAGGCGTTCGACAAGGGCGCGCGATTGCTGGGGCTCGGGTATCCGGGCGGTCCGGCGATCCAGCGGGCGTCCGAGGGCGGTGATCCGGGGGCGTTCGACCTGCCCCGGGCGTGGCTGCCGGGGACGATGGATTTCAGCTTCTCGGGGCTGAAAACCGCCCTCCTGCGCGTCGCTGACGGCTATCGATTGCCGGATACGTCACCGAAACCGACGGGGCAGATCTTCCCCGAGCATCGACCGCCGCGCTATCGCGACGACCTGCCGCTGGCCGACCTGGCGGCGTCCTTCGAGGAGGCGATCGTCGACGTGCTGGCGACGAAGCTGGCGCGGGCCGCGACAGAGCACAAGGCGGCCTCCGTGCTGATCGCGGGTGGGGTTGCGGCGAACCGGCGATTGCGCGACCGTGTGGCGAGTCGTGTCGGGAATAGCGTGATCGTGCGCTGGCCACCGATGGCGTATTGCACGGACAACGCGGCGATGATCGCCGGTCGGGCGTGGCACGTCGCGCAGGCTGGTGAATGGGGCGACCTCGAGAGCGACGCGTATCCGCGGTTGCCGATCGGGGCGTAAGGGAGCGAATTCGGATGGGGAGTGGAGCGGACAGGGATGTGCTCGCCAAGGCGCGTGATGTCGCCGAGGAGGCCGCGCGTGCGGCTGGTGCGTATGTGCGCGAGCAGCTGAAGGTCGAGCGGGTGGTGAGCCACAAGGGCACGGTCGACCTCGTGACGGATGCCGACGAGGCGTCGGAGAAGATGATCGCCGGGGCGCTGATGGGGGCGTTCCCGGATTTCCGGCTTGATGGAGAGGAAGGCGCGACCGGCGCCGCCGAGAGCGATTATGGCTGGATCGTGGATCCGATCGACGGGACGACAAACTACGCGCATGGCTATCCGCATTTCGCGGTGTCGATCTGCCTCGAGTA
>CAZVAA010000233.1:0-2081 GCA_964624125.1 uncultured Sphaerobacteraceae bacterium | reverse complement strand
GCGGCGGCGCTCGACATGGTCTGGGTGGCATGCGGGCGGCTGGACGCCTATTACGAGCGTCCGGTGAACGCGTGGGATGTCGGGGCCGGGGTGGTGATTGCCCGGGAGGCCGGGGGAACGGTGAGCGCGATGAACGGCGAGCCGTACCGGATCGAGCTGAACGAGGCGGTGTGCACGAATGGATTGCTCCACGGGCAGGTGATCGACCTGATCGGGCAAACCCTCGCGGAATTGGAACAGGGTGACTGCGTATCCGGGGATGATCGTGTAAAGTAGGTCCACGCAACGCGGAGAAGGGATGGACGCGCTCTGGTAACGCCTGTTGTCAGGCGCGGAGCGGATATTGCTCCTTCCTGAGCCGAGCGTATAAATTGGACGCTACGCCGGACGATGACCTGGTCGTCTGCCTGGAACACGGATCATGATCCGGGGAGGAAGACTCCTGTGAAACTCATCATCGCGATTGTCCAGGATGAGGATACCGATGTCCTGACCGAGGCCCTGGTTTCCGCCGGATTCCGGTTCACGAAGATCAGCACGACCGGCTCGTTCCTGCGAACGGGCAACACCAGCCTGATGATTGGCGTTGAGGATGCCGGTGTGCAGCCGGTGATGAACATCCTCAAGCGCACCTGCCGGCGGCGGACGCAGATCGCCGTGCCATATTCCCCGGCGCTCGAGCCCGGGTTGCTCTACATGCCGGAGAACTTCGAGGTCGAGGTCGGGGGCGCGGTCGTGTTCGTCGCCAATGTCTCGAGGTTCGAGCGTATCTAGGCTGGAAGAGAAACGGGGCGTCCATGCGGACGCCCCGTTTTTGTGTCCATCAGCTGGTGCGCTGGATGTCGTACGTGAGGAAGATCCATCCGCTCCTGAACGCCCGGGAATCCGTCAGTGTGAGACCACGCCGGTTCATCCCGAACGACAGCGGGGCGCCGCCGCCGAGGATGACGGGGACGACGCCGAGGTGGATACGGTCGAGCAGGCCGTTTGCGAGCAGTGTCGCGGCGAGCTCGCTGTCTCCCACCTGGATATCTCCCGTGGCGGTGGCCTTGAGGCCGCGTATCCTGTCGACATCGAGAGTGGGCAGCACGGTGAACTCGTTCGCATCCAGCCCGGTGAGGGAGCTGGAGATCACGGTCTTGTGGAGTCCTTGCCAGAGCTCCGCATAGTCGCGGACCTCCGGGTTCTCCAGGTCGGCCGCCGGCGGGTTCCCCCAGTATTTCATGATGTGGTAGCTGCTCTCGCTGTAGATGTGGTCGGAGTACGCCCCTTCCAACTGGTTGATATAGGCGTGGACGTCGTCGTCTGGCGTGTGCCAGTCGATGTTGCCCTCGCGATCGGTGGTGTATCCGTCGAGCGAGGTGAAGGCGAAGAAGACGATCCTGGACATCACTGCCGACCTTTCCTGTGTGGAATCCACGAATAGCTCCGCCAATGCTGACGATAGCGAATCGCCCGTTCGCCGGCTTCTCTGATGTTGCCGTATGTCGATGTGCCCGATCCCGGTTGGGAGCGGGCGATGGGCGTGGTACAAGATGTACGGAATTGAAACAGGGACGAGCTCCCGGGAGGAACCAGCATGAGTGAACAACAGGCCGGGTTGGCGTGGGCGGACAAGGTTTCGCGCGACGACATCGTGAAGGTGGGCGTGGATCTCGTCTCGATCCCGAGTGTAAGCGGGGATGAGTGGGAGATCATGCAGTTCGTCAAGCGATGGCTGGACGAGCGTGGAATCAGCTACGTCGAGACGGCGAACGACCCGAAGCGGCCGAACATCATCGCCACGGTGGGTGATCCCTCTAAGGGGCCGATCATCGCGATGAACGGGCACCTCGATGTGGTGCCGGTGTCGGATGCGTCGTCGTGGAAGACCGACCCGTTCACCGGTGTGGTCAGCGAGGATGGCACGAAGATCTTCGGCCGTGGCGCGTCTGACATGAAGACATCGGTCGGCGTCATGATGACGATGCTGGAGATGTTCAGGGATGCGCCGCTGCAGGGTGCGCTGCAGGCCCATATCGTCTCGGACGAGGAGACGAGCGCGAACTTCGGCACGAAGCATGTGCTGGCCGAGATCGAGA
>CAZVAA010000232.1:0-4525 GCA_964624125.1 uncultured Sphaerobacteraceae bacterium | reverse complement strand
ACGGCGTATCCGGCGGGGTCGAGATCCTGCCCTTCGTCACCGGTGAGGTGAATGGTGAGATCGGTGTTCCCGGGTGATCCGCCGGTGACCGTGAGATGGGTAATGATCTCGCTCTCGGCGGTCGGCTCGCCCTCGGGATGCGCGAATGCGGCGAGGATGATCTCGTCTGCTTGCCCGCCCGCCTCCTCATCGTCCCGAAGCAGGAACCACGATGCGGCGCTGGCGATGACCAGCGCGGCGATCACCACGCAGGCGGCGATGATCACCAGCGTTCGCCGGTCTCGCGGCCGCGTCGTGCCAGTCGGGGAGTCGGTGCTCACAGGAACATGATCCTTCTGCCCCGTCCCACGTCAGGAGCGCTGGCGGGGATCAAGTGCGTCACGGAGGCCATCGCCAACGAGGTTGAAGGCCAGCACCGTGAGCGCAATCGCGATACCCGGAGCGATCGAGATATGCGGGTAGTTACGGATGTAATCACGGCCATCCGACAGCATGGTGCCCCACGACGGCGTTGGGCGCTGGATACCCATGCCAAGGAACGAAAGCGCCGATTCGAGGATGATGACGCCACCGATCGCCAGGCTGGCGAGGATGATCACCGGGCCGATGGCATTGGGGACGATATGCCGAAGGATGATTCGCCGGTCACTGGCGCCAGCGGCGCGGGCGGCAAGCACATAGTCGCGCTCACGAAGGCTCAGGACCTCGGCGCGCACGACGCGCGCGTAGGACGCCCAGACGGTCAGGCCGATGACGATGACGACGTTGCGCAGACTCGGGCCGAAGACGGTCGAGAGCGTCAACAGCAGCGCGAGCAACGGGAAGGCCATGAGGGTGTCGACGAGTCGCGACAGGATGAAGTCGACCTTGCCGCCGAAGTATCCGGCTGTGGCGCCCACCGTGACACCGACGGCGACCGCGATCGAGACCGCGCCGAGACCGACGATGAGGGCAACGCGGGTGCCATAGATGATGCGACTCAGGATGTCCCGGCCGATATCGTCGTTGCCGAACCAGTGTTGTGCCGTCGGTCCGTCGCCGCGCATGCGCGGGTTGACGGCCTCCGGGGCATAGGGGGCGATCAACGGTGCCGCCACGGCCATGATCACGAGCAGGATCAGGAACGCAAGCCCGAAGAGGGCGGGGCGGTGCTTTGCGAACCGGCGCCACGTCTTGCGGCGCTCGCTGGGTCCGGGATCGAACGAGAGCTCGGCGGCGGTGCCGGTCCGCATGGCCGGGCGCTTCGTTGAGTCTTTCGGTGTGGTGCTCTCCGGCATCACATCGGCGAGGGTGGATTTGTTCTGCTGGCTCATCGGACACGTACCCTCGGATCGATGACAGCGTAGGTCAGGTCGGTAACGATATTCATGAGCACCACAAGCGCGGTCAGCAGCAGGACGATCGCCTGGACCACCTGCAGGTCCTGGTTCGAAATCGCATCAAAGAAGAGCTGCCCCAGACCGGGCCACGAGAACACGGTTTCGATCACGATCGTGCCGCTCAGGATAAAGGCGATGCGATAGCCGATCATCGTGATGACCGGGAGCAACGCATTGCGAACGACGTGACGATAGAGAATGACGTTGCGGCGGAGCCCCTTGGCTTGCGCCGTCTTGACGTAGTCCTGCCCCAATACCTCGATCGTTGTGCCGCGCATCAGGCGCATAATGGCCGCCATCTCCTCGATGGAGAGGACGACGACGGGGAGGATATAGCTCTTCCAGGAATCCGCGCCGTAGGCGGGAAGCCAGCCGAGGTTGATCGAGAAGAGGACGATGGCCATGATGCCGATCCAGTAGTTCGGCACGGCCACGCCAACGGTGGATCCGATCGTCGTGAAGTAATCGAGGATGGAGTTGCGTTTGGTGGCGGCAAGCACACCGACCGGCAACGCGATGCACATGGCCAGGGTGAAAGCCATCACGTTGAGGCGCAGCGTCATGCTGGCCGCGTCCATGATCATATCGGAGATGGATTGTCCCGGACGCATCATGGAGGTGCCGAGATCGCCGCTCAGCAGGTTGGTGATCCAGTTGCTGTAGCGCTCGTACCAGGGGTCGTTCAGGCCCCACTTGTCTCGAATCGCGTCCAGTTGCTCCTCGGTCACGCGCGCCTGGCCAACCATCGTCCGCGCCGGATCGCCCGGCATGAAATACATGACGAAGAAGGTCAGCAGGCTGACGAGGAAAAGAACGAGCCCGCCCTGGAGCAGGCGTTTGATGATATACGCCGCCATCTTGTTTCCAACTACGAGAGATAGAGGAGTAGGGGGTCCGGAAAGACTGGAGGGCAGGGAATGCTACGTCGTTGTAGGTGCCTGACTGGAAGCGCGGGCAGGCGTCCCTGAGAGGACCGCCGCCCGCGCTGTTGGCGCTACCGCGCCGCTACTCCTCGATCCAGTACTGGTACATCTTCGGGTAGAGGTTGTCGGAAACGAGCACCTCTTCCGGCAGTCCCTTGATCCGGGTCGAGTAGAACGTGATGTTCTGGAGGACCAGCAGCGGAAGGAACGGAAGCTCGTCCGCGATGATCTCCTGGATGCGCTTGTAGATCTCGATGCGTGCGGCTTCGTCCAGCTCGCGGATGCCGTCCTGCAGGAGCTGGTCGACTTCCTCGTTGGAGTACTGGAAGAAGTTGTTCGCGCCGCCGGTACCGAGCGTGTCGCGGGAGTCCGGATCACCGTTGCTACCGCCATAGACCCAGTTGAAGAGACCGGCGTCGTACTCGCCCTGCGGGAGGCCGGCGAGGATGTCGGAGGTGATGCCCTCCTGGAGCTCGACCTCGACCCCGATGTCAGCCCACCACTGCTGGGCGATCTCCGCCTCCGGGCGGCGCTGCGTGTCGCCCTGGAAGACCATCAGCGTGAATGCGGCCCGGACGCCGTCCTTCTCGCGGACGCCATCGTCGCCCTCGACCCAGCCGGCTTCGTCAAGCAACTGCTTGGCCTTTTCCGGGTCGTATTCGTACTGGGGGACATCCGGGTTGTAGTACTTCTCGATGGCTGGCGAGAGGTTGCTGGTCGCGATCACCGCCTGGCCGAGGAAGATGTCGTCGGCGAAGGACTGGCGATCAAGCGCGAAGAGGAGTGCCTGGCGAACTGCCTTCTCACCGAGGAACGGGTGCTCGTTGTTCAGCGGGAAGTGGTTGGTGGCAACCTGCATGATCTCGTAGACGTTGAAGTTGCCGGACTCCTGGAGCACTTCATTGTCTTCGGCGTTCAGGCCCCAGATCGAGTTGTCGGCCTGGCCCGTCTCCAGGGCGGCCATGCGGCCGGCGGCTTCCGGCACCACGTCAATCTGGAAGGCGTCCATGTTCGGACGGCCACGGAAGTAATCCTCGAACGCGGTGAGCACGACGCGCTGCTGCGGCGCCCATTCGCCGAGCTGGAAGGGGCCCGTGCCGACCGGCTCGCCCTTGAAGGCGTCCTCGCCCTTCGCGGCGTGGTCGTCCTTCGGGTAGATCAGGGTCGTGGCGACGTTGACCATGAAGGTCACGTCCGCTTCCGTGAGGGTAACGACGATCGTCGTGTCGTCCGGCGCCTCGACGGACTCGACCAGCTCGAAGTTCGCGGACCGGGTCGAGGCGTTGGCCTCATCCATGATCCAGTCGTAGGTGTACTTGACGTCCTGCGCGGTGAAGTCGTCGCCGTTGTGGAACTTGACACCGGACTTGAGACGGAAGGTGTAGGTGAGGCCGTCTTCAGACGGTTCGTACGAGTCTGCGAGCACTGGCTCCAGCTCGTACCGCTCGTTGACCATGTAGAGACCGTCGAACAGGTTGGCGATCGCGACCCACTGCACGGTCTCGCCGGTGTCTTCCGGGCTCAGCGCCTCGATCGCGTCGTGCGCGAGCGTGACAAAGGTGCCGCCCCGCACGGGCTGGGCGTCCTGCATCCGTGCCGCCTCGCGAGCGGCAACGGTCTGGCTCCCGAGAACCGGGATCAGTCCGGCCGCCGCCGCGGCCTTGAGCATGGTGCGGCGGTCCTGGTGCGTGCTCATGAGCTTCCGAATGGCCGACAAGCGGTTCTGTTCCTGAAGATCGGTCATAGGTTGTCCTTTGCAATAAGGGCAGGGTACGCACCCGGACGCAGTGGAAGGGTGGCGCGGCTGCCCGCAATAGTGACTCGTGGCCTTCGCCCCGGAATATGCCTGCATTTTGGCACACGCGGTCAGCCGCAACAACGTGGGTTATGCCGTCGTGCCGCGATCACGCGTATTGCTTGTCGGGACCCGGTGGTGGGTTAGTGCTCCTTGAATGCGGTGTCGGTTCGCGCCGCCATGATGAAGTCGTTGCGATGTAGCCCATTGATGGCGTGGGTCCACCAGGAGACGGTGACCTTGCCCCATTCGAGGCGGATCAGCGGGTGGTGTCCCGCCTCTTCGGCGAGGTCGGCAACCGCGTTGGTAAACGCGACGGCCGGCTTGTATCCGTCGAAGCGGAACACGCGCTTCAGGCGTGGGACGCCCTTGACCTCGGTCAGCTCCCAGTCGGGAACCTGGGGCTTGAGCTGCTCGATCTCTTCATC
>CAZVAA010000231.1:0-4584 GCA_964624125.1 uncultured Sphaerobacteraceae bacterium | reverse complement strand
GACGACGTCGCCGGCGTCATCTCCGGCGCCCGGGAAGACCTCGCCGTCGGAACCCGGGGTGAACAGGCGCAGGACGGCGTCCCGCCTCTCACCGATCATCCCTTCTTCAAGGACCAGATGCAGCTCCTGACCCGCAACGCGGGTGTGATCGAGCCGGAATCGATCGAAGACGCGATCGCACGAGGTGCCTACCAGGGATACCTCAAGGTCCTCTTCGACCTGACCGATGAGGAAGCCGTCGCCGAAGTCACCGCCGCGAATGTCCGTGGTCGTGGCGGCGGAGGGTTCCCTGCCGGCATCAAGTGGGAGTCCGGACGCAAGGCGAAGGTCCGCCCGAAGTTCGTGGTCTGCAACAGCCACGAGGGCGAGCCGAACGTCTACAAGGACCGGCACCTCCACGAATCCGACCCGCACCGCATCCTTGAAGGCATCCTGATCGCCTGTATCGCCTGCGGTGCCGAGCGTGGCTACAACTACATCGGTGGCGAGCATCCACTCGCGATCGTCCGCTTCCGTAAGGCGGTCGAGGACGCCGAGCGGCTTGGCCTAATCGGCAAGAACGTGCTCGGCAGCGGCAAGGATGTCGCGTTCCGCGTCCGGACCGGTGGCGGCGCCTATATCTGTGGCGAGGCCTCCGCGCTCATGTACTCCATCATGGGTGTCCGCGGCCAGCCGCGCACCAAGCCGCCCCGCTCCGTCGAGGAAGGTCTCTGGAAGCGCCCGACCGTCGCCAACAACACCGAAACCCTTGCCAACATCCCGGACATCATCGTCAACGGTGGTGACTGGTATGCCGGTCTCGGCACCGAGAACAGCAAGGGCACCAAGCTCATGACCGTCCAGGGCCCCTCGGTCCGCCACGGGGTTGTCGAGGTCGAGATGGGCATGACCATGGACCATCTCTTCAACACCGTGTTCGGGGGGATGCCCGAGGGCTACGAGTGGAAGGGCTCCCAGACCGGTGGCGTTTCCGCCGGCCCGGTCACGCCCGAACACTTCGATCGCCCGATCGACTTCGATTCGCTGACCGACCTCAACGGCATGCTTGGCTCGGGTGGCTTCGTCAACTTCGACAAGAGCATCTGCGCCGTCGATTTCGCCCGGTACATGACCGCGTTCAGCCGGTACGAGTCCTGTTCCAAGTGCGTGCCCTGCCGCCTTGGAAACCCGGCACTGGTCGAGATCCTCGACCGTATCCGGTTTGGCCGGGGCACGCTTGATGACCTCGCGCTGATCCGGCGCACCTCGAAGCACGTCATCGAACTCTCCCTGTGTGGACTGGGCCAGGTCGCCCCGGTGCCGTTGCTCGGGATGCTGGACACCTTCGAGGAGGAGTTCCGCGCGCATATCGTCGATGGCGTCTGCCCGACGGGGACGTGCCCGATTTCTGCGGGCGAACCATCGCTCGCCGCCGGCGACTAGCCACATCTACACGGAATCAAGAAGACGGGGCCGCATGTGCGGCCCCGTCTTGCGTTATCGCGGCACATCGATCACCGATGAGCGCCGTCGGTAGCCCAGATCGATTTGCTGCCCGACGCCCTGCTCCCTAGCCCGCAGGACCGCAACATTCCCGACAGCCATATCCTGCACGGCATTTCCCACCGACTTGAAGAACGTCACCTGGTCGTCACTCTCCCGTCCCGGGAATGCCCCGGCCGCCAGCTCACCCAGCTCGCCGACGATATGGTCTTCAGTGATCACACCATCCCGGAGCGGGACGATCAGGTCACCCGCCTCCTCCAGCGCATGCTCCTTCATATCCACGACCACCCGCGCCCGTGCGATGTACTCAGCTGGCGTCTCCTGCATCTCCGGCGTGAACGACCCGACACCCGTCACGTGCGTGCCGTCCTGCACCCACGCATCCTCAAAGACCGGTGACCTCGAAGTCGTCGCGAGGCACACGACATCAGCATTCCGCACTGCGGATTCCGCGTCCTGCGTGCCGGCCAGGCGATCCTTGAGTTCCGGCCAGTCCTCCGCGATCGCCTCCTGGTATCGCGACCACGACTCCTCGCTGCGATACACGACGGTGACCTTCTCGATCTCACGGACGGCGGCGACGGCGGCGGCCTGTGTCACGCCCTGCACACCAGCCCCGATCACCGCCACATGCTTCGCGTCTTTCCGCGCCATCAGGTCGGTGGATGCGCCGGAAACGGCGCCGGTACGCAACGCGGTGATATAGGCGCCGTTCAGGAGCGCCTGCGGCACGCCCGTTTCCGGGTCGATCATGCACACGATCGCTTGCGCCGTGTCGAGGCCCCGCTTCGGGTTCTCCTGGAAGATCGACACGACCTTGAACCCGAGCGCCGGCAACCCTGGCATATAGGCGGGCATCAGCAACGTCACCGCCTTCCCCGGATCGACATCGACACCAAGGCGCAACGGCACCTGCGCTCGCCCTTCGGTGAGCTCCTGGAATGCCGTCTTCATCAGTTCCACGGTATCACGCATGGAAACCAGCTGCTGGAGATCCTGTTTCGATAGTGCAAGCATCCGTTATCCTTCCGTTAATGTCATCGGTCGCGGGATTTCTCCTGAGTGTACGAAGGATCGCCCAACTCCACAATCCGCGTACGAACGCGCCAGAACGCTGACACGGTGTCACGAGCGGCGGTTATCCAGCGCTCACTCCCGGGGCCCCAACTTTCCATTCCTTCCCACAACCGTGCGGAAAGTTGAGCAGTACGTACAAGTTCGTTCACTCTGAACGGTCACACTGAACGATCGCTGGGTGCCTTGTAGACAACCTCGGGAGAGGGGGGTACAATCTTCCCAAACGGGGTGAACCCATCTCCCATCGCCCGAGAACAGGCCTTTTGGATCGTGGGGATCCGACAGGTCCGGGCAGAGCATTGACTACCGCACCCCTCTTCATACATAAGCAAAGGGTCTCGCGAATGTCAGGTTTGAAACGGCGTTGTGGCACATGCCGTTACTTCCAGGATGCGGGCATGGGAGGCACCGGCTGGTGCACTCATCCCAAACGGCAGGTCTCCAGTGATGTACGCATCCTGGTGCGATCCGCCGAACTCGCCTGCCGCAACGCCTGGGGCGTTGACTTCTGGGAAGCCGCTGACGGCGAGGCCACCGTTGCCGAACCTGATACTCCTTCCACACCCGGGCAAGCGATTCCGGACCAGGCTCCGGCCTCCTTCGAGGACGAAGTCACGTCGGTCGTCAATGCGGATATGCACCACGCGCAATCCGGTCGCGACGATCGCGACGACAACGACATCATCGTCGAACAATCCATCCGCGAGCCAGAGGACGATGCCGACGACGATCGCTTCGACCTGCTCGCCCATGGTGGCCGAGACTCGGTGAGCAAGGCGCGTAACCGCATGCTCCGCCGTCGCCAATCCACGAACCAGGAGGAGATCGCCGACGACGAACCCGCCCGTGACGAGCGCGAGCCGATGGATTTCGCGCCCAATGATTTCGTCGAGGAAGAAGGCCCTGCACCGGCAGCGTCAGCTGACGATGCTGCCAGGGATGCGGTCGTCGATGAAGACGTCATTATCAGCGAAAACGCCCCACAACGGAGCCCGCGCAGTCGCCGTATTCGCCGGGCCCGGGGGCAATCCCCGGACCCAAAAGGCGAAACGAGCCAGGAGACGGAGGTTGAGCGCTCCGAACCGGAGCAACCCCGGGCGAGCGCCGAGCCCACCGTGGACGACCGTGACCCGTTCAACACTGTTCCCACGATCTCGACCGAGATCGACCTCTCCCGGCTCATGCGGGAACCGGCCGCGCCGCAACAGGATGCGGCTCGTGATCCCCAACCTGCACAGCCCGTGAACGAGGGGCGCGACTCCTACGAGCTCGCATTAAAGCGTGCGCAGGCCATCAAGGCCGCCGCCCGTGCCGAACGCGAGACGCGTCAGCGGGAACAACAGCGGCCCATTACACCGCTCCGTACAGAGCCCAGGAATCCGGAACTACAGCCCCGGCCTGAGCCCGCCAGGGAGCGCTCCCGCATATCCACGCGGGACTGGGCGCCCGAGCACAGGATGGAAGCGCAGGAAGAGGCGCCCGCTGAACCCGTCTTCGAGGATCACCCGACCGAGCCAGCCACCGTGCGCCCGGACCGTCCCCGACGAGACGATGCCCGCCGCAGCTGGTGGCGGGGCATGTTCCAGAATCGCATCGAGGAAGACCGCCGCGCAGCCGAATTGGCGGCAGCGCAGGCATCAGCCCCAGCGCCGCATGCGGAACAGATGGATGATGTCTACGACGATGCATCTGACTGGATGCGAGACGCCGATGATCCGGAGATCGTCACCGAGCCCGCGACGTGGGCGGATGAACCTGACGACCTGACAGACGACTGGGTCTATGCAGATGCGCGGGAACCCGACGTTGAACCGGCTCCTGCGTACGTCGAAGAACCAAGCCACCCGACACCCGCTCAATTCGACCTCTCCGACGAGCGGGGAATGAGCAGCTACCGCGAACGCCTCTTTGCGAGCGACGCGCCGGGGCGGCCCCGCCGGTCACCTTCTCCGCGCCGGGAACGCCGCTACGAGACAGACGTCGAACCGGATCCGCGTGAGCGTGCGCCCATGCGTGCCCGTC
>CAZVAA010000230.1:0-4625 GCA_964624125.1 uncultured Sphaerobacteraceae bacterium | reverse complement strand
CCGGTGCCGCCGTCATGACGGGGCGCCTCGGTCTGCATCCAGTAGAGGAAGGAGAGGCTGAGCTGGCGAGCGCCTTCAAGATGCTTCTGCCGCTCCTCCTCGGGCACGCCGACGACCGGGCCAAGCCAGTAATCGATCTGCGGCCAGTTCACCATCGAGACGTCATGCGTCCAGCCGTCGGGGTAGTAGCCGGCGTGGATGATCCGCCGGTAGTGCCAGAAGTCGGCGGGGCGCCACTCCGGATGCCTGCGCGCGCCCTCCATCTGGGCGAACTGCTTGCCGGCGTTGCGTTCTGCGTCGTCCGGGCCGGCGAAGATCGAGCGGTAGCGCG
The DNA here is from genome assembly GCA_964624125.1 of uncultured Sphaerobacteraceae bacterium. Classification (GTDB taxonomy): domain Bacteria; phylum Chloroflexota; class Chloroflexia; order Thermomicrobiales; family UBA6265; genus UBA6265. The sequence continues at coordinate 4,294 of CAZVAA010000230.1, read as the reverse complement.
GCTCCAGCGTGATCGGGTGGACATCGGTCCAGGAGAATTGCTTGTCCGGCCAGAAATCGGCCTGGTAGCTGTTCCAGAAATCGTACTGCTCCGGCTTGGCGATCGTGTGGTCCTCGCCGGGATGGTGGCTGATCGGGAAGCACCAGGTGACCGCCTGCTGGTCCAGCGGGTCGGCGACATCCGGCGCATGCAGCTCGTTGGTCTCGCTTTTCGCCTCGGCGCCGAGGACATGCTCGACATCGCCAAGCTCCAGCAGGTCGCCGGTCTCCGTGGCATCCAGCACCCAAGGCGCCGACACGGTCGTCTCCGCACCGGTGACGGTGTTGCGAAGGGTGACGGCGCGGACGCGATCGCCATCCATCTCGACGGCGGTCGGGATCGTGGTCAGCCAGAGCGTGAGCTGGCCGTTCGCGATCCATGGCGCGAGCATCGATTCCATCACGGCCAGCCCGACGCGCGGCTCATGGCAGAGACGACTGACATTGCCCTTGCCGGGGTTGAGACGGGCGTCCATGCGTGGCTCGGGGAGTAGCGGATAGTGCTGCCGGTAGTAATCGCGCACGCCCTCCCGGAAGGCGCGGTAGCTGGCGGTGGCGCCGGTCGTCTCGATCCATGGGTTCTCGTCCGGCGGGACCCCTTGCGAGGTGATCTGGCCGCCGATCCAGTCGGTCTCCTCGGTGAGGATGACCTTGCGGCCCATCTTCAGCGCGGCGAGCGCGGCGGCCACTCCGCCCAGTCCACCACCGACAACAAGGATTTCTGTTTGCGACTCGTTCACGAGTTCCTCCTGTGTGTACAGCGATTAGCCCTTGAGGCCGCTCATCGTGACGCCACGAATGAGGTATCGCTGTCCAAAACCAAAAATGAACAGGATCGGCAGCATCATCACGGTGGAGACTGCCATCAGGTACGGCATCAGGTTCTCGCCGCCCGGCGCGTTCCGGAACTGGTAGAGCCCGACGGCCAGCGTACGCATGTCCGGGTTCTGTCCCATATAGATGAGCGGGCCCAGGAAGTCGTCCCAGGTGCTCTGGAAGGCGAAGATGCCAACGGTTGCCAGCACCGGCTTCGACAACGGCATCACGATCGACCACCAGATGCGGAAGTCGTTCGCGCCATCGATCCGGGCCGCGTCGGAGAGGTCGTCGGGGATGCCCCGGAAGAACTGCCGGAGCAGGAAGATGTAGAACGCGTTACGCCCGAGCAGGTCGGGAATGGCCAGCGGCAGGTAGGTGCCGAGCCAGCCGATTTCGCCGTAGAAGACGAAGAGCGGGACCAGCCGCACGATGTACGGCATCAGCATCGTCGAGATCAGCAGCAGGAAGAGCGGCTCCCGGCCGGGAAAATCGAGCCGGGCAAACCCGTAGGCGACAAAGGAGCAGGTGACGAGCGCCCCGAATTCGGCCGCGGCGACAAGCACCATGGTGTTCAGGAAATAGCGCCCGAACGGCAGCATCGTCAGCGCTTCGGTGTAGTTGCTCCAGGCGATCGGGTCCGGAATCCACTCGGGAGGCCAGGCGCTCAATTGCTGCACGGTCTTGAGCGAGGTCGAGACGGTCCACGCCAGCGGCGTGATGGTGACCGCCACCCCGGCGATGAGGATGAGGTAGATGATGAACATGCCGGGGTCGAACCGGCGCCGTGGCCTGTGCAGTGGTGCCTGCTGGATCGATTCGCTAGCCATAGAACACCCACCGTTTCGAGGACCAGTTCACGAAGACCGTGATCGCCAGCACCACAAGGAAGAGCAACACGGCCATGGCCGAGGCGTAGCCCATCTGTGAATCCTGGAATGCCTTCTCGTAGAGATGGAGCATGTAGAACCGGGTGCTGTTGACGGGGCCGCCGGCGGTCATGATGAAGGCGGCGTTGAAGATCTGGAACGACCCGATCAGGCCCAGCAGCAGGTTGAAGAAGATCGTGGGCGTCATCAACGGGATCGTGATGTTGACCAGCTTGTTCCACGCGCTGGCGCCGTCCACCTCGGCGGCCTCGTAGAGGTCGTCCGGGATGTTCTGTAGCCCCGCGAGGTAGATCACCATGCCGCCACCGATCGTCCACAGGCTCATGATGATCAGCGCCGGCTTGCTGTAGTCCGGGCTGGTGAGCCAGCGAATCGGATCGACGCCGAAGAACCCGAGGAACCAGTTCAGGATGCCGTTGTTGGTATCGAAGATCCAGAGCCAGACCATGATCGCCGCCACGGTCGGGACGACGGCCGGCAGGTAGAAGAGCGTGCGGAACACGCCCTGGAACCGGACCCTGGTGTTCAGCAGCAACGCGAGGAGGAATCCCGCCACGACACCCAGCGGCACCGCGAAGGCCACGTAGTAGAGCGTGTTCCAGACGGATGGCCAGAACAGGCGATCACCGGTGAACATCCGCCGGTAGTTGTCCCATCCGACCCAGTTGCTGGTTTTCGCGATGACGTTCCAGTCGGTGAAGCTGTAGTAGAAGGCTGAAAGCGTCGGGATGAGGTCGAAGGCGAGAAAGCCGATCAGCCACGGAGAGATGAAGACGAACCCGAGGTATTTTCGAAGCCGCCAGGTCAGGGGAGTCCGGGTGGAGGGCGCATGCACGCCCTCCAGTGATCGGTTGCTCGCCGGAATGCTCCGGCTTGTCACGATGCGCTGCTCCAGTATTCGTCGAGGATGCCCTGGGCTTCCTCGGCGGCGATGTTCAACCCTTCCTCCGGGCTCATCTCCTCGAAGGCGACCAACTCGATGTAGTCGGTGAGGACGGAGATGATCTCGGTCTGGGGCGGCACGATGCCGACCGAGACATCGTTCTCCATGCTCTGGAGCACCTTGTCCCAGTAGGGGTTGATCTCCTGGTACTCGGGATTGTCATTGGCGTCGATCAGCGGGCTCGGGCGCTCCTGCGTCAGCATGAACTCCGCGGCGGCATCGTCGTAGGTGATCCGCTTGATGAACTTGAACGCGGCTTCCTGGGTCGCCTCGTCGAGGCTGCTCGGGATGACATAGCCCCATCCGAAGGTCAGCGCCGCCACACCCTGGCTCTTCGCGTCCGGGTTATCGCTGTTGTAGGGGCGGAAGTGGACGCCGTATTCCAGGTCCGGCGCGTTGTTCTTGATGTGGAAGAACGCCGAGACGTTCTGGAACTCCATCGCCAAACGTCCCTGGTCGAAGCGGCGCTCACCGGGCTGGATCGCGTTCGCCCAGTCCATGTAGTTCTGGTGCCCGCCGAAATGACGCTGGACATGCTCGAACATCCACGTCAGGGTCTCGACGCCCTCGGCGCTGTTCCAGGTGACCGTCTTCAGGTCATCGGAATACAGGGTGCCGTTATTGGTGTACAGGGCGGCGAGGAAGCCTGCCGCAGACAGTGACAGGTTGGAGCCAGGGATTTCGAGCGCGCCGTTGTCCGCCATCTGCGTGAGCGCGGCGGTGGCTTCATCGAACTCGGCCCAGGTCTCGGGCGGGTTTTCCGGGTCGAGGCCGGCTTCCTCGAACAATTGCGAGTTGTAGAAGTAGAGTCCCGTCTCGCCACCAGCCGTCGGCATCGGCAGCGCGTAGAGCTCATCGTTCCACCACATCGATTCGATCTCGGAATCGTAGTAGCGCTCCAGGTCCAGGCCCTCGGCCTCGACGAACTGGGTGATCGGGGCGATCGCGCCGTTGTCGGCGAACCGCACGATCTCCTGCCGCGAAACCATGATGACTTCCGGAGGATCACCGCCGGCGAGCGCCGTGGTCACGACCTCGTCTCGCCGGTCCCATGTCTGCGGGACGTTGTTGACCACGATATCCGGGAAGTCTTCCTGGAAGTCGGCAATGATGTTGTCCATCAGTTCCTGGCGCTGGACGTCCCACCAGTTCCAGTAGTCGAGGGTGATGGCGTCTTCCTGCGCGAACACGCGATGGGTCGCGGGCGAGCTGAACGCGGTTGCGGCGGCGAGGCCACCGGCACCCTGGATCAGTTGACGACGATTCGGCCGGAATGAACGGGAACGAGACATGGTCATGAATGCTTCCCTTTCTGGAGAATTCGACTCTCGAGCGAGATACACAACATGGTCCCCGGTGGCCTCACCTCCTTCTCGCGTGCGTGGTTGCGGGCGGTCGTCCAATGCTCCGGCCAGGGGCCGGCGTACAGGGGATCGTGATTGGGGACGAGGTATCGGTTTCGGGATCGGCGAGCATGCGCGCGAGCAGGCGAACCGCCTCCGCGCCCATCTCCCGATGCGGGATGTAGAAGGTGTCGATGTCGTGGTGATCCTGCGTCGGGTCGTCGGCCTTCCCGAGCGCAACGAGCGAGTAGTCGTCCGGCACGG
>CAZVAA010000229.1:2662-4634 GCA_964624125.1 uncultured Sphaerobacteraceae bacterium | reverse complement strand
TGGGCAGCCATGGCCTTGTCTTGGATGGGCGTGCTGTTCGTTAGGACCGAATCTTGTGCACGCTGGCGTCGTACTCGGTGTCGATTGGTATTGACACGAACATGTGTTCTTACTTATACTCGGATTGTGACCATGCCGAGAGCTCACCCGCATGGGCTCCGACCAGCAAATGAGGACGCACCATGAAAAAGTTATCCGGGCGCCAGCAGGCCATTCTCGACTTTATCGGCGAATTCCTGGACAACAACGACTACCCGCCAACGATTCGAGACATCCAGCACGAACTGGGAATCTCCTCGACGAGCGTCGTTGACTACAACCTAAAGGTACTCGAAACGCGCAACCTGATTCGCCGCAACAAGAATATCTCGCGCGGCATCGAATTGGTGAATCGCGAGCCGGCCCGCAGCGGCGTCGTGAGTATTCCGGTCATCGGTCAGATCGCAGCCGGTCAACCAATCCCGGTTCCGGAAGCCTTCTCCGAGCATGACGTCCTCTCGATGCTGGAGCTCAGCCCCGAGCTGGTACCAAACCAGGGGCAGAACCTGTTCGCCCTCAAGGTCAAGGGGCTCTCGATGATCGACGCCCTGATCAACGACGGCGATATTGTCGTCCTCAAGCCGCAGGCCACCTGCGAAAATGGCGAGACGGTCGCGGTCTGGTTGAAGGACGAGCGCGAGACCACGCTGAAGCGCTTCTTCCTCGAGGGAGACAAGGTCCGACTCCAGCCGGAAAACAGCACCATGGAGCCGATCTATACCGATGCGAGCAACGTAGAGATCCAGGGCAAGCTGGTCTGCGTCCACCGGCAGATGCACTGATCGCTCGCTGACAGGCCCAAGAGTGCCCGTGCCATGGCGATTCCCGTATACTCGGGAATCGCCATGTTTCATTTGGTGGCGTCTCTCTTCCGAACCTGACCGCTCGAGGTGATTTTCGTTGCTTTCCACGCTTCTTGCCGGATTCGGCCTGTCGTTCAGCGCCGGCCTCAATGCCTATCTGCCGCTCCTCATCCTGGCGCTCGTCGACCGGTTCACCGATGTGGTGGAGCTGGATCAGCCATATGACATCCTCTCGTCAAACCTCGGGCTCATCATCCTGCTGGTCATCCTGCCGATCGAGTTGATCCCGGACAAGATCTCCAGGATCGACCACCTCAACGACCTGCTCCACACCGCCATTCGCCCGATTGCCGGGGCGATCCTGTTCATGGCCTATGCCAGCCAGGAAGGCGACCTGCATCCGGTCGTCGCGATGGTGATCGGCCTACTCATTGCCGGGGGCGTCCATGCCATCAAGTCGGGAAACCGGCCGCATATCTCCCAGATGACGCGCGGGGTCGGCAATCCCTTTATCAGCATCCTGGAAGACGCCGTCTCGATCGGCGTCGCCATCCTCGCCATCTTCGTCCCGGTCTCCGTTCTCTTCGCCCTCCCACTGGCGATCTGGCTGGTGCTGCGCGCCTACCGGCGAATGCGAAGCGGCGAAACCAGGCTGATGGCCCTGGTCGGGACCCAGGCACCGCCAGCGCAGGAATAACACCCAGGGTTGCGTCGAACCGACTCAAGGTTTACACTATACCCAGTTCACCGCGGGAGCATTGCCTAATCTGAATTGATGCTTGCCGCGATCAATGCCACCCGGTACGGCGTCCTTCCTGCCACGCACGCAACACTTCGCCCGTGCCGGATTAATGGGGTGAGTATATGCCTGTCGATTTTAAGGACTATTACAGCGTACTGGGCGTCGAACGCACCGCGACCGATTCCGAGATCAAGACTGCGTTTCGCAAGAAGGCGCGGGAGCTGCACCCGGACGTCAACCGTGATGACCCGAACGCCGAGGATCGGTTCAAGGAAGTCAACGAAGCGTTCGAGGTGCTCTCCGATGCCGAAAAGCGCCAGATGTACGATCGCTTCGGCGAAGACTGGCAGCGTTACCGCGACGCCGGCGTCAACCCCGACGATTTCAC
>CAZVAA010000229.1:0-2562 GCA_964624125.1 uncultured Sphaerobacteraceae bacterium | reverse complement strand
AACCTGCGGCGGGACAGGGATCGCCCGGGGCGCGATGTGCCCAACCTGTGACGGCACCGGCCAGGTCAGCAAGACAAAGACGCTCGAGGTCACGATCCCGAAGGGCGTCAAGACTGGATCTCGCGTCCGGATCGCCGGCCAAGGCGGCAAGGGCAGCAACGGCGGCCCGAACGGCGATGTCTACCTCCTGATCACCGTGCGCGACGATGCCCGCTTCGAGCGATCCGGCGACAACCTGAAGACGTCGATCCGCATTCCGCTCTACACCGCCGTGCTTGGCGGAGAAACGGTGGTGCCGACAATGAACGGTCGCGTCGCATTGACGATCCCGGCGGGTACGCAGAATGGAAAGGTGTTCCGTCTTCGGGGCAAGGGTATGCCCCGCTCCGGCAAGAACGCATCCGGTAACGGCGACCTGCTCGTCACGGTCCAGGTCGACCTGCCCACCGATCTTTCCGAGGAGGAGCGCGAGCTCTTCACCAAGTTGAAAAATCTGCGACAATAACCGCGTCATCGCGGACGTCGCGGTGACAGAGGGCCGCTTCCCCCACTCCGGCATCCCTACAGGAAGCGACCGCAATTCTCGTAACCAGGCACGTGGCCGGGGAAACCCGGCCATTGCCGTGTCCCCGGTCTGTACCGGAGAAAGGGCGACTCATGCCGGCAACCGTGATAATGGGCGGACAATGGGGCGATGAAGGAAAGGGCAAGCTGACCGACGCCCTCGCCTCCCAGGCCGCAATGGTGATCCGCGCAAACGGCGGCAGCAATGCTGGCCACACCGTCAAGACGGACAAGGGCGTGTTCAAGCTCCACCTTGTGCCCTCCGGCATCCTGAATGACGACGTGGTGTGCGTCATCGGTGCCGGTGTCGTGATCGAGCTCGGCACGCTGATCTCGGAACTGGACGACCTCACCAGTCGCGGCATCGACACCTCGAATCTTCGCATCTCGGACCGCGCGCATCTCGTCCTCCCCTATCATCCACAGATCGACCGGCTCGACGAGGCACGCCGCGAAACGGACCAGATCGGAACGACCCTGCGAGGTAACGGGCCCGCCTATGCGGACAAGGTCTCCCGCCACGGTATCCGTGTCTGTGACTTGCTCGACCCGTCCATCCTTCGCCGCAAGCTGGCCGTCGAGGTCGATGCCAAAAACCGGCTCCTCAGTCGCCTCTATGACGCGGAAGAGATCAGCTTCGACGATCTCTATCGCGACCTGTCGCAATGGGGCCAGCGCCTGAAGCCGTATATCGTCCCGACCGAGGTCCTGGTCCAGGACACGCTCGCGGAGGACAAGCAGGTCATCGTCGAGTGCGCGCAAGGCGCGATGCTCGACATCGACTACGGCACCTACCCGTTCGTCACGTCGTCATCGCCGACCGCGGCAGGTGCCTGCCAGGGAGCGGGCGTCGCCCCAACACAGGTCGATCGCGTGCTCGGCGTCTACAAGGCGTACACGACGCGCGTTGGCGCGGGACCAATGCCGACTGAACTCGATGACGAGGTGGGCGAGGCTATCCGCCAGCGTGGGAACGAGTACGGCACGACCACCGGGCGCCCGCGACGCACCGGCTGGTTCGACGCCGTCGCTGCCCGCCAGAGCAGCCGCCTGAACGGCGTCACAGAACTGGCCGTGACCCTCCTTGACGTGCTTGATGCGTTCGACGGCATCAAATACAGCACCGGGTACGACGTCAACGGGACAAGCGTCACGCACGTTCCCGCGGCGCTGGAGCGCCTGGAGGGTGCGAGGGCGATCTACGAGTCCGCGCCGGGCTGGAACAGTGACACCACAGGCGCTCGCGCGTACGACGACCTGCCTTCGCAGGCCCGGGACTACCTGAACCGCATCGAGCAGCACCTCGGCGCTCCGGTGCGGTACGTCGGAGTGGGCCCCGCTCGCGAACAGCTCATCGACCGCAAGGCCTAAAGCTCTCCGGGAGCCTCCGAACGGGGCTCCCGGACCATCAGCGCCCGGATCGCCTCAACCGGCGACAGCCCCTCGAACAGAACCCGCGCGAGTTGTTCGGCAATCGGCATTTCAACTCCACAGTCCCGTGCCATCGCCACTGCAGCGCGGGTCGTTTGCACGCCTTCGGCCGTCTCCGTCATGCCCTGGAGCACCTCGTCGAGCGACTTCCCGGCGGCCAGACCGGCTCCTACCTGGTGGTTCCGCGACAGCGAGCTGGAACACGTTGCGATCAGGTCGCCGATCCCTGAAAGTCCGGCAAATGTCAGCGGTTGCGCTCCGCAAGCCACACCAAGACGGCTGATCTCCGCGATGCCTCGCGTCAGGAAGGCCGCCTTGGCATTGTCGCCGGCGGACATGCCATCCCCGATACCTGCCCCGATCGCGATGATGTTCTTCAGCGCTCCACCCAACTCGACGCCAACCACATCGTCACTGGTGTAGACGCGAAATGTCTCGCTCATCAGCGCCCGCTGAACCCGTAACGCCGCATTCGCATTCTCCGACGCCACTACGGTCGTTGCCGGCTTGCCGGCCGCGATCTCGCCGGAAAGGTTCGGACCGGAGATCACGGCCACCGGCGTGTCG
>CAZVAA010000228.1:3334-4648 GCA_964624125.1 uncultured Sphaerobacteraceae bacterium | reverse complement strand
GCATGCCCCAGCAGCAGGTCGAACAGCCCCAGCAACACCTGCTCGTCCTCGTTCTCGCGATATTGCTCCACCAGCACCGGGACCAGGGATCCGGGTATATCGACGAGGTTCCGCAGCGCATCGCCGATCACTTCGCCGATCGCGTTGCCCCACGACGCCAGCCCGAAGACCGGCGCCAGGTTCTGCTGCGCCGCCAGGAGCTGGATTGCCGTCCGTGCCGGCTCGCCGGAGAACGAATTGCGCGGGTCGGTCAGGAATCGGGCCGCGAACAAAGCCGCGAGCCCGGGGTCGAGGTCGTTCACGGTCACCAGTGCCGCAGCCCGTAGTTCCGCGCAGACCTCGTACATCCCAACCATCTGGTAGGTGAGCATCGCCCGTTGCAGCAAGGGGAGGTCGTCCGGCTGCACGATCGGCTGCAGCGCCCGCACGATCTCCGCGCGGATATACCCGCTCCCGTCACGTTGCGTCGACTGCGTTTCGCACCACTCGTACTTGCGGTGCAGCGCGGGGCGATGCGCCGGGTCCTGCGCATCCCGCAGCACCCGGATCGCCGTCCGGACCACCTCGAGATGACGCGACTTCTCCATCAGCCGCACCGCCTCGACGGCCTGCGCGGCGTCGTCGGTCATCTCCTGCAACGTGCGGATCTGCGTATTCGCCTCGGCATGGGGAGAGGGGCGGGATCGGGACATCGGTGGCAGTGCTTTCGTGTCGGTCGCGAAACGACGTACACTCATCATACGCATCGCGCAGCGGCAGGGGAGGGCACACGATGAACCGCATTCGACGGATCCTGCTGGACCGGTCGCCGAACGACCTTCAGCGCATCGCCCGTATCTATGACGAGCATGCGCCCACGTGGGACGCGAAGGAAGGACGCGGCGAGAACGCCGTGCTTGGCCCCATGCGCGACCGGCTGGCCGGCATGCTGGAAGGCAACGTCCTTGAGATCGGCGTCGGGACCGGCGAGACGCTCCACCGCCTCCAGTCCGCGAACGCCCCGATCGAGGCGTATACCGGCATCGATGTCTCCACCGGCATGCTCGCGGAAGCGTCGAGATTCGCTGACACCAGCCCGTTCCCGGTTACCCTGCGGCAGATGAACGCCGAGAACCTCTCCGCCCTGCCGGACGCCGCCTTCGACACGGTCACCGCCAGCCTTGTGCTCTGCACCGTGCCCGATCCCGAAGCCGCGCTGCGCGAGATGGCGCGGGTGGCGAAGCCCGACGGCAAGATCGTCCTCATCGAGCATGTCCTCGCCAGCAACCCGGTGCTCGCCACCGGCCAGAAGATGCTCGCGCCATTGCAGAGCCG
>CAZVAA010000228.1:2110-3234 GCA_964624125.1 uncultured Sphaerobacteraceae bacterium | reverse complement strand
CCGCGTGGGTCGTCCTCCGGAGCAGGGACGACATCCTCGAACACCGGTGGTGGCTGGTTGGACTGCAGCGAGAAGTGCGTTGTCGCCTGTTGGAGAAGCTGGGCGACCGCCGGACTGGCGGCCGATGCGATAAGCACGCGGTTGCCGTCAGGGTTGACGAGGATCGCGCCGTAGATCTCGCGATCCTCGATCGCGGCCCGTGCGGCTGCCTCGTCGTCATAGTTGGTGGGGTCGAACCCGTGCGCGGGAAGGGCCTCCTGCATGCCGGCGATCGCGGGGTCGGGGCCGACGATACCGAGCGGCAATTCCCGTGGTTCGGTTCGCGCGGCGGGCCACGCGAAGATCGCGAGGACGACAAGCGCTGCCAGCGGAATAATGAGCATCGCGATACTGGCGCGGGACCGGTCGTGGCTGTTGGGGCGGTTCATGGGTGCCTCCCATCCAGGGTATGTCATAAAAACGAACGATCGTTCTCTATATCCTGAATGCAGGCTACGCCTCGTCCGGCCTGTTGTCAAGAACGGTCATTCGTTTTATTATCGGGACATGCCGAAAGTCACCCCTGCCCACGCCGAAGCCCGACGCCGCCAGATCATGGATGCCGCCCGCGCATGCTTCCTGCGCGATGGCTTCCATGCCACCTCCATGCAGGACATCCTGCGCGAGGCCGATCTCTCGTCAGGCGCCTTCTATCTCTATTTCAAGGGCAAGGACGACGTCGTCGCCGCGATCGCCGGCGAAGCGGTGGCGTCGCTCGCCTCCGTCTTCACCGATCTCATCGCCATGAAGCAGCGGCCGCCGATCGAGGAACTTGTGCACACCGTGCTTGCGCGGGCGAGCGCGATCGACGCCGAGATGCACGTCTTCCCGATCGCCGTCCAGGCGTGGGCCGAGTCACTCCGCTCTCCCGCACTCGCGGAGATCTTGCAGGGAATCTACCTGGATGCCCTCGCGAAGGTGGAGGAGCTGCTCGCGGGGTACCAGGCCGACGGGCTTATCGGCGCCGAAGTCCCTGTTCGCCAGCAGGCCGCCGTCATCCTGGTGATGGTTCAGGGCTTTATCACCCAGCGCGCCATGTTCCAGGCGCTCGACGCCGACGCCTTCCGTGCCGGCCTCAAATCGCT
>CAZVAA010000228.1:0-2010 GCA_964624125.1 uncultured Sphaerobacteraceae bacterium | reverse complement strand
TTGATATGGAATGACGTCAGCGTCGGCCCCGGCGATACGGCGTTGACCCGGATGCCCTGGTCCGCGTGGTCGCAGGCCATCGAGCGGGTCAGCGCCAGCACGGCGTTCTTCGTTGCGTCGTATTGCGCCATGCCGCTGCGGCCGACCGTGGCGTTCGCTGACGAGACATTGACGATGCTGCCACCACCGGTCTTCACCATCTCCGGGATCGCGTATTTGCAGGTGTGGGCGACCGCCAGCAGGTTCGCGCCGATCACGAAGTCCCAGCTCTCCGTCGTCGCCTCCGTCACCGGGCCGTGTACCCGCACCGCCGCGACGTTCACCAGCACATCGAGTTCGCCGAACCGTGAAGTCGTGGTCGTCACGACGTTACGAACCGCGTCCTCGTTGGTCAGGTCCGCCGCGATCGCGAGGATGCGCTGACCGTCCGGGCTGATCTCGCTCGCGGTGCGATCCAGCGCCTCCTGGTCGAGATCGGTGATCGTGACGCTGGCGCCCTCTTGCCAGAACAATCGCGCCGTCTCCGACCCGATCCCGCCACTGCCGCCGGTGATGATCGCTACCTTGCCCTCGAGTCGTGTGCCCATATGCCCTCCGCATGCTCATGTCGTCATGCAGGGCATCGTATCCGGGAATAGCGCTCGCGCAAATGGCTGCGGAGGCTGGCTATGCCTTCAGGAACTCCGGTAGCACCTGCTCGCCGAAGGCGTCGATGAACTGCTCCTGGTTGCGTCCGACGTTGTGCAGGAAGACGCCCTGCACCCCGAGCTCGAGATCCTGCGCGATCCATTCCCGGTGCTTCCCGAGGTCGGACGAGATGCGCACTCCCTGATGCATGTCTTCGGGACGCACCGTGGACGCCGCTGCCTCGAAGTGCGTGACCGACCACAGGTCCGCGCCGAGATCGCCTGCCAGGATGTTGGGCCGCCACTGGTCGAAGGCGTTTGCCTGCGCCTCCTCGTCCGAGTCCGCGTATGACACATGCGACTGGATGTAGACGGGCGCCTCGGCCCCGGCGACATCGCGGAAGGCCGCGATCATCGATTCGAGATGCGCGCGGTCGGCGTTCACGGTGATCATGCCGTCTGCCCAGGCGCCGATATGCCGAGCGGTCTCGACGGAGAGCGCGCCCCCGAAGAAGGTCGGCATCGTCTCGGGAAGCGTCCACAGTCGTGCTTCGTGAACATGGACGAAGCGGTCGTCGGTGACGGTCTCGCCGGCGAGCAGGGCGCGGATGATCTCGACATTGGCCTTCAGCCGTTCGTTGCGCTCGGCTTTTAGCGGCCATTTCCCGCCGGTGATGTGCTCGTTGAGCGCCTCGCCGGAACCGAAGGCGACGAACAGCCGGTCGGGAAACATCACGTTCAGCGTCCCGATCGCCTGCGCGATGATCGCGGGGTGATAGCGGTAGCCCGGAGCGTTGAACGTCCCGAAGGGGAGCTCCGAGCGCGCCATGACCGCGCCGAGCCACGACCACGCGAAGCCGGATTCGCCCTGGGCCTCCGACCATGGGGCGATGTGGTCCGAGCCGAAGGCGGCGTTGAACCCGGCCTCTTCGGCCCGGACGGTCCAGCGCAACAGGTCGGCGGGAGAGAATTGCTCGTGGGAGTTGTGGTAGCCAATCAGGGTCATACGGTCTCGCTTTCCGGTGGTTCCAATGAGGTTGATGAATGTCTGGAGCCACCAGGCGCAGGATCGGGGCCTCAATGGATCGATCCGCGCCGCCGTGCTGTCCGTTCACGATAGCGAACCGTGGCATGTCCCCTGCATATGCTCCTTACCGAAGAGAAGATCGATCTACACAGCAGGGCATCATGACGAACGAATTCATTTTTGTAGGCGAGAACAAGGATGACGACGAGCAGTTCCTCGTCCTCGGTGATGATGGGAAGTACTACGAGTACAACCTGCATCGGGAATGCCTCGAGCCGGTCGATCCGGGCGACGATGAGTGGGAGATGACCGCGCCGGACATCGAGGAACCCGGAGGTGGTGCGCCGATCTCTCCCG
>CAZVAA010000227.1:2695-4666 GCA_964624125.1 uncultured Sphaerobacteraceae bacterium | reverse complement strand
CCGGATGCAGGCGAAGATCCGCAACGCCCAACTCCAGAAGATCCCGTACATGCTCGTCATCGGTGGCCGCGAAGCGGAGGCCGATAGCGTCGCGGTCCGCCTCCGTTCCGGTGAGGACCTCGGCGCGAAGCCGATCCAGGAATTCCTCGATCTCGTGCTGCCCGTCATCGAAACGAAGTCACTCGACCTTGTCGAGCCCCGCGCCGAATAGGACGTTTCATTATCTGGTCAATCGGGAAGCGGGACGGGTTGGTTGCCCGTCCCGCTTTCGGTTCCGGTTCCGGTAATGCGTCAGGTACCCAGGTCGCGGGAGACAGGCCCAACCCTCGTATCGCCGGCGGGTTCGATCTGTCGCTTTCGCCACGGGATCAACACGTCTTCCACAACCACCTGGATGACCGCCGCTATCGGCACCGCGATGAGCGCGCCGATCCAGCCCATCAGGATGCCGCCCGCAATGACGGCGATGAACGCCGTCAACGGGTGGATATCCACCTGGTCGCCTTCGACCAGCGGCGAGATGAAAGAGCCTTTGAGGTTCTCGATCACCACATGCGAGGCGACCGCGATCGCGACCGCCTTCCACCCCAGAGGAGCGACCGAGATCACAATCGCCGCCCGCCCGATCCACGGCCCGATGCGTGGCAGCAGTTCGGTGATCGCGGCGAAGATCGCCACCAGCATCGAGAAGGGTGAATTGAGCAGGAGCAGCGTGATATAGACCCACGTTCCGACGATCGACATCACGATCACCTTCGCACGCAGGTACGCCCCGAGCCGGATGCCCATCTTCGTTAACACCTGGTCGGTCAGTTCCCGATGGCGGGGCCGCACCAGTTGGAGGACTTGCCGCTTCATGTCGTCGCCGACCATCACCATGAGGAAGGTGAGCGTCAGGATACTCGTCGCAGCGAACACCACCTGCGCAATCGTGGATGGCAAGTCGAGCACGATCTGCGTGATTGCTGCGCCGGCCCGTTCCCCGAGCGCAATCAGCCGCTCGTCCAGCTGCTCCAGCACCGGGTATTCAACCTGGTACTGCTCCAACCGATCGCGCCAGCGCTGGGCTTCCGTGAACCGGTCTGGCACATCTTCCGCGATCGAGACGGCCTGGCCCAGCAATGGCGGGATCGCGTACCAGCCGACAAGCGTGAACAGCCCGCCTACCATGAGATAGATGACCAGGATCGCCGCTGCGCGCGGGAGCCGTAGCCGCTCAAGCCACGCCACCGGCCGCGCGATGCCACAAGCGAGCAACACGGACAGGAACAGGATCACGAGCAAGAACTCGAGCTGCACCAGCACGTACAGCGCGCCAGCGGTCAACATCGCCAGGACAAGCGCACCATAGATACTTGGCAGGTACACGAACCGGTCACGGTAAACAGGATTCACCCTGTCCCGTGCTCCCCGCTCCTGCACGTCATCGCTCACCGGGTCTTGCTCCACATTCGATCATCGTTCGCGTCATCCAGCGTCCGGGTTGGGCCGGGTGATTTTCTCTGGCAAGGTGAATGCCTCGACTGGCACCAGCGTGTGGCCAGTCATGCCGCGAACCTTCTCTACGGAGCCATCCGACGCGAAGGTGTAGCGCATCTTTTCGCCGTAGCCGCCGAAACCTTCTTCGTCGATCACCTTGAGTTCCGTGTCGGAGACCACTTCCAGGCTGCTCACGACCTGGGCGGGATTTTCCAGCGTCGGGCTCATGACGTACAGGCGCCCTCCGAGGTTGACGACATCCGTCAGTCCGCCCAGGGAAGCGAAGCGGCCCTCGAATGGCACCAGAGCGTCGGCTTCCCCCGGTTTCGCCTTCGCGTCCGTATCCAGGGCGCGATCGATCAGCCGGAGGATGGCCGTGCAAAGCTTTGATGCCGGACCATCCGCGGCATTCGTCAGCACTGAGATCGACAACTTTCGATCCGGATCGAACTTCGACATCGTGATATGCCCCGGGTAGCCGCCGCTATGTCC
>CAZVAA010000227.1:0-2595 GCA_964624125.1 uncultured Sphaerobacteraceae bacterium | reverse complement strand
CAGCCCAAGGCGATCGACGATGTTCCGCTGGACATACTCCCGGTATGGCGTCCCGGAAGCAGACTCGATAATCATGCCGAGCAACGAATAGCCGATATTGGAGTACTTGAAATGCTCGTTCGGCTCCAGCACTTTTCCATCATCGAGGATCGTCCGAAGGATCTCTTCGCGATCGGGGAACAGGCGGCGAACGCCCCAGAAATCGCAGTTGTCACCGTCCCGGATCATGCCTGAGCCGTGTGCGAGTAGTTCGCGAACGGTCACGGTTTCCATCGGGGAATCGGCCAACTCCAGAACATGCGCCTTCGCCTCATCGTCGAGCCGCAAGGCACCCTGCTCGACGAGCTGCATGCAGGCCACGCCGGTAAAGGTCTTCGAATGCGAGGCGACGCGGAAGAGATGATCGACGCTGAGAGCAATGTCGTCGGCGATGTCCGCGTGGCCAACGGCATGGTTGAGGAGCAACTCGCCATCCACCCGCACCGCGACCTGGGCACCGACAAACGGCATGTACGATTGCTGGAACTCGAGGTAGTCCGGGACGTAATCCAGCGCTGTCTTGATTGCATCGATATCGGTCATCAATCGTTCCTGTGTCGTGTTGCCTGATCAGTCCGTTGGGTAGCCCGCGTAGCGATCCATAATGGCCGCAATGTGCTTAATCCCGAGGATGAAATCCTCGACATAGATGTTCTCGTTCGGTGCGTGCGCCTGCGACTTCCCGTGCCCGACGCCAGCCGTGCAGGCGTCGATCCCGAGCGCGTCACACAGCTGGTACCACGGTCCCGAACCGGGATTCGTCGGGTAGATCGCCGGCGCCTGCCCGTAGAGCTCCTCGAACGTCTCTGCGACGACCTTCGCGATCGGCGCCTCAAGGCTGGTCCGTGCCGGATACCCTGCGCCGATCAGTTCCGTCTCGATATCCGTGAAGCCGTTGTCATCGAGGTGCTTGCGTAGTAGCTCGTAGACCTCGTGGGGGTCCTGCCTGGCCACGAGCCGCATGTCGAGCTTCGCCATTGCCCGGGAGGGCAGCACCGTCTTCTGGCCCTTCTCCGTGTAGCCGCTCAGGAGGCCCGAAATGGTGCATGTCGGCTCGAACAGGTCCTTGAGATGCAATGCCTCGCCACTCAGGTCGTTGATGAACGCGTCGATCTTGAGGTCGGCAAGCCGCTCCTCCTCGATGTTCGGGAGGTTCGCGATCGCTTCCATCTCCGCTTGCGTCGGCGCCACAACCTTGTCATAGAAGCCGGGGATCATGATCCGGTCGTCGGCCGATTTTAGGGTGGATAGCGCCCACACGAGCCGCCACGCCGGATTCGGTACAGAGGTGGCCTGGGCGGAATGCCAATCCGTACGGGCACCTTTTGCCCGCAACTCGACGTAGCAGATACCCTTCAGGCCGAGATGGATCTGCGGTCGACCATCGATGTCACGGCCACCGAACTCCCATATGCAAGCGTCCGCGGCGCAAAGCCCAGGGTTGTCGTCGACGAAGTTCTGGAGATTCGGCGAGCCGATTTCCTCCTCGCCCTCGATGATGAACTTCACATTGAGCGGAAGTGGACCGCGCACCTTCTGCCAGGCGTCAATCGCCGCCAGCCGCGCGGCGATGTTGCCCTTGTTATCCGCCACTCCCCGCGCCCAGATACGACCATCGCGAATCTCCGCCGCCCAGGGATCGCTCTCCCACTCATCGAGCGGATCGGCAGGCTGGACGTCGTAGTGATTGTAAAAACTCAGGGTCCGGTCGGCCTCGCCCTCTATCTCGGCGTAGACCACCGGGAATCCGCCACGGGTGTCGACCTGGCGTGGTGACGCGCCGAGCGCAGCGAGCTCGCGTTCGACCAGCGACGCCATCTCCTCCATACCCAGTCCCTGGGCGGCGATGCTCGGTTGGCGCAGCATGTCTTGCAACGTCGCAATGTACTCGTCGCGATGCGCATCGACGTAGTCGAAAATGTCTCCCAGTCCTCCGGAAGCTGCCATGTACTACTCCTGTCCGTCGTGGTCGCCGATCAGCCGAACCATCGTCACGGCGTACGCGCGCGTCGCGTCGAGGATCTCATCGATGCCGACCCACTCGTCCGGCTTGTGCGCGAGACTGGGGTCGCCAGGTCCGTAGATGATGGTCGGGATTCCCCTGGCATGGAAAAACCGTCCGTCCGTTCCCATGCTGAAGCCGGTCGGCTCTGTTGACAGCCCGAGTCGCTTGTTCGCGCCAAGCATCGACTGCACCAGCGGATCCTCCACCGGTGCGGCACTCGCTTCCCGCCCTTCGAACCCCTCGATGAAGTCGACGGTAACGCTGGTGCCCGGCACCTTCTCGATAGCGCGCTTCGCGATCTCCTCGATCTCGGCGCGGCACGCTTCCGGATTTTCGCCCGGCACAATTCGCCGGTCGACATAGCAGGACGCCCGGTCGGCCACGACATTCGCCTTCACCCCGCCTTCGATCATGTTTACGGAACCTGACGACGGGTGGAACGCCCAGTGGGTTCGCTCCTTGAGCTTTGGCCACAACTCCTGCCGGAGGGCGACGATCACCTCGGCCAACCCCTCGATCGCGTTGGAGCCTTCCCACGGAAGCGCGCCATG
>CAZVAA010000226.1:1339-4715 GCA_964624125.1 uncultured Sphaerobacteraceae bacterium | reverse complement strand
CCGAGACGGCGTCCTCACCGAGGTTGAGCACGAGACCGAGGGTCCCGTCCTTCGTGAACTCCACCAGCTCGGCCTGCATGGCCTGGCTGAGGCCGTGCACCGTGGCCACACCGTCACCTACCGAGATGACCTGGCCGACGTTGGCTACGGCTGCTGTATCTGAAAATCCCTGGATCTGCTGCTTGAGCAGATCACTGATTTCGGTCGCGCGTACCGCCATGATCGCTCCGTTCCTTCGCGGCGCCTCTGCCGCGCCGCGCGGGCCTGATCGTTGCCGTGGCGTGATGCCTGGCCCGTCCGGGGTTTCGTCCGAACGCTCTCAAGTCCGTGCCGTGCTGCCTGGAGATCAGACAGCGTTCATCTGTGCCCGAAGGCGTCGTAACTGATTAACCACACTGCCATCGATGACCTGATCACCGATGCGCGCCACGATGCCGCCGATAATGCTCGCATCTTCGTGCAGGCGCAGTTCCACATCCTTACCCACGTAGGCCTTGAGCCGCTCGCGGACAAGTTCCTTACCGGCATCGTCGAGCGCATCCGCGGTCGTCACATCGACCAGCACCACGCCCTTGTGCGCCATCACCGCTTCGTGGAAGAGCGAGGCGATGTCCGGCACCAGTCGCAGGCGCCGGCGATCGATCAGCATCTGCACGAGATTGCGGGCCTCCGGCTGGGCATCACCCATGACGGCCTCAACCGCCTTGAGCTTCTGCGCGTCGGCGACACCCGGGTTCTCCAGCCAGGCCAGGACCTCGGCATCGGACACGATCGCGTTCAGCGTATCGAGATCCCGCTGCCAGGCTTCAAACGTGTTTTGTTCTTCGGCCAGCTCTGCGATCGCCTGGGAATAGCGCCGCGCTGCACTGCTTGCCATCGCCCGTTCCTCTCAATACCCGCCACCGCCGTTGCGGCGTGCCGGCGGGCATATCCTCGTTTCGCGCCTGCCCCTGCAAGCGAGAGAAGGCAGTTGGCCGAGTTGCCTCACCCGTCCTGCCTCCTGATCGCCTAGCCGCGGGACACGGTCTCGCTGTTTTCGGCGAGCGTCTGCTCGATCAGCTCCCGCTGGTCGCCAGCATCGATCTCCTTGCGGAGAATCTTGCCCGCCGCCATGACCGCCAGGTCAGCGACTTCCTGCCGGAGCGCCTGGCGCGCCTGGGCAGTCTCCTGCCGCAGCGTCTCCTGTGCCCGTGCGAGGAACTCGTCGGCACTGGCTTCGGCCTTCTCGCGGGCGCGGGACTCGATCTGGTCGGCGTTCTGCCGTGCCGTCGCGAGCACCTCCTGCGCCTCGCGCCGCGCCTGGGCCAGCGCTTCCTCGTTCTTCGCCTGGGTCTCCTTCAGCTCCGCCTGCATCCGCTCGGCCGCTTCAAGGCTCTCGCGAATGCGATCCTGCCGCTGATCCAGCACGCGCACGATCGGACCGAGCGCGAACCGCCAAAGCAGGAAGACGAACGCTATGAAGGCGATCAACTGGACAAGCAGCTGCCATCCATTGATACCGAGTGAATCCAGCATGCTGCCGCTCCTTCGATGAACGTCCTCCGCCTTCGCCGGTCACCTGACCGGCGCAGTGGGGCGACCGGCGTGGGGAGCATCCCCGAACCGGTCGCGCCCGCAGGTTTTAGACGAAGAGGATGACGATGGCGATAACGAACGCGTAAATCGCGACCGCCTCGGCGAGCGCCGCACCGATGATCATCGAAGTCTGGATCTGGCCACCCGCTTCCGGGTTGCGCCCAATGGCCTCCATGGCGGCACGCACGGCCATACCGATACCGAGCGCCGGACCAAGACCACCGATGCCGATGGCGATCGCCGCGCTGAAATACTGCAGAGCCTGTGTTTCTGTAATGCCGTCAAACACGTGACTGTTCCTCCTGTCGGTGCCGAACGCCCAATGCGACGGCCCTACCAACGCACTCCCAGGACGCTCTCAGGAACCGCCCTGTCTAAACCGAAAAACCACGGTTTCGAACCCAGGCACAGGCACCCACACGGGCACCGGTACCGAACTCGCAAAGTTAGTCGCCCGCGGGAGAGGCCTGCTGACCGTTCTCCGGGGCCGCATCAATGACGGGGCGGACCGTATCGTGATCAGGAGCACTTTCTTCATGGTGCTCTTCTTCGTGGTCATCATGACCCGCCGCCGCAAGGTAGATATAAATCAGGGTAAGGAGCGCGAACACCAGCGCCTGGATGGTCCCGAAGAGGACCTCGAGGCCGATGAAGACAACCGGGAAAAGAACCGGGATGAGGGCGATCTTCACCGCATTCGCGATCGCGTACATGACGCCCAGCAGCACCTCACCGGCAAACACGTTGCCGAAGAGACGAGCGGCCAGCGAGATGATGCGCGACAACTCGGAAACGACTTCGATGGGGAACAGGAACGGCGGGTTGGCCATGTGCTTGATTCGGCCACCGGCGCCGTGGGCCGCCACACCGGCGATCTGCACCACCGTGAAGGTGAGGATCGACATGGCGAGCGTCATGTTGAGGTCAGCTGTGGGCGGGCGCATGATCGGGACATGAGTGTCCGAAACGTAGATGGTCCCGACGCCCGGCAACAGGCCGGAGAAGTTTGCAAAGAGGATAAAGATAAAGAGGCCGGCAACGAGCGGAAAGATTCGGCGACCGATCCGCTTGCCGGCGGTGGACTCCACCAGGTTGAGCAGGAACTCGACGAGCATCTCCAGGACGCCCTGCGAGCGATCCGGGACAACCTTGGCCTTGCGGGCAAGAGCGGAAAAGACGATCAGGATGAGCGCCATCACGACGAACATGACGAACATGGAGTTCGTGAAGGCTACCGGCCCGATCTCAAAGAGCGTCTCCGCTGTAATTGAAATATGCAGATCATCCATGTGCCTTGGAGCCTCTCCTCACCCAGTCAGGTGTTCAGTGCCGGGACGTCGTGCGTGGCACGAGCCACGAGCGACAGAAACTGGCGGTGATCATCTGCGGCGCGGCCAGCTAGTCCCGCTGCGCCCGCGTCGCGGCCCGGCGCTCCAGCGCCCGGCCCAATGGACCGTTCTCACGGTCCGGCCTGCCGAGCAGGGCCAGCTCGTAGAGCTGGTAGCCGGCAGCGATCAATCCCAATGCAACGCCGATCAGGGTAAAAACTGGCGCGGTATCCCGCCAGCTGTCCAGCCAGACCCCTCCCCCGATCAGGACCACCAGCGATGTGACAAGCGAAAACCCCAGACTCGCGGCCGTACCAATCGCCCGCATATCACGTTCTCGTCCGTGGAAGCCTGGCAGCTTGTTATCGCTCATGGCGATCCCCTGGCTGTGTGGCAGCGGCAAACGGTGCCCGCTGCCGAACTACGCGAGAGTGTACCACCGAAAATCGTGTGTGACCAATTTCACAAATGCC
>CAZVAA010000226.1:0-1239 GCA_964624125.1 uncultured Sphaerobacteraceae bacterium | reverse complement strand
TCGGCGTATTGCCCGCGAACGGTTGCTTCATGGAATCTCGGGACACCGAACGTGACCAGGCGCATGGCCTGCCCCGCCACCTGCGCATCCACTGACGAAAAAACCTCGTTCCAGCGCACGCTGTTCCCTTCCCCGCGCCCGGCGTATGCAAGGCGCTGCTGTGGGCGACCGGGGCCACCCCAATCTCTCCTACGGTGAAGGATACATGACGCTTCCCACGCACCGGGACGCTCGTGGAAGGACCTACCACCAGCCGTAGGGGATGTTCCGGTTCGGGTCGAGCCGGGGATACGCCCCCGCCGTGAGCAGGGCCTCTCCCCTCGCCCAGACGGCATCGACCTCCTCCGGCGCAAGGATCTCGCGCAACTGCGAATCCAGCGCGGACCGGTTGTCCAGCAGCGAGGCAACCTGTCCCCGAAGTGTTTCATTGATCGGCCGGCCCACGAACTGCCAAAGGACCGTACGCAACTTTGGAACCACATTGAACGTCAGGCCGTGGTCGATCCCGACGACTTTGCCCGACGTGCTGAGCAGGCAATGCGTGATCTTGCGGTCGGCATTGTTGGCAAGATGGTCGAAGAGCACGAGCCGCTCATTCTCGATCGTCCGCGCCCCCCAGAATTCATAGTCCTCCATACGATCCGGCTGCGACGGGACGTAAATCTGTACGCTCCCGATGCCGTAGGGGCCATCCCGCACGATCGTTGGCGGGACGATGTCCCATCCGAGGGCGTGGCTGAGCAGATAGGACGCGCGCTCGCGCGCGTA
This sequence comes from uncultured Sphaerobacteraceae bacterium, assembly GCA_964624125.1. Taxonomy (GTDB): domain Bacteria; phylum Chloroflexota; class Chloroflexia; order Thermomicrobiales; family UBA6265; genus UBA6265. The sequence goes on along the minus strand of CAZVAA010000226.1, from coordinate 471 downwards.
GAGCGTCCCGATCGGGAAATCGTGCAAGGGCCGCTCGCCCTCGCGTGGCTTGTAGATCGCGAGATGACCGGGCACACCCTCGGCCTCCAGCGCAACGGCGAAGGTGTAATTGCTCCCCCACGGCACCAGCTCCGCGGCGGTAATCTCCGCCCGATCGAGCAGCGAAAGCGCTTCCGCCTCCTCGAGCTCCGGCTGCGGCAGGACATCGCCGGTATCGGGATCCATGAGTTTGAGGTTGAGCTCTGGCATCGTCACTCCCGTCCGGCATCGTCAATCACTGACGTCCATGGTAGGGCCCCGGCAGGCGGTTCGCTACTCCATCGCCGGATGCATGAATGCCGTATACAATCCTTGCATTGGAAAGATGAGCGGCTATCCGTCCGAAGACAACGCGGATTTCGCCCAAGAAGGAGAGACAGGCACCATGAAGATCGTCCGTTACGCCGGCAAGGATGGCGGTGACGCGCAATT
>CAZVAA010000225.1:0-4718 GCA_964624125.1 uncultured Sphaerobacteraceae bacterium | reverse complement strand
GACTGGAGCCGGGACACGTCAAGCAGGTCTTCCAGCAGGACCGCGAGTCGCTCGCCCGAGTCCACGATCGCCCTCGTGAGCCGATCGATACGACCCTCGTCGAGGCGCCCCCGGTCATAGGAGCGACGGAGCATCTGCGCGGAACCCTTGATGCTCGCGACGGGGTTCCGCAACTCGTGGGAGGCAATCGAAAGGAAGACGTCGCGCGCATGCACGGCCTCTTCCGCTTCCCGGCGCTTTTCGAGCAGCGCGCGCTCGACTTCCTTGCGGTGGGTGATGTCCTGGAAGATGACGCCGATCTGCGTGGAATCCGGCGCATCGTCCAGCGGGAATGCATACAGTTCGAGGATTCGGCCTGTCGTGCTGAGGTCATGGGTAAACCGAATCGGCTTGCCGGTCTTGAGTACCTGGTCGTACGTCCTGCCCCAGTTGGCGTATTCATCCGGGATGACGTCGCGCATCGTCTTGCCGATGACATTATCAATACCGGATTGAATCCTGAAGGCGGGGTTGGCCGCGACGTAGCGGAAGTCGAGATTGCCATCGGCGTCTGGATCTGTCCGCTCAATAATGCAGAACCCTTCGTCGATCGACGTGAAGAGCGACCGGTAGCGAGCCTCGCTTTCACGGAGCGCCCGATCCCACCGGGCGCGATCCAGCCGAAGCCCGAGGCGCCAGGCAACATCATCAAGGAGGGATATCTCCCATGGCTGCCACTCGCCCGGCTGGTCGCGCTGCAGCGCGAGAATGACATGAAAATGGCGGCGCCGGGTCGAGGGCGCCAGGAGAACCGCATGGAGACCGGCTTGCTGGAACCGATTCGCCAGGCGGGTCGTGCGAGGATCCGTAGCAACGTCTGAAATCGCGATCGGCTTTCCGCGCTTGAGCTCGCTGATCAGGTCCTCGTCGAGCAACTCCTCGAGTTGGTCTCCCGGTTGGATTCGTCCCGTGGCGAGACGGCTGTCGTGAATCGCATTGAGCCTGTCGTCGTCGTTGAACTCGCCGATGGTGAGGGCCGTGGCGTTGAAGAAATCCAACGTTCGAGTGCTGGTGGCCCGGATGACTTCTTCGGGAGAGGTGAAGTGTGCGAAGTCGGTGCCCAGTGCGGCGAGAAACTCGGACTGTCGCTGGCGGCGGACGCGGTCGGTGATGTCCTGGGTTATCCCGACGATACGAGTGAGACCGGCCTCGTCATCGCGAATCGCGATCCCGGCGGAAAGAAGCCAGGTTTGGTCCCGGACAGGCTGGTTCGCGAAGCGATACTCGAAGCGGAACTCGCCCTCGGTGGCGATGGCCTGTCGCAGGGTATCGATGACCCGGTCACGGTCGTCCGGGTGCAGGGCGGCGTGGAATTCCTCGAACGTGCCCGGCAGGGGGATATCCACCAGCTGTGGCTCGTCGCGTGACCAGTGCAGCTCCTCACCAATCACGTCGGCTTCCCATGTGTGCAGGTTGACCGCTTTTGTCGCGAGGCGCAGGCGCTCGCGTGATTCATGCAGCGATCTCTCGGTTACGCGGCGCTCGGTGATGTCACGCCCCGAGGCGTACAGGCTTCCGTCGATCGGGTCAGGCTGGATATTCCAGACGATATGGCGCTCATCGCCATCGCGGGTTCGGCACCGCAGCTGGAGCGACGTCATCGGCTCGGCCGGGTACGACTGCAGTCGGTTCATGGCGGTGATTTCATCGTCCGGATGGATGATGGCGGAGACGTGCATGGTGACGAGCTCATTGGCGGAATAGCCAAGGAGTTCCTCGAGCGCCGGGTTTGCGCGCGCGATGTACCCATGCTTGTCAATCACGCACAGGGGATCGATAGAGAGCTCGAAGAACCGGTCGTCCGCGACGGCGGGACGCCTGGTCTGGTGGTCTCCAGCCATCTCCAGCGAACCTCCTGATGACGTAACCAGAAATATCTACTGATATTTGCACATCTCATGCCCGACGGCAAAATTACGTCCCGGAAAATACAGACGCGCGCGGTTCCCGCGCGCGTCTGTATCAGGCTCATGCCAGAAATGCCGGTACTCAGCCTTCGGCAACGTCCTCGTCAGCGACCTCGATAACCGGGGCTTCGGGTTCTACGCCCTCACGGATCTGGAGACCGAGCTCCTCGAGTTGCTCGTCCTCGACCGGCGCGGGCGACTCGAACATCATGTCGATGCCACGCTGGTTCTTCGGGAAGGCGATCACGTCGCGGATGCTCTCCTCATCGGCAAGCAGCATGGCGAACCGGTCGATGCCGGTGGCGATTCCGCCGTGCGGCGGCGCACCGTATTCGAGGGCGTCGAGGAGGGCGCCGAAGCGCTCCTGCAGGTCGTCTCCCGAATGACCCATGAGGCCGAAGACCTTCTCCTGGTCTTCACGCTTGTGGATTCGGACGCTACCGCCACCGAGCTCGTTGCCGTTGGCGACGAGGTCGTACTGTTTGGCGCGAACCTTGTCCGGCTCGGAATCGAGCAGGGAGGAATCTTCCTCGAGGTAGCCGGAGAAGGGGTTGTGGGTGGCGTCCCAACGCTCTCCTTCCTCGTCCCACTCGAAGAGGGGGAACTCGTGGACCCAGCAGAACGCCATCACGTTCGGGTCGGCGAGCTCGAGGCGCTGGCCGAACTCATCGCGCAGGGCGGAGAGCGTCTTGGCGACGATATCCGGCTGGTCCGCCACGAGGAGGACCAGGTCGCCGGTGCTGGCGCCAATGCCGCGGGTAAGGGCGGCAATTTCGTCCTCGCTGAGGAATTTCGCGATCGGGGATTTGACGCCCTCGTCCTGGACGGCGATGGTCGCCAGGCCCTTTGCGCCGGATTGCTTCGCCAGATCGGTGATCTCGTCGATCTGCTTGCGGGTGTAATCGCCGCAACCCGGAACGACCAGCGCCTTCACCTGGCCCCCGGCCTCGAGCACGCCGGCGAAGGCCTTGAAGCCGGTGCCGCGCAGGGCGTCAGAGACGTCCTGCAGCTCAAGACCGAACCGGAGGTCGGGGCGGTCGTTGCCGTACTTGTCCATCGCCTCCGCATAGGTGATGCGAGGGAAGGGTTTCTGCTGGATCTTCTTGCCGGAGAAGCGCTCGGTGATCTCGGTATAGAGATCCTCGGCAAGCGCCATGATGTCTTCCTCGTCGACAAACGACATCTCGATGTCGAGCTGGGTGAACTCCGGTTGGCGGTCGGCGCGTTGCGCCTCGTCGCGGAAGCAGCGGGCGATCTGGAAATAGCGATCCAGCCCGGAGACCATCAGCAATTGCTTCAGGATCTGCGGAGATTGCGGCAGGGCGTAAAACGAGCCGGGCATGCCGCTGCTCGGGACGAGGAAGTCGCGCGCGCCTTCCGGTGTGCTCTTGATGAGAAGCGGCGTCTCGACCTCGACGAAGCCGCGCTCGTCGAGGAAGTCGCGCATGAACTTGACGATGCGGTGCCGCAGAATAACGTTCTGCTGCATCTTCTGCCGACGCAGGTCGAGGTAGCGATAGCGGAGCCGCAGGGACTCGTCGACGTCGACCTCTTCGTTGATGTAGAAGGGCGGAGTCTTGGCCTCGTTCAGGATCGTCAGTTCATGGGCCTCGACCTCGATCTCGCCGGTCGCCATCTTCGGGTTGACGGTGCCTTCGGGGCGCTGGAGCACCTTGCCTCGCACCTCGATGACGTATTCGTTGCGGAGGCGCTCGGCGGCTGCGTGTGCGTCCGGCGCGACCTGCGGGTTGAAGACGACCTGCGTGATGCCAAAGCGGTCACGGAGGTCGATGAAGATGAGGCCGCCAAGATCCCGGCGCCGGTTCACCCAGCCCTTGAGCACAACATCGGTGTCTGCCTGCTCGAGCCGGAGCGAGCCGCAGGTGATGCGGCCGGTGGCCGCTGGCTGGACGTCGATCTGTTGCATGAAGATAGTTCCCCTTCAACGGAAACCGGCCTCGTGGGCCGGTTGAACGGCGGTTTCGGGGGCCAGCACAGGCGCCGGCCTTACGGATTCGTACTCGTTACGTGATTCGTCAACGCCTTGCGAAGGACGTGTTCCGGATCCTCGCCGGCGGCAACGATCGCGGCCACGGCGTTCAGCAGGTCGCGTGATCGATCATCTGCGGAATTGCCGGTGGGCGCGGCGACCGGGTGTTTCCGCAGGACCCGAGTGGCGCGGGTAAGCGCCGGCATCGAGCGCGGCTCTCCATCGATCTCCTTCTCGCGTTTATTGGGTTGGCCGGCTTTCTCCTGCGCCTTGACGTCAGCCCAGATGGCGGCGAGGTCGCTGGCCTTCTCAGCGACAGCGTCACCGAAGACGTGCGGGTGGCGGCGGATGATCTTGGTGGCGATGCCTTCGTAGACATCCTCCAGCGAGAAGTCGCCGTTCTCCTCCGCGATCTGGGCGTGCATGCAGATGAGCAGGAAGAGATCACCCAGTTCCTCGGCGAGGTTGGCGCTGTCACCGGCATCGATCGCGTCGACGACCTCGTATGCCTCGTCGATGATGTTATCGCGGAGGGTGGCGTGTGTCTGCTCGCGATCCCACGGACAGCCGCCTGGCGCGCGGAGCAGGGCGGTAATGCGCTGCTGGGTGCGCGGGTCGCGAACCGCATCGAGGTCGTCCAGCGGAGGGACATAGATCGCGAGCATGGGGCCGCCCGGGTGGTCGCCGAGATCCGCCAACGTCAGGGTTTCGCGGGATTCGTTTGGCAACCCGGCCTCGTTGACGAGCGTCAGCTCGTGTCCGGGCGGCAGGATCCGCAGGAG
>CAZVAA010000224.1:0-4720 GCA_964624125.1 uncultured Sphaerobacteraceae bacterium | reverse complement strand
GTCCATCACGGCGATGGTGTGGGCGGCATCCCGAATATCGACGAGGTCCGCCGGATGTCCCGAGAGTCTGTCAAGAAACGGGACCAACCCCTCCCTGGTGGACATGCTCAGCGTCGCGACATTGGACCAGTCGTGACGAGAAGCCACTTGACCGCTGGCGAAGACAGTGTCTGAGCCGAGGTAGACGAATCCTTCCGTCCCCTCGATCACAAGCGATGATGGCGTCTCCTGGTCTGCCCAACTCGCCTCGATCAATCCGAGCGAGCTGTTGGCGAATTTCACCAGCCCGGCGCCGGACGTATCCATGCCCGGATACTGTGCGACGCCGGCACCGGTTTCGTAGGTGACGCGGTCAATCGGACCGTTGATCCACATCATCAGGTCCACGAGATGAATGCCGAGGTCGTGAAAGGCATCCGGCCCACCTTCGCCTGGGTCCGCCATCCACGCCCAATCGGAGTCGAACCAGCCGTCCAGGGCGCCAGGATGGGTCAGCCGCGCATGGAGCCGGTTTACCCGTCCGAATAACCCGGCCAGAACAGCATCTTTCATTCGTCGGATCGAAGGGTGGTAGCGAAGGAAATACCCGGTCTGGAACACCGTTCCCGTAGCGGAGGCTTTTGCTGCAATCGCGCGTGCGTCTTTCCACGTTCGCGTCATCGGCTTCTCGGCGAAGATGGCCTTGCCGGCGTCGATGGCTCCGTGCAGGACATCGGGCTGCCGCCTGGTCTCAACGCAGCTGATCACTCCCGCGACGCGTTCATCGCGCCAGATCCGGTCCAGGGTTTCACTTACACGTGCTCCAAGACGATCCGCGGTTGACCGGGCGCGTGTCGCGTCGTGATCCCAGACGTACCTGACCTGGGCATCCGGGTGCGAGAGGATCGTATCGATATAGGCCGGGGTATGAATATGTGCCGCCCCGGCAAGTGCGAGCTCGACCATACCGGAGGTCCCCTCCAGAACAAGCGAAAGGGGACCGGAAACCCGATCCCCTTTGCGGCGATGTTGTCAACGTCCCTCGCGGCGCCTAGTACTTGCGCTCTTGCGGCTGGAATCTCGTGATGACAACCGGCTTCTTCTCGATCCGGTGCGAGCCGTCAGATTCGCGGAAGAGCATCGTGTGAGCCAGCCAGTTCTCATCGTCGCGGGCTTCGAAGTCTTCGCGATAGTGGGCGCCCCGGCTTTCCTTGCGGTTGACCGCGCCGTCGATGATCGTTTCGGCGAGATCGAGCATGTTGCCGAGCTCGAGACCCTCGAGAAGGTCCATGTTGTAGACCTTGCCCTTGTCCATGATGGCGGCGTTGGCGTATGCGTCCTTGAGTTCGCGAATCTTCGCCTTGGCCTCGAGCATGCCGGTCTCGTTCCGGACGACCGACACCTTGTCCATCATGACTTCCTGCATCGCCGAACGGATGTCTGCCATGCGCTCGCCGCTCTCGCGGCTAAGGACGGCGTCGATTTCCGCACGGGCGCGGTCGGTCGGGTTCGGCGGCAACTTCTGCCAGTCGAGCTCTTCGACGTCCTGCAGCATTCGTCGGCCAGCTCGTCGACCAAAGACGACGAGGTCGACGAGGGAGTTGGTTCCGAGGCGGTTGGCCCCGTGGACCGAGACACAGGCGGATTCACCGGCCGAATAGAACCCGGGAACGACCGTGCCCTGCGGATCGCGGATGACCTGTGCATCGATGTTCGTCGGAAGCCCACCCATTGCGTAGTGCGCCGTGGGTTGGATGGGCACGCCTTCCTTCTTCGGCTCAACGCCAAGGTAGACGCGCGCGAAGTCGGTGATATCCGGCAGCTTTTCGTCGATGACTTCCGGCGGGAGGTGCGAGACATCGAGCAGGACGTAGTCCTCGCCGTTGATGCCGCGCCCTTCCTTCACTTCCTGGTAGATGAAGCGGGACATCATGTCGCGCGGCGCAAGGTCCTTCATCGTGGGCGCGTAGCGGGCGGCGAATGCCTCGCCTTCACTGTTGCGCACCACACCGCCTTCGCCGCGTGCCGCCTCGGAGAGGAGGATGCCCAGCTTGTAGAGGCCCGTCGGGTGGAACTGGAACATCTCCATGTCCATCAACGGAATGCCCCGGCGATACGGGATCGCGACGCCGTCGCCGGTGCCGGCGAGCGCCATCGAGGTCACCTTGTAGACCCGGCCGAAGCCACCGCTGGCGATCAAAACCGTCTTGGCGTGAATGACATGCAGTTCGCCGGTCTTGATCTCGTACGTGACCACGCCGACGCAGCTGCCGTCATCGGCGAACAGCACATCAACGAGGTGATGCTCGTCGAAGAAGTTGACGTCGTGCTTGATGCCCTGCTGGTACAGCGTCTGGATGATCATGTGACCGGTACGGTCGGCCGCGTAACAGGCGCGCCGAACCGGTCGTTCACCGAAATTGCGGCTGTGGCCGCCGAACCGGCGCTGGTCGATTTTGCCTTCGGGCGTCCGGTTGAAGGGCAGCCCCATATGCTCAAGCTCGAGTACGGCGTCGATGGCTTCCTGCGAGAGGACCTCCGCGGCGTCCTGGTCAACGAGGTAGTCGCCCCCCTTGACCGTGTCGTACATGTGCCATTCCCAGTGGTCTTCCTCGGTATTTCCGAGCGCGGCACTGATGCCGCCCTGCGCCGCTCCGGTGTGCGAACGAGAAGGGTAGAGCTTGCTTACCACTGCGATATTGGCTTTCCCGGCGAGTTGAATCGCAGCCATCAGTCCCGCACCGCCTGCGCCGACGACGACCGCGTCATACCGGTGATATGCCATCGAGTTGCTCCTTCAAATCCGGGCCCCCGCCCACGCTGAAATCTCTTTGGCTATTGTGCCATTTATGACGCGCTTGCGCGAGATTCCGCACCGGTACGGGCAAACGATTCAGAACGCGGCGAGGATCACGCCAGCTACGACCAGTGATGCGCCGATCCAGGACGCACGGTCGAATGTTTGCCGGGAGATTGCCATGCCGAGCAGGATCGACACTTCCCGGAGTGTCGCAACCCGTCCCGCATCCGCGAGTTGCAAGGCGAAGACGACGAGGAGGTAGGCGCTTGTGCTGCCGATGGCGATCAACGTTCCGGTCTTCCATGAGCCGTGAAGATGAGCCAGCCAGGAAGATATCCGGGGCAGCCTGGCATGCGACGTGGTTGGGGAGGCTGCACCTCGGGAGATTCGAAGCCAGCACGTGATCAAAACGCCTTGCACCAGGAACATGGCGCCCAGATATCCGGGAGGGTCGACGTCCTGGACGGCTCGCGCGTCGATGACCTGGTAACTCGCGATGGCTACGCCGGTGAGGAGTGCGAACGCGACAGCCGCCCCCTGGTGTGTCCTTCTCCCGGTCTGCGTAATGATGATCAGCCCACTACCCAGGAGCACGGCCCCGAAGATGGCCGTCAGCCCCGGTTCCTGTGACAGCAGAATCCAGCCGCCGAGCGTCACGAGCAGGGGAGCCGAGCCTCGGGCGACTGGATAACTGACCGAGAGCATGCCCCGCCGGTATGCGGCTGCCAGGAAGAGGGCATAGGCGGAATGGGCCGCGCCGGAAAGGAGCACGAACGGCCAGGCTTGCCATGGAGGCCAGATGATCATGAGGGGGATCATCGCGATCCCGGTGACAAGCCCTGCCACAGCCATAGACGCCTCACGGTCGGGGGCGTCGTGCAGGAGCACATTCCACCCCGCGTGCACGACCGAGGCGATGAGGACGAGAACAATGGCATCAACTGGCATGTGGTGGGCTTTGCCTTGTGTTCTGAGCGCCAGGTGATGGCACAGGGTCATGTGGGTTCATGCGGTCATCGCGAAGACTTCACGGCATTCTATCGCCACATTCCGAAGTTGTCCGCATCGCGTCCTTAATGGCCTCGCGTGGTGACGAAATGGTGCGATACTCATGATGTTTACTGGACCTGCGCCCTGATGTCCGGGTCCCGACTGGATGCCCTACAGGAGATTGTTCGTGCCCGCACCCACCACCCCGTCGCTCTCGGAGATCGTTGCTTATGCCGAGTCACAGGTAGAAGCTATCGCCTCGCTCACCACGCGATTGAGCGAGATCCCCGCCCCTACTAACGATGAGGCGCAGCGGGCTGCGGAGGTGCGAGCCCAGCTCGAGGAATTCGGCTTTGAGGATGTTCGTGAAGATGACTTGCACAACGTTACCGGCGTCATCCCGGGAGCGGATTCTTCGCGATCGCTCCTGGTCGCCGCCCATATCGACACCGTCTTTCCGCGGAATGTGAACCTGCAGGTGACCAGGGACGGTGACCAGCTTCACGGTCCCGGCATCGGCGACAACACGGTGAGCGTCGCGTCGGTGATCATGCTTGCGAAAGCGTTCCGCGATCTTGGCGTGCAGCCTCCCATCGATATCGTCGTGACCGGCAATGTGGGCGAGGAGGGGCTTGGTGACCTGCGAGGCATGCGTGCCGTGGTCGATGCCTTACCGAACATCGGTGGTGCGATCGCAGTGGAGGGGCATTCGCTCGGGCGAATCACCCACCGGGCAGTCGGTTCGAAGCGGCTCCGCGTGACCGTCACCGGTCCGGGTGGCCATAGTTGGGGCAACGCCGGGCTTCCGAGCGCGATCCATCATCTCGCCAAGTTGGTCGCCCGCATGGACGATATCCCGCTCCAGGATGACCCGCGGACGTCGTTCAACGCCGGATTGTTTGAAGGCGGGATCAGCGTCAACACTATCGCACCCAGCGCGGTCGCCGTGCT
>CAZVAA010000223.1:0-4779 GCA_964624125.1 uncultured Sphaerobacteraceae bacterium | reverse complement strand
GCCGCCGAGCCGCGCTTCTCGGGACGCTACGACTTCGCCTGCGCCTTCGAGTGCATCCACGACATGGCGGATCCCGTCGGCGCGCTGCGGGCGATGCGCCAGCTGGTCGGACCTGGCGGCACGGTGCTGATCGCCGACGAGCACGTCGCCGATGCATTCTCGGCGCCGGGCGACACGATCGAGCGACTCATGTACGGATTCAGCGTCCTCCATTGCCTGACGGTCGCCATGGCTGACGGCGCGGAGGAGGGAACTGGCACCGTGATCCGCAGTGACACGATGCGCGCGTACGCACATGAGGCGGGGTTCCAGTCCGTGGAGATCCTGCCTATCGAAAACGACTTGTGGCGGTTTTATCGATTGACCGCCTGACACGACAAACGAAAGAGACGCGCGTGGCGCCGGTCGGGTGTCGCGCGCGTGGAGAACCAGAGACATGATGCTACATCCCGATACGATGCTGGAGATCGCCCGGCAGCGCCAGGAAGAACTCCGGGCGAGCACGGCCCCAATCACCATCTTCAATGGAGCAGGCACGACCCTTCGAACCACCCGCCGCCAGATCGGGCAGACCCTGATCCGGCTCGGTACTTGGCTTGGCGGCTCCCTGCCGGCTCCCACACCACCGACCCAACTCGCAGCGCCTGAGGCGTAAGCAACAACGCATTTGGACCTGGCAGCTCCGGATCCATCCGGATCCGGGGCTGTCATATGCATCACACCAGAGCATCGAGGACCTGGACATGAAACCTGTGACGACTGAAAAACCAATCGCGTTCGTGCCCTACGAACAGTGGCTCAATGACACCTATCCACGTTCGACGACCTCCCCGCATCGCAGCGTAGACACCACGACCGCCAGGGCGCGTCGTCGTGTCGCCGCCATGCTGGTCGCGCTCGGGGGCTGGGTCGGCGGGACGCCACCCGGCATCCTGCCCGAATTGCAGCCGCCCGAGACCGACCAGCACGCCGAAACGTAAGGATCTGCCACACCATGCAGGGGTACACGCCCGTCAAGGTCCTGGAGACCGAGGCCGAGCAACGCCGGCTCGATCCCCGGATCAACGCCGCCGCCGGCTATCCATCGCCACGGCGAACCGGGCGCCAGCAGCTTGGCGCCTGGCTCATCTCCCTCGGTACACGGCTCGTGGAATCCGCGTCAGTGCCTGACCCGGAACCCACGCTCCAGGAGCAATATTGACCTGAAAGACAAAAGGAACGTACGTGAATATCGACCTGCCGGTGCTCGCCGGCACCATCTCAACCATCATCTTCTTCGTGGGGACGTTCCCGATGCTTGCGAAAGCCTGGCGCACCAAAGACCTGCGCTCATACAGCAAGGGCATGCTGGTGTTGAACAACACCGGGAACCTCATCCACGCGGTCTACATCTACAGCCTGCCGCCCGGCCCGATCTGGGCGCTGCACGGCTTCTACCTCATCGCGACGGCGCTGATGCTCGGATGGTACGTCCTCTACGAGGAGCGGCCCGCCCGCAGTGAAGGGGAGTTTGCCCTCACTGGCTCGGCATAACGACTCTCGAATCGCGTAGCCCCGGATACCAGTAACCGGGGCTACGCGATGCAAGGTATGGGGGGCTGGCGGTCTCCCGCCGCCAGATCCTACCCAACCACCTTCTCGATCTCGATCGCCTCACCGGCCGCAAGTGATGTCGCGGCCGCCTCCATCAACGCGACGCTGCCAAGGTTCCGCCGCCCGGAGTTCTCCGGCTCCACGCCCGTCTCGATCGCCTCGATGAACGCCAGCACCCCGGCCGACCGACCCCAGATCGGCATGTCGTCCAGCGTCAGATCCTTCACCTTGCCGTCACGCGTGCGGATACTCACCTTGTCGCCACCGGTGCCAACCGCACCGCCCGTGCGGCCGGTCCAGCGGATGAGCCCCTCTTCGCACTCGATGCGCCAGTCGCCCGTCCAGTCCGTCCGCTCGTCGGAGCTGACCCAGCTGCCGCGATAGCTCACGATCGTGCCGTCCTCGAACGTGACGATCACCGTCGCCGAGGCTTCCTCGACGTATTTGCTCCAGTGCGGGTCCGTCTGCTGCACGTAGATCCGTACCGGCTCGGAACCGAGGATCATCCGCATCAGGTCGAAGTGGTGGATCGACATGTCGAAGAGCAGGGGATGCACGAACTGGTAATGGCGGTGCGTGCCAGCTTCGGCGTCGTTGTCCCACTGGCGGAAGTCGATGTTGACCGTGCCGATATCGCCAAGCGTCCGCTCCCGCACCAGCTCCGCCGCTTTCCGGGCGGCCGGGTAGAAGCGATAGTTCTGGCTTACCTGCAGCACCATGCCGGTTTCCTCGGCGACGGCGACCGCTTCCTTCGCTTCCTCGACGGTGCCGGCAAGCGGCTTCTCGACGAGCACATGCCGCCCGGCGCGCATCGCCGTGATCGCCAGCGGCACATGCGCCTCCATCGGCGCGGTGATCAGCACGCCGTCGGATTCGACCGCCTCCAGCGCGTCGTCCAGCGTGGAGAAGCACTGGGTGTCGCGCAGCTTCAGCTTCGTCTTCGCGTTCCTGAGCGCCGGCTCGTGGGCCTCGACGATGGCGACGACCTCGACCTGGTCGCGGATCGTCCGGAGCGCAGTCGTCTCCCAGTCCATGCCCCAGCCGCCAAGGCCAACGTGGATCAGCTTGAATGTCACGGTTTCTCCCTCCGATTCATCTCCCGTTGCGTTGCGGGCATTATCGCAGGGACGCCAGGCTGGTGTGTGGAAACGTTGCCATGCCCGGATGAACGCGGCATCATGACATGAACAATTGCCTCCGGGCGACATTGTGCAACCGGAATCCAGTGGGAAGAGGACGAGTTCCATGACGAACGAGATCAAGCCGGTCGGCATCGGCATTGTCGGCGCCGGGGTCATCTCCGAGATCTACACGAAGAACCTCTCGTCGAAGTTCGATCACACGAAGGTGATCGGCATCGCCGATGTGCTGCCGGAGCGCGCGAAGGCGCGGGCCGACCAGTTTGGCGTCAAGGCATTCACGGTCGACGAGCTGCTCGCCGATCCCGAGGTCGAGTTGGTCGTCAACCTGACGATCCCGTCCGCGCACGCCGATATCGCCTTCCGGGCGCTGGAAGCCGGCAAATCCGTCTACAACGAGAAGCCGCTGGCGATCGTCCGGGAGGACGGCCGGCGCATCCTTGAGATCGCGGCGGAGAAGGGGCTGCATGTCGGCTCCGCGCCGGACACCTTCCTCGGCGGCGGCCTCCAGACGGTCCGCAAGCTCCTCGACGAAGGCGTGATCGGCGAGCCGGTTGCCGTGTCCGCGGCGATGATGAACCACGGCATGGAGCACTGGCACCCGGACCCGTTCTTCTTCTTCCAGCCGGGCGCCGGACCGCTCTTCGACGTCGGCGTCTACTACGTCACCGCGCTGACCACCCTGCTTGGCCCCTTCGCGAGCGTCGCCGCGCTGGCCCGCGCCAGCTTCCAGGAGCGCACCATCGCCAACGGCCCGAAGGAGGGCGAGAAGATTCCGGTCACCACCCCGACCCATATCGTCTCCTCGGTCGAGTTCGAGAGCGGCGTCATCGGCTCGCTGATGGCATCCTTCGATGTCTACGAAACCGACCACGCGAAGCTGGTGATCTACGGGTCGGAGGGCACCCTGCGATGCCCGGACCCGAACACCTTCGGTGGCCCGATCGAGCTGCTGCAGGCCGGCGCCACCGAGTGGCAGGAGATCCCGGTCGAGCTGCCCAACACCGAGAATGGCCGTGGCCTCGGAGCGGCGGATCTCGCGATGGCGATGCGAACCGGCGAGCCCGCCCGCGCCAGCGGTGAGCTCGCCTACCACGTGCTGGACGTCATGCACGCGGTGCTGGAATCCGCCGAGCGCGGTGGTCATGTCGCCGTCGAGAGCACCGTCGACCGCCCTGCCCCCGTGGCCTCGTAGGACCGGCCCGGGTGGCCGGTCTCCGCGATCGTCCATCGAGGCCTTGAGAGCAGTCTCATGACCACCCAGCCCACCGGCGTCGGCATCATCGGCGCCGGGTTCATCTCGGCCATCTACCTGACCAATCTCACCACCCGGTGGGCGCATGTCCGCGTGGTCGGCATCGCCGACCTCCTGCCAGAGCGTGCCCGTGCTCGCGCGGAGGAGTTCGGCGTCCAGGCGCTGACCATCGACGAGCTGTTGGCCCACCCGGAGGTTGACATCGTCCTCAACCTGACGATCCCGGCGGCGCATGGCGAGGTCTGCTTCCGGGCGATTGCAGCCGGGAAGTCCGTTTACACGGAAAAACCGCTGGTCCTCGACCGCGACGAGGGACGTCGGCTGCTGGAGGCCGCCCGCGAGGCGGACGTGCTGGTTGGGTGCGCGCCAGATACGTTTCTCGGTGCGGGGTTGCAGACCGCCCGCCGGCTGATAGACGAGGGAGCGATCGGCGATCCGGTCGCCTTCCGCGCGCGTATGATCACCCACGGCCACGAGAGCTGGCACCCGGATCCCGCCTTCTACTACCAGCCCGGCGCCGGCCCGATGCTCGATATGGGGCCGTATTACATCACCGCGCTTGTGTCGCTGCTCGGTCCGGTCTCCACGGTCGCCGGCCACACCCGTGCAACCTTCCCCGAGAGGACCATCACCAGCGAAGCGAAATACGGCGAGACCATCGCCGTCAACACCCCCACCCACATCGAGGCGGCGCTGGTGCTCGAGAGCGGCGTCATCGGCTCGATCATGACCACCTTCGACCTCTGGGATCCGGAGCACGCCAGCCTCGTCATCTATGGCAGCGAGGGCAGC
>CAZVAA010000222.1:3196-4781 GCA_964624125.1 uncultured Sphaerobacteraceae bacterium | reverse complement strand
AGTCGTCGCCGTGGTCCTTCACCCGGTAGAGGTTGTGCGGCACCTTCCAGCGGCGCCCCTTCGCGTCGGTCCGGGGAACCATCTCCTTCCGGATCTCGATCAGGTCCAGCGCTACCAGCAGCTTGTTGATCGTGATCAGCTCGTTCCGGTCCTCGCCGTAGAACGCCGCCTCGCTCTGCTGGGAGGGGAAGGCGTAGCCCCGGTGACGGGAGTCCTCGCGCCGGTCGGTCCAGACCGTGTACGAGTTGAGCAACCCGACGCCCTTCAGCCCGATGATCGGCGCGAACTGGGTGACGATGCTGTTCCAGTGCCAGAACCAGCCCCGCTTGCGCGTGTCCTCGCCGGAGCGGCTCTGTCCGCTGGTCACCGATGCATCCCCGACGACGCCGGTCAGGCGCTTCTCCGCGTTCGGGGGCATGCCAACGCCCCGGCTGGCCGATTCCTCATCCAGCCGGGGTGTGGGTATGGTCCGCTCGTCGCGGTTGTCGGATCGACGGCGTGTCATCGGCCTATTGCGCCCGTTCCAGGCACAACCCTGTGCCCGGGTGGCACGCACCCGCTTGACACACCACCGGGGGTGTGACTAGAATCCATGTAACGTCGCTTGGGTACACGTAACCCTCCCTTGGCGGGGATCAAAAAAGCGGCTTCGGTTCGGAACTCAGATCAGGCGGTTTGGCGATTGTCCGATCGAACTCCGAATGTCACATCCAATGACCTTGTGCGAGAAAGTCCGGTGTTGGCGCACCGGTCTTTTTCTTTGCCTGCGTTTCCAGGCATCTGCACGGTGATCATCGGCATGCCGTCTCAGCTTGTACGTCTCGCGCGGTCCGGTCGAATCCCGCTGGAGTGACCGTCCCGCTCCGTGTTGGCGCACGGTGCGTGGTGGTGATCCTCCATGGGGATGTTCCCGTCTCCGGCGAAGCGCATACTGGCGTGGCGACGCCTCCTTCCCTTCCTGGCACTTCCATCCATCGGTTCCGGTTGGCGATCCGGTACCGATCATGCCCGCTCGTCCGTCTCCGGTTCGCGCGAGCCTGATCGAAACCCGATTGCGTTGCGTCAACCACCGCTTCAAGGATACGCCGGGAGCGGACCCGTTGACGCTGTGTACGTACGTTAATTCTCGCATCTCTCATGCCGGATCCTCCTCGCTCCACAGCCCCCGCTGTGTTGTTGAGGACGACGACCCCGTCGGCACATCATCGAAAAGCGGCATCTGCGCCTGCACCGGTCGCTCCGGCGCCGGCTCCTCCCACGCCGCGTTCGCGTCGGCGATCGTCAGCTCTCTCGCCACCCCCGCTGCCAGCGACCGCGTCACGGGCCCACCGCCTTGCGCGGCCGCCATCTCGAGGCTCGCTGCCGTCAACCGGATCGCCCGCGCCGGGCTCCCTTCGGCCCACTCGCGCACCACCGGCCGCGCATCGTCCGCGATGAGCACGTCCGGCGTCTCGTCCGTGCGGACCGCGTCGATCCGCCCATCCACCAGCCGGTCGATATCGGCCCCGGAAAGCTCGGTGAGCGCGACCGTCGCGCCCATCAACCCGCGGAGCGAGCGTCGGCGCCGCATCCGGTCGTGAAGGTC
>CAZVAA010000222.1:0-3096 GCA_964624125.1 uncultured Sphaerobacteraceae bacterium | reverse complement strand
CCCCGAGGGGGAAAGCGTGCGCTCGATCTCCGCGAGGAGCATCGTCTTCCCGCTGCCTTCTTCCCCGGTCAGCAGTCCCAGCCGGTCCTGTCGGGCCGGATCGGCGATCACCCCGCCGATCCATTCCCCCATCGTCGCCAGCGCGGCGTCGTGCGTGTCGGTCGCGACAAAGCTTCCCCGGGCAGGATCACCCGGGAAGGGATCGTCGGCGAGGCCGAACACCTGCGCGATGCGACTGGTGGAAGAGGCGCGGCTGATCATGTCGTCTGCTCACGCTCCCGGTTCAGTTTCTTCCGGATGTCCCGCAGGCCGATCCCCTGTTGCCGCCAGGCGATCACCTGGTGCACCACGGCGACCTCGCTGTCGTCGAACAGCAAGTACCCGCTCTCGGTGCGCGCGGTCGGCAGGATCACCCCTTCGCGCAGGTAGTAGTCGAGATGCGTCCGGCTCAGGCCGGTTGCCGCGCGCAGGTCGCCGGTCATGTAGAAGCGCGCCAGCGGGGCATCCGCTGCGCGACGTGATGTCGCGGGCGCCTCGCTGACGACGCGGTCATCCTGGCGTTGGGGAGGGGTGGACGCGACCGTATCGGGGGTGGTGGCATCCTGTTGGTGGTCTGGCATGGCGGGAGCCTCCTGAACGTGACCGGCGACGGTCACTCTGCAATTGCATACCAATATCCTACGTGTCCGGACACTATTTGTAAATACCTCACCCTCCACCCGCGAAACCGCGACCCCATCCTGCGGGTTCCTTCTTAAGAGGAGATACTCCCGGTCGGGCCAGACCCGGCCCGTCACCGGTATACTTGCCTCTGGATGCGAGACTGGCCGTGGCGCAAGGAGCCATCGCGACGCAGTCGGCATGGAACGATCACCGCAGCAAGGCCGAAATCCCGGCATATCGCTTGCATGAGCAGCAGTGTTCGGACAGACTTGACATCCATGCCGGACAGCATCCGGAAACGAACGTTATCCGAGAAGGACATTCATGGAGCCACGACCGCAACAACCGCGTCATCCGGCCGGAGGGCAGCCCCAGTCGGGCCAGGCCCCGGCGGGCGGAGGCCAACCACCATCCCAGCCACCCCAGGAGCCCGAGCAGCAGGGCTTTCCCGAGGGCTATGATCCAACCACCGTTGTGGCGCCACCTCGTGCCGATTACGACTACAGCCCGCTCGATCTCGCGCCTCCCGGCCAACGCCGCCGGCGCCAGCTGATCGCCGGCGCCATCGGCGCCCTCAGCGTCCTGCTTATCGGCGCGCTCATCGTCTTCGGCTGGATGCTCCTGCGTGAGGATCCGGACGACTCCGACGACGCGCAGGACCGTGTCGCCGCCGTCACCCAGACCCCTGAAGCCAACGAGGCCGCCGGAGGGGATGCCGATGACGCCGCGACGCCGCCGCCGGCAACCGAAGCCCCGACCGAGGCCGCGCCCACCCAACCAGCGGCGACCGAGCCACCCGTGGAGGAAGAAGCCCCGGCCAGCGATGTCGCCACCGACGAGGCCGGCCTGACCGCTATCCTCCCCGATGCGTCGACCCTGCCCGCCGGGTTCGACGAGGGCACCGACTCCACCCGTACGCTCGAGGAAGTGACCAACGCCCTCGGTGCCAG
Source organism: uncultured Sphaerobacteraceae bacterium (assembly GCA_964624125.1). Classification (GTDB taxonomy): domain Bacteria; phylum Chloroflexota; class Chloroflexia; order Thermomicrobiales; family UBA6265; genus UBA6265. The sequence continues at coordinate 1,483 of CAZVAA010000222.1, read as the reverse complement.
CCGCATCGCCGAGCAGAATCTCGCCGATTGGGGCTGGACCGCCAACGTCGAGCGCACCTTCACCAACCCGGCCGCCGAGCCAGGCGCGACGCAGACGGTCATTGTCAGCCTGCACGGCTTCAAGGATGCGCCGTCCGCTGCAGAGGCCCTGCCCTTCTTCACCGATATCCTGATCAACCTCGGCTACTACGATGTCGAGGCCCCGCCCCTCGGGGAATCCCAGCGCATGCTCCGGCAGGACCAGGAGGATGGCACCGTCTGGGTCACCCTCTATGTCCAGGAGGGGCCGGTGATGTACCGGTACATCGGCATCGCGCCCGGTGGTGATCCGACGCAGGATGTGATCGATCTCGCCACCCAGATGCTCGGTGGCGAGTAAGACATGAGGAGCGCCTGATGCTGCGCCGCGAAAACGCCATCGGGCTGCTCCTCCTTCTCTTCTGCGGGGTCGCCGCGGCGATCATGATCCGCGCGATCATCACCGGCGAGATCCCGCAGGTCAGCTTCCCGCCGTATATCGCCTGGCCGATCGGCATCGCCTTCGTCGGCCTCCTGCTGTTCGGGATCTTCCAGAATGTCCGCAGCAAGCGCTCGGGCGGCGACGGACCGGCCTGGCCCGACCCACGCTCCGGCCAGAAAACCCTCGGCGACCGCATGCGTGACCTGCGCAAGGACGACCGGGATCCGAACGACCGCCGCTGACAGCAGGCCGTCGGGCATCATAGAATCACATCGACCGTGCGGTCGAGACGCGACACGATCAGGGAAGGGCGAACGGGGCGATGGCGGACGAGGAACACAGCGCTTCATCCTCAGGTTCAGGACCGGATGCGAATCTGGAGGAGCGCGACCATGAGTTGTCCTCCACGGACCGGCCCGCCCGTGGCCGCCGTCCGCGCTCGGTCTACATCGTCCTTGCGGTCGGCGTCGTTGCGTTGCTCTCGCTGCTCCTGATCATCTATTTCTCGTCGGATCGCGACACCCCCGAACAGCCGATCTGCACCACCGTCAGCATCGAGAACGCCCGCGAGGCCGTGCTCGAGGGACGCATCACCCGCGTCACCCTCGCGTACGACGATGCCGTCACCCCGCCCTCAGCCCCGAACTGGGGCCCGGTGCTTGCCCGGCTCGATTTCACCGACGGCCAGTGCGCCAACCTGCCGCAGGGCATCACCAACCAGGACGATATCTACCTGCTGCTCGGGGCGATCACCGTCTTCAACGACATCACCGAGAACACCCAGATCGAGATTCGTTACGATCGCAGTACCGAACTGCAGGAAGGCCTCTTCGTGACGCCAACCGTCCCGCCGACGGAGACCCCGGAACCGACCGCGACCCCCGAGCCGACGGCCACCCCGGCGTCCACACCCGCGCCAACCAACGACGCGACGCCGGACGAGCCGATCGCAACCGAAGGGGATGAGGAGAACCTGCCCATCGGTCCCGTCCTCCTCCCCGGCGGCGGCTCCCCGGCCGCCAG
>CAZVAA010000221.1:0-4790 GCA_964624125.1 uncultured Sphaerobacteraceae bacterium | reverse complement strand
CGCTGCGCCCCTACCTCTTCAGCGTCGCCTACCGGATGACCGGCAGCGCCAGCGACGCCGAAGACCTCGTGCAGGACGCGTGGATCCGCTACCTCGACGCCGGGTCGCCGCCCGTCGATTCGCTCCGCGCCTACCTGACCACGATCGTCTCCCGCCTCTCGCTGGACTACCTGAAATCCGCCCGCGTCAAGCGTGAGCAATACACCGGCACGTGGATGCCGGAACCGGTTCTGACCGCGGAAGCGATGGATAGCCCCGCCGCCACTGTCGAGCAGCGGGAGTCGATCTCCCTCGCCCTGCTCACTCTCATGGAGCAGCTCACCCCCGACCAGCGTGTCGTCTATGTGCTGCGGGAAGCGTTCGGGCTCTGCTACGATGAGATCGCCGCCCATCTCGGGAAAAGCGCTGCCGCCTGCCGGCAGATCTTCCGCCGCGCCCAACAACGGGTGGAACGCGAAGCTCCGACCGAAACCCCTCCACTCGAGGAGCATCAACAGATCATCGAACGCTTTATGGATGCCTTTGCTCGCGGCGATGCCCGGGGTGTCGCCGGCTTGCTGCGCGAAGACGCCGCCTGGTACGCCGACGGTGGTCCAAACCGGCTGGCGAACCGGCACGGGATCTTCGGCCGCGATCGCATTGCCCGCGGCCTGACCGGGTTCATCTCGAAAATCACTCCGGACATGGACATCTCGGTCCGGTTCGTCGACGTCAACGGCGCTCCCTCGGCGGCGGTGTTCAACCATGGCCAACTGGAGCGGATCATCTCGCTCGACATCGCAAACGGACGAGTCACCCATATCCGGATCCTCCTCAATCCGGAGAAGCTGGAACACCTCGCGCGCGAACTCGGCACGGAGCCAGCCTGGGAGTCCCCCTACCCAACGCCGCGACGAACAGGAACGTAGGGTCGGCGGCCCCCTACGTACGGCCGCCCCTTGTGGGCGGCCTGCGCAGCCGCAGGTCACTCCGCGTCATCCGAATCCCGCACCCCGTCGCGGATATACCCCGCGAACGCCCCGATCGCGCCCCCAAGACACACCGCGTTCGCCAAACCGTTCGACTGGTCCTGCGCCAGCACGTTCCATGAACTGCCGCCCCACAGATCCTCGATCAGCCCGGTTCGCGCCATGTGCTGGAGCAGCCCGACGACCGTTACGCCACAAAGCACCACCGGCACCAGCCACGCCAACCGGACATCGATTACCCGTCCCACCAGCAACACGCAGCCGGTCAGGAACAACGTGTTCCGCGCAAACACCTGCACCAGTGACACGCCAGGAATCACATCGACCCAACTGGAGATCACCACGCTCACCGCAAGCACACCAACCGCAACCAACAGGAGCAGATGCGCCGCCCGCATCACCGGCAGCACCACCGGCGAAACCCGCTCCGACTCCCCGAATGGCGTCCAGGTCGCCAGTCCGACCACGCTCGCCGCCAACGCCGCCGCCATATGGACTGCCAGCGTCTGGTTACGCGGGATCATCATCGGATCGTCGACCAGGGCCGGCTCCCAATCTCTCCCCAGCCACCAGACCCCGATCACGACCGTCGCAAGCGCAGCCAGCGAATGCACCATGCGTCGCGAAACCAGATAGAGCAGCGCCATCCTCCCTCGCGCGACATTCGTCGTATATGGACGACGCCAGAATCCTGACATCGCAGCGCTCATGGCAAATCCTCCACCGTCAGCCGACCGTGGATCAGGTCGTCCCAGTGCGCCTCCAGCCAGGCCCGCTGCTCTCCAGGCGGCAGCTCCGCGAATCGCTCAACCTCACCATCGAAATCGTCCGCGTTCACCGGCACGCGATAGAAATGCTCCGGCCAATCGTCGATATCGATGTTCCGTGCAAGCGCCGTCATCACGACATACTGGACGGGATTCGCCTCCTCGCGCGCCAACGCGAAGCTGTAGGGCCACAGGTTCTGGCTGATTTCCTCCCGTGAATCCCTGCCATACGCGAGGCTGATCGACGCCACGGCATGGCCTTCCTCCTGGTCCCAGCCCCCGCCCACGGGATTGCCACCGGAGATGTACACCCGGTCGACCACCCCTTCCAGGCCAGCAACCGGTCCGAGATACGCCTCGACATCACGCGCGAGCTCCGGCAACAAACGCTCATATGCGGGATGCACACAAACCTCGATTCCGGCGGCATCCTCGCAGATGCCAGCTTCGGGTATCGTCATCACATTCGCGATACCGGGGTCCATGTCCGGTTCAGTGTTCTGGCTCGCCACCACCAACGCGCCAGTCACCGCGATCGCAGCCATCCCGACCGGCAATGCGAGAGCGATGGCGGTGCGCCGCTCCCGCCATACGTCGAGGCCAACCAGCGCCCCGGCCAGCCCGATCCCCCAGGCGATCTGCGCCCATGCGCTAGCCGGACGCTCCCGCACATGTTCCACTAACGGCGCATGCCAACTGTTGTGCATCATCGCGCCGAGTGCGCGGAGATCAAGCACATTCGATGGAACGATCTCGAACACAAGGATAAAAAGGGCGAGAGCGACGATCGGCGCGGTCTTCCCGCCGATCGCGCGGCCCACTAGGACGCCGAACACGGTGCCGAGCGCCATCATGCAGATGGGTGTCGCCAGCACACCGATCTCGGGACCGCCCCATGTCGCCCATCCGATCCCGTACACAAGGAGCGGCAACGCGAATGCGGCATAAACCCCGACCGCCCACAGGAGGAGAGACATCGATAGCGAGAGTGACCGACTCCACCTCGCGGTCGCCGATGTCGCCATCAGGTCGCCCATTTGCCGCCGCGCTTCCCGACCGCCTGCATAGGCGCCGATCCCGACCACCACCATCGTCAGCGGGTTCGCCATGGTCGCGATGACATCGGTAATCTCCGACCACAGCGCCACCCCGGGAGTCAGCGCGTTACGCGCCGTCACCCATCCAAACACCGCCGCGATCGGGAGGAGCCACGCACCACCACCGCGAATCAGGTCGATTCGCAGAAGCGAGAGCCACCCACGCGCGACACGCACCGTGAACGGGCGATCGCCTTGTTCGCGGCGCGCCTGGTCCGCAACCATCGCGCTCACAGCATCCCCTCCGTAGGAGCCGTACCCCGAAGGGTGTCGGCCCAATCGATCGAAGATCGATAGCTGGCGACCCCGGTGCTCACGGCAAGTCCTCCAGCGTCAGCTCACCGGCCCGTAGCGCCTCCCAGTTCGCCTCCAGCCACGCACGTTGCTCCTCTGGCGAGAGGGCGGCGAAGCGATCGATGGCGGCCTCTATATCCACTTTGAAGGCGTCAATCACGTCCTGATCACGGTGCGGTGACAAATCCGCCAACAACCAGGCAGGGGGGAAGAAACCTCCATCTTCAATGTCCGAATATCGGTCGGCGTCTAGAAGCCAGGCGCCGACGACAACCTGTGCCGGGGTCCACCGTTGCGGAAAAGATGGCGCAGACTGCGTCCAAACATTCATTCGCACAATATCGAACGGAATCTGCGTTTCGAGTGTGGAGCGATCATAGAGCGAAAAGGGACAGTAGTCCCCCTGCACTGCGCCTTCCATGAACGGCGTTTGATATCGCTCACATACCCCTGGCAAACCTGCGATTGGCTCAACGACATCGGCGATCACATCGGCCGTCTCGTCGAGCAACATCCCATCCTCCGGGTGCAGGCAAACGGTGATTGCGTCATTCAACCGTGGGGTACACACCGGCGTTGGACGAGTTGCCAACGACTGTTGGGGCGGCACCGGCTCATGCCGCCCCAGCGACAGCGCCGCCGAGCCCGCAATGGCGAGTGCCAACGTGAGGGACGCAATGCCATTCCAGTTCGGTCTGGACACAATTCGGTGTACGCCCCAATAGACACCGGCCACGCCCAGCATCCAGACGGTGAACAACGGCAATAGCCGCCAAAGCTCCCCGGAGTGGTCGAGTTCCAATGGCATAAGCCGTTCCCACCGGAACTCCCTGTCCGTACGTGAATCCGTTCCCGAGATCACCGCTTCCTGAATACGGGCGTTGTAGACGGTAATGGGTGCAAGATGCAACGCCGCTACAGCCACCGTCACAAGCAGCGGCGTCAACCAGTGTTTCAGGTACGATCCACAAAGCCAGCCGAACATGATCGCAGCGGGTAGGGACACCACAACGAGCAAGACCTGTTTCCACTCCGGGCCACCCCAGGTCGCATACATGCGGGCATAGCTAAAAAACACCGCCACAACTGAAAGGTAGCCGACCGTTGACCAGAACAGGATCTGCAACAGGCTTGCCAGATCCCTTGAAATCTGGCCGCTCGTCGTCGATTCCACGAGCTCTGAGATACGTCGGCGTTCGTCCCTCGCAGCCAGCCACGACGCACCAGATGCGACAAAGGTGGTAATGACCCAGAGCGGATCGCTCGCGGCATGGCTGACATCTCTCCAACGCACGACACCGTCGAGAATCGCGACATCCCACATCACCCATGCCGTGATCAACGCCACACCGACCGCAACGAGAACGCCCTGGCCCCGTCGCAACTCGATTAGAAAGAGAAGCAACCAACGCTTGACGGGCGGACCTGCCATACGGCCACGAGATTGCGTCTCAATAGGCATGCTCATTCGCATCGTCATCTCCGGCCCCGATTCCGCGCCAGCACCGCGCCATACCCCCGCTCGATCGGGGAGTCGCCGGGCAGGGCGTCGTCCTGGCCGAAGGCGACGAGATCGCCGGCTGTGCCATGGAACACGAGCCGCCCCTCGTCCATCAGCATCACCTCGGAGCACGCCGCCGCGACATCCTCGACCAGGTGCGTGC
>CAZVAA010000220.1:1726-4792 GCA_964624125.1 uncultured Sphaerobacteraceae bacterium | reverse complement strand
ATCCAGCGATTGTTGCGAGAGCGTTCAATTCCGATATCGATGTGCATGTGTGCCTCCCGTGATTGGCTCGGATGAGTCCTCGTCGACTCAATTCCCGTGCCATCAGGATAGGGCAGCACACAATAGGCGCGCATGGGTGGTAACTGGAAGATGTTGCTGTGGGCTGGCCAACGAAGTGCCACGGGACAACCTCGGGCGTCGTTCAGGTTCCCCCTGCCGATTACTCCGGGGTCGACTCCGGTGTGCCTTCCGGAATGATCAGCGAGCCCCGTACGACCATGCGGGACAGGTATTCCCCGTTGGCATAGTCGAACTCACCGCCGCAGGTGATGAGTGTGACGGCAGGCGCGTCGGTAGGACCAACGACCTCCTGCAGCTTGCCACCGGTCAGGGCGTCGATATCGAATACCTCGAGCCATTCCACCGCGTAGTCATAGGTGACGCCATTCTCGCCGGTAAGGGTGATGACGTCGTCTTCCACAAGATCGCGCAGGTTGTAGAAGACGGAAGGACCGACGTTCCAGAAGTCGACATGTCCCGACATGACGACATTGCCCGGCTCGCCGAGCGTCGCCGTCTGCCGGTACCACGCGACGACCCAGGGGCCGGGCGGGTTCTCCATGACGCCGTTCACGATCTGCATCGTCACGACGTCGGCGTTGATGCCCGCCTTCTCGACGGTGATGTTGACCGGGTCGGTCGGGTTCGCGGCGGTCGGACGGGGAGATTGCTGGCCGACCGGGCCCGGTCGAAGCGCGCCGGTCGAGGGCATCTCGCCAACGGTTGTCGACTGGATCGGCACCTGCCCGGGCGTTGCCTCTGGCGTGGACTCCTGTGCCAGGCCGCGCCCCGTGAGACTGGCAACCGCGGCGCCAGCGGCGACGCCCATCATGGCGCGCCGGGTCAGGCGCGGGGAGGATCGCTGCGTTTTGGCGTGTGGATCGTGGGTCATGGACATCTCCTGGTCGATGCGCGCGGCTCGGGTGGGCAGCTTCCACTATCTTTATGACGTACGAGCGACCCGTTTGGTGTCGCGATCTCGCCTGGTCCGGACGCACATGTTGTGATTCGCCCTGCGTGTCATGCCGCGACCTTCGTGCCAGCATGGGACGGTTCACCCGGATGAACATCACTATGATGCCAGATCAATCCACGATACGGGCCTTGCTCCGTGAGATCGGTATGGACGTACCGGAAGACCGGATCACCCAGGTCAAGGGTGGAACGGTCAACCTCGCCTTCCGGATCGAGCAGGGCAGCGATGGTCCGTTGATCATGCGTTTGTCGCCAACGAATGCCGAGGCCGAGGCCGGGCCGAGCTGGTTGACATCCCACGGGCTTCGGCGTGAGCAGACGACACTCGCATTGCTCGACGATCTCGCCAGCTTGCTGCCGCGGACGGTCTACTTCGATGAGTCTCGCGAGCATATCGACCGCGATTGGGTGCTCCAGACGTGGGTGCCAGGGGCCCAGTGGCAGGAGGCGCGCCCCTTGCTCGATGAAGCCGAGGAGATGGGGCTCTGGCGCGAGCTGGGAACCATCGTGCGTCGGATGCATGCGATTGTCGGACAGGAATTCGGCCCGCCCGAGGCAGGCCTGGGCTACGCCACCTGGTCGGACCTGCTGCGGTGGGATGCGGCGGGTCTCGCCGTGGATGCGCAGCGATACGGCATCGAGACAGAGGTGTTCGAGGGGCTGCAGGCCGCGATCGACCGGGGCGCCGACCTCCTGAACAGGATTATCGAACCACGCCTGATCCACAGCGATCTCAACCCCCGGCACGTCTTCGTGGCGCCGGATGATGACGGCGTCCACCGGATCACCGGCATGATCGATTTCGAGTTCGCGCGGTTCGCTGATGCTCGCTCGGAGAGCGTTTTCATTGAGCCGGCGTTGATGCCGAGCCACGACGGGCGTGATGTTGCCTTGTGCGAGGGGTATCGGTGCGAGCCGCCGGATCACGACGACCAGGTGCGCGAGCGCATCTATACGTTGGTCGCGATGGGGTGGACGGTGACCGATCTGGCGCGGCGCGATCAACCTGGCCTGGTTCCGGATATGCTCACCCGGATGGATGACATCCTGAAGACAACGCGCGAGGCGCTGTGACGGGGAGATGATAACGGGGCGGACCGACAGGTCCGCCCCGTTGCTGTGCGTCAGGCGTTCTCGACCGGACCGCGGGAGGGCGGCATGCCCTTCAGGTCCTCGCGCGGCTTCGGCTCCGGCCGTTCCGGCGATGTGGACGGCGCGGGTGCCGGCCGGTTCGAGGGCGGCGTCGGCGTGTTGTCGCCCATGTTGCCGACCTTGTCCATGAACGCGGTGACCATGTCGATCGGGAGCGGGAACACCACGGTGGTGTTCTTCTCGGCGCCGATCTCGGTCAGCGTCTGCAGGTAGCGCAGCTGGATCGTGACGGGGTTCTGGTTGATGATGTCGGCCGCCGCGCCAAGCTGCTCGGCCGCCTGGTATTCACCTTCGGCGTGGATGATCTTCGCGCGCTTGTCACGCTCGGCCTCCGCCTGCCGGGCCATGGCCCGCTGCATCGTCTGCGGCAGCTCGACGTCCTTCACCTCGACGACGCTGACCTTGATGCCCCACGGCTCCGTCTGCTCGTCGATGATCCGCTGCAGTTCCTGGTTGATCTGCTCGCGTTGGGACAACAGGTCGTCCAGCGTTGACTGGCCGAGTACCGAGCGGAGCGTGGTCTGCGCGATCTGGGAGGTCGCGCGAATGTAGTCCGCGACGTTGACGACCGCCGCGTTCGGGTCGACGACACGGAAGTAGGAAACTGCGTTCACGCGAACCGTGACGTTGTCCCGGGTGATTACTTCCTGCGCCGGGATGTCCATCGTGACGGTACGAAGGTCGATCTTCGCCATCTTCTCGATGAACGGGATGAGCAGGATGAGTCCCGGACCACGTGCGCCAGCGAGGCGCCCGAGCCGGAAGACGACACCGCGCTCATACTCCTGGACCACCTTGATGGCCGAGAAGAGCACGATCGCCAGAAAGACGATAACGACGATACCTAGCGTCGAGAATAATTCCATGGAACCCTCAGTG
>CAZVAA010000220.1:0-1626 GCA_964624125.1 uncultured Sphaerobacteraceae bacterium | reverse complement strand
AGCTCGCCATCGACGTAGACCATCCCGGCTGGCGAGAGCTCCCGCCGTACCTCGGCGACTTCACCGATCAGGGCGTTGCGGCCCGTCGACGGTTTGCTGCGCAGCGTTTTCATCACCAGCGATCCGATGATGACCGCCGATGCAAGCACCAGTGCCGCCGATGTCCAGATCACCGGGCGGGAAACGCCGCTATAGCCGGGCACACTGTCGTCGATCAGCATGTAGGAGCCAACCACAAACGCGGCGAGCCCACCAATGAGCAAGGTCCCGAACGACGTGACGAAGAGGTCGAGGAAGAAGAGCCCGAATGCAAGGGCGATCAGCAGCACCCCGGCCCAGTTCACGGGCAAGGTCCCGAGCGCGTAGAACCCGAGAATGAAGCAGACAACCCCGATGATGCCGGGTATGAACCCACCCGGGTTCGACAGTTCGAGGAAGATGCCGAGCGAGCCGAACGAAAGCAGGAGATAGGCGATCGTCGGGTCGGAGATCATCTGCAGGAATCCCTCGATGATGTTCATCGAGGTGGTCGACGTCCGCGCGCCAGCGGTCTGCAGGGTCAGCGTTTCGCCACTGGCGAGGGTGACCTCCATGCCATCAACCTCGTTAAGGAGCGTGTCGATATCTGGCGCCATGACATCGATGACGCCGATCTCCAGCGCCCGGTCGGCCGTGATGTTGTCCGCGTCGCGGACGGCGGCCACCGCCCAGTCGACGTTGCGGTCGCGCATGCGGGCGAGATTTTCGATCCGGGAGATCGCGTCGTTCATCACCTTGCGTTCGGATGTCGATTGACCGTCCTCGTCGCCATCGCCGCCGAGCTGGATCGGCGATGCGGACCCGATGTTGGTGTTCGGCGCCATCGCGGCGACATGGGTTGCATAGGTGATGTAGACGCCGGCGGATGCGGCACGGGCGTTGGAAGGTCCAACCCATGCGATCACCGGGACCTCGCTCTCGATGATGTCGTCGACGATATCGTCCATCGCGGTGCTGAGCCCGCCCGGTGTGTCGATCTGCAGCACGATCGCATTGACGTCGTCGTTTCCGGCGTTGCCGATGGCGCGGTCCACGTAGCTCGCCATAGCGGGCGTAATCGTGCCGTCGATCTCGATAACGCGTACCTGCAACGGTGACGAGTCCTGCGCACCGACCGATTGCAGCAGCAGGAGCAGTGCTCCCAGGAGGAAGCAGGCGGCCGACCAGGCGCGGAAGCGGATTGGAATGTGGTGTTGCGAATACATGGCCCCGTCTCCTGTAATAATGCTCCCCTAAGTATAGGTTCGATCTCACGGGCAAGGATGAAGAAAGGTGCATGATGGTCGATAAAGATGACCTGCGTCGGGTGGCGCTTTCATTTGAAGGTGTATCGGAGTCCGAAAAGGAGGAATACGGCTTCGATCGCGAGGGGCGAATGATGATTCGTCCCTATCCGGAGAGAGTGCATCCCCGGAAGGCCCGGGTGAAGCGGTTCGACCAGTTTGTGATGCGCGTCGCGGATGCCGACGACAAGGAAGCCTGCCTGCAAGGAGAGCCGGACATCTTCTTCACGACCGATCACTACAACGGGTACGCAACGGTGATCGTTCGGCTTGATGCGATCGATGAGGAACGGTTGCGGGAGAT
>CAZVAA010000219.1:0-4837 GCA_964624125.1 uncultured Sphaerobacteraceae bacterium | reverse complement strand
TGCCGAAACGATAGCACAGCCCCGGGGATCACCTCTCCGCTGGTGGTCCGGACCGGTACGTCCAGACGCCGTACAGGGCGAATGTGACGGAGGCGAGGGGGAGGGCGGACTCCAGGAGCAGGAAGGGCAGGGCGCCGGTCCAGTCAGTCCCCGCGTTGAAGATCAACCCGGCCCAGTACGACCCGACGAGGACCGCCCAGGTGGTGGCGTAGGCGAGGGCGAGAGGTTTGGTCCATCTCCACACGAGCAGCACCAGTGCGATGGCGGCGGCAGGGGTGCCAAAGCCGGCGATGGCCCAGAGGGTATTCGAGATCGCGGGCACGCGATCCTCCGGTGTGCTGGCAAGCCCCGAGCCCACCGCCGTCAGGACGGTGATAACGGGTTGGACGATACACGCAACAATACCCAGGATGGCGGTGAGGCCGCCGGCGGTCGAAGGTTTCATCTGGGTGGGCTATCCTTTCGGGTGGTCTTTGCATGTTCATGAGGCTTCTGTTTCGCAGGAACCCTTCCTCCACCGTATCATTTAAGCAGAATGACACCCGCGATGCCCGCCAAGGAGGAACCCATGACCGATGACACCACCACAGATCGACGCCAGGACGACCGTTTCAATCGCATCCTGGTCCCCGTTGATGGATCAGATGCCTCCCGCGCGGCGCTGATCTTCGCGTCGCATATCCCGGCTCACGAGATCGTGCTCCTCCACGTCGCGGTGGACGACGAGGTGCTGGTCCCCGAATGGGCGACCGACTGGGCCGATGGGGATGAGGAGTCCACGCTGGCCGCGGTGCTGGAGTCGATCGCAAGCGACCTCCGTACCCCGGAGCGGAATGTGGTTGTTGAGACACGGCTCGGGGATGTGGCCGAGGAGATCATCGAGGCAGGCCGCGAGGCAGACCTGATCGTGATGATGACGCACGGTCGCGGCGCGGCGGGACGCATCATCTTCGGCTCGGTTGCCGACCGGGTGGTGCGCCACGGACAGACGCCGACGCTCCTGCTGCGCATCGGCGAGCTGACGCGGGAGCCCCGCGCGCCGAAGCGGGTGGCCATCGCGCTGGACGGCTCTGACCTCGGCGAGCAGGCACTGCCCCAGGCAGCGCGTATCTCGCGTATCGGGAACATGCCGCTCACCCTCCTGAAGGCCGTTGGTGACGATGAGGTCCGGCTGGCCCTCCGCCAGTACCGGCTCGAGGGTGTGCCGCCGCATGAGCAGCCGCCGACGCTCTACCAGGACACGCATGATGCGGTGATGAAGGAAGCGGATGCCTATCTCGAGGGTCACGCGCAGAAACTGCGCGAGCAGGGCCTCGAGGTTACGACGAAGGTGCTCGATGGCACGGCGGCGTTCGCCCTGATGCGGGAGGTCGATGCGGAGGATATCCTCGTGGTGACGACCCGTGGCCAGGGCGGCTTCAAGCGCTGGTCGATCGGCAGTGTCGCCGAGAAGCTTGTGCGCGAGGCGCCATGCCCGGTGTTGCTGAACCGGGTAGTGCGCGGTGACGCGACCGCCTGACCGGCGTGATGAACGCATGACCAACGGCCCTCGCATATGCGAGGGCCGTTTCGTTTCCGGGGCAGGTCGTCAGGCCGGGGCGGCGGTGACGCTCGGTGTGTCTTCGTCGCCCCCCCGGATGCGTACCCAGTGGAGACCGATCGCGAGGATCAGGAGCGCGGTCCCGATCAGGTCCTGTACCGGCCCGGTATAGAGCAGCAGGGCGGCCGCGACGACAAGGATGGCCCGTTCCGGCCAGTTCGCCGGCCGGAGCATCCAGCCGCCAACCCCGGCCACCAGCGCGACGATCGCGAGACAGGCCGTGACGGTCGAGAGGATGATGTCGCTCCAGTCGCCGAGGGCCAGCAGGCTGATGCCGGTTTCCGTGTTCAGCGTGAACATGAAGGGCACGATGAACGCCGGCAGCGTGTATTTCCAGGTGATCATCATGGTCCGGAAGGGATTGCCTCCGGTGATCGCCGCCGCCGCGAACGGCGAGAGCGCCGTGGGCGGCGAGACCTCCGACAGCACTGCGTAATAGAAGATGAACATGTGGACCGCCACCGCCGGCACGCCCATGCTGATCAGCGCCGGGGCGGTGATCGCGGCGGCGATGATGTAAGACGCCGTGACCGGTACCGCCAGTCCCAGCACCCAAACCGCGATTCCGGTGTACATGACGCTGAGGAAGAGGCTGTCATTGGCGAGATCGACGATCAGGTCCGACATCTTCAGCCCGAGACCGGTCAGGACCATCACGCCGACGATGATGCCGGCGGTGGCACACGTGGAGGCGACCGACAGGGTGCTGGTCGCGCCGCCGCGCAGGGCGTTCCAGGTGCGCGATGGCGTCATCGCCGTATCCCGCCGCAGGAAGCTGAGCAGGAAGGCGATCCCCGTTGAGTAGACGACGGCGGTGAGCGGGGTGAACCCGATCGCCATGAGCACGACGATCATCACCAGCGAGGTGAAGTGATACCAGTATCGCTTCACGAGCGTGACCGCGGGCAGTGTGTCAATGACGACGGCGCGGGTGTTCATCTTCCGCGAGTCGAGCTCGATCATCAGGAAGATACACAGGTAATAGAGGATCGTCGGGATGGTCGCCATCTTGAGGACGTCGAGATACGAGATCTGGAGGTATTCGGCGATCAGGAAGGCCGCAGCTCCAAGCGTTGGCGGCGAGAGGATCGCGCCGATACCGCCGGCGGAGAGCACGCCGCCCGCGGAGTCCCGCGAGTAGCCCGCCTTGCGCAGCATTGGCCATGCGACGGAACCGAGGGTCACCGTGGTGGCGACGCCGCTGCCGGAGACGGTGCCGAGCAGGAAGCCGGCGATGGTCGTGGTGCGGCCGGCGCCGGATGCGCGGCGGCCTGTCGCGGCGAAGGCGAAATCGAGGAAGAATTTGCCCGCGCCGGAGAACTCCAGCACCGCGCCGTAGATGGTGAAGAGCACGATATAGGTCGCGGCAACATCGAGGGCGGTGCCATAGATGCCTTCGAGCGAGATGTACATCGTGCCGACGATGCGTTCGAGGTCGTAGCCGCGATGTCCCCAGTCGCCAGGAAGCATGTAGCCCCAGTGGGTGTAGGCGAGCAAGCCGACCGCAAAGGCGGGCAGGATCCAGCCGACGGTGCGTCGCGTGGCCTCCAGGACAAGGATGATCAGGATGGAGCCCATCCAGACATCCATCTCGTTGGGGCGGGCGGCGCGGCGGACGAAGTCCTGGTCGATTCCAAGTGGGAACCACGAGAACGACAGGTCCAGCGGATAGAGCGACACGACCATGGCGAGGATGGCGAGGCCGATATCGAAGACCATGGCGGGCCTGCTGTTCGAGGTGCCGCGTCGCCACGGGTAGAGCAGGAAGGTGAGTGCCAGGGCGATGCCGAGGAAGCTGGTGCGATAGACCTGCATCGGGATCGTGGCGCGTGAGGTGTAGAGGGCGTAGACCGAGAGCGTGACCGCGATCAGCCCAACGATGATGCCAATCGGCCCGCCCAGGATACGAACGGGGCTCTCCGACTCGAACTCCTCGATCAGCTTCTGGGTATCGACCGTCTCCTGGTCCGACCCGATATCCGCGTCGTCCACAACCGGCGCGTCACCCGGACCGGACTCCGGTACGTCTTGCGGCTGCTGGTCGTCCTTCCTCGAATCATCCTGCATGGTACTGGTGTCCCCTGTGCCGGTTGGCCCGTGTCACTCACAGGCCGACCGCCATGGTGTCGATATGTGCGTGGTCCCGATCCGGACCTGGGTCGGCGCCGTGAGCCTGTCCGCCAGGTGATACGAGGTGCCGTCGATCGTCAGCCGGTGATCGCCCCGCTCATCGACGCGGATTACCAGCTCGCGCGTCTCGAACGGTGGGGCCAGGACTTCCCAGCCGTCGTTTGTGCGCCGGGTGCGCCCGTCGGTCGCGTAGTACTCGGCGGCGGCCGCGTTTTCGGTGATGATCCGCTGGCGCGAAAGCGTGCCATCGGAGTCGACCCGGTAGCTCTCGCGGACGTAGCCGCCGTACATCGAATGCGTGAACTGCAACTCCACGCGCGCGCCGGTTTCGACCCGGGCGCAGATGAGCTGGTCGCCATCGCCGGTGATCAGCGTCACGGCCAGTGCCGGCTGCAAGAGCATGCCTGGAAGCGCGAGCAGGACCGTGACGATGATGACCCCTGCAACCCGACGCATGACGGCAACCTGAAACGGACGGCCATCCCCGAGGGAATGGCCGTCCGGATCGGGCTAGTCTGCCGGCGTCGCTTCGGCATCGGCCTCCGGTGAGGCTCCCGCCGAATCCGGTGTGATGCCCTGCTCCTCGAGGTAGCGAAGGGCGCCCGGGTGGTACGGCAGCGCGGTCGACTGCAGTGCCGTCTCGAGCGAGAGGTTGTTCGCTTCCGGATGGGCGAGGGCGAGGTCTTCCTGATTGTCGAACATCGTCTGGACGATGTCGTAGGCGAGCTGCTCGTCCATGTCGGCGTGCACCACCAGCACATTCGGCACGGTGATGACCTCGACATCTTCGGCCTGGCCGGGATAGGTCTCGGCCGGAATTACGCCGCTGTGATAGAAGGTGCCGTAGGATTCCCGCACGGTCTCCAGCAGGTCGGCGTGCGGGACGAGCACGATCTCCATGTTCGGCGTGGCGCCGAGATCGGTGATGGCCGAGGTCGGCAGACCGCCGGACCAGAAGAATGCGTCGATCTTGCCGTCCTTGACCGCGGCGGCGGACTCGGCGGCGCCGAGCTGCTCGCGGGTGATGTCCTCGTCCGGATTGATCCCGGCGGCCTCGAGGATGCGGAGGGCGATGACCTCGGTGCCGGAGCCCGGCGAGCCGACGGA
>CAZVAA010000218.1:2224-4840 GCA_964624125.1 uncultured Sphaerobacteraceae bacterium | reverse complement strand
GTCCGCGATCGCCAAGCGCCATCGCCCCGCCTGCACCCGAACGGACCGCCACCTCGCATGGATCTCACCTCTGTACTCTGGATCGGAATCGGCCTCGGCGCCGGAGTCTTCGCCGTCAACGTCCTCTGGCAGCGCTACGTCACCAAAACGCCTCGCGCGGTCCAGTCCGGCGGCTCCTTCCTCATGTTTGGCCTGCTGATGCTGACATTTGCCCTGCTCTCCATTGGCATCGGAATCTTTACCGCATTGTAAAATCCGGTCGCGGCCACGATTTTTCCCGTCAAATCCACAAAACATCCCTTGAAGAACGTGGGATAATAGAAACAGGAAACCGTGGCCCGAAGGCTGCACGGTAAACAGGTGTGCCGGCGAACGGCACCCTTTAATCAGGGGAACCCCGCCGCTCTAGTTCTCGCGGCGCTACACCGGGACAGCGACCACCTGTCGCCGCTCCCGTCGATTGATCACCAAGGAGGCCAATGTGGCACAAGCCACCGAAACCACGAGTGTCGAGACACTCGCCATCAACGCGATCCGCACCCTCTCCATGGACATGGTGCAAAAGGCCAATTCCGGTCACCCGGGCCTGCCGATGGGCGCCGCGCCGATGGCCTACACCCTTTGGCAGAAGCACCTTCGCCACAACCCGCGAAACCCGCACTGGTCCAACCGCGACCGCTTCGTCCTCTCCGCCGGCCACGGCTCGGCCCTGCTCTACTCGCTGTTGCACCTGACCGGCTACGACGTCTCGCTCGACGACCTCAAGAGCTTCCGCCAGCTCGGCTCCAACACCCCGGGCCATCCGGAACGACTCGACACCCCCGGCGTCGAGGTCACGACCGGCCCGCTCGGCCAGGGCTTCGCCAATGGCGTCGGTATGGCCGCCGCCGAAGCCTTCCTCGCCGCGAAGTACAACCGCGACGGCCACAACATCGTGGATCACTACACCTACGGCATCGTCTCCGACGGTGACATCATGGAAGGCGTCGCCTTCGAGGCCGCTGCCATCGCCGGCACCCTCAAGCTCGGCAAGCTGGTCTATCTCTACGACCAGAACCACATCACGCTTGCGGCCAGCGCGAACGTCTCGCTCGGCGAGGATGTCGCCGCCCGCTTCGAGGCCATGGGTTGGCACGTCCAGTCCATCGACGGCATGGATACCGAAGCCGTCGACGCCGCCATCGAGGCCGCCAAGGCAGAAACCGGCAAGCCGTCGCTGATCTGCGCGCAGACCGTCATCGGCTACGGCTCCCCGAACAAGGCCAACACCTTCGGCGTCCACGGCTCACCGCTCGGCCCGGACGAGGTCACCGCGACCAAGGAGAACCTCGGCATCCCAACCGAGCCGCCATTCTACGTTGCCGACGAGGCGATGAGCCACTTCCGCGAAGCCGTCGACAACGGCAAGCAGGCCGAGGAGGACTGGAACAAGGCGTTCGAGGCCTACAAGGCCGCCTACCCCGCCGAGGCTGCCGAGTTCGAGCAGGCCCTCGCGGGCGAATTGCCCGACGGCTGGGACAGTGATCTCCCGAGCTGGAAGCCTGGCGACAAGGCCATGGCCACCCGCAAGGCATCCGGCGAGACGATCAACGCCTTCTTCGAGAAGCTCCCGACCTTCCTTGGCGGCTCAGCCGATCTCAACCCGTCCACCAACACGGCGATGAAGGGTGGCGGCGACTTCGGCGACCCGTCGTTCAACGACCTTGAGGCGCAGGGCGAGACCGGCGGCGGCTGGAGCTACGCCGGCCGCAACATCCACTTCGGCATCCGCGAGCACGGCATGGCCGCGATGGTCAACGGCATGGCCGCCCACGGTGGCGTTATCCCGTTCGCCTCGACCTTCCACGTCTTCACCGACTACGCCCGCCCCTCGATCCGCCTTGCCGCCCTCAGCCACCTGAAGTCGATCTTCGTGATGACCCATGACAGCATCGCCGTCGGCGAGGACGGCCCAACCCACGAGCCGATCGAGCAGACGATGTCGCTCCGCCTCATCCCCGGCCTCACCGTGCTGCGCCCGGCCGACGCCAATGAGACCGTCGAGGCATGGAAGGTCGCGCTCGAGCTGGACACCGCCTCCCTGCTCGTCCTCTCCCGCCAGGATCTCTCGATCCTCGATCGCTCCGGCGCGAAGGGCGACGTCAGCAAGGGCGCCTACGTCATCGCCGGCGACGACAACGCCGACGTGACCCTGCTCGCCACCGGCTCCGAGGTCGAGCTCTCGCTCATGGCCCGCGATCTGCTGGCGAAGCACGATATCAGCGCGCGTGTCGTCTCGATGCCCAGCTGGGAGCTCTTCGAGCAGCAGGACGACGCCTACAAGGCCTCCGTCCTCGGCAAGCAGGGCGCGCCACGCGTCTCCGTCGAGGCCGGCACACCCATCGGCTGGGCGAAGTACACCGGCGACAACGGCGCCCATGTCGGCATGGAGACCTATGGCGCCTCCGGCCCCGGCAAGGAAGTCCTCAAGTTCTTCGGCTTCACCGCCGAGCATGTCGCTGCCACCGCCGCCCGCCTGCTCGGCAAGTCCGACCTCGCGGACGAGCTCGACAAGGACTTCAACGCGGAGCACGCCGCCGGCAAGAAGATGGAAGGCGACGAAGGCCACTCCTAGGC
>CAZVAA010000218.1:0-2124 GCA_964624125.1 uncultured Sphaerobacteraceae bacterium | reverse complement strand
AGCCGCGCCATGATCGAGAGCGGCGAGCTCAAGAAGCGCATCGACGACGTCGGCATCCGCGGCGTCACCTCCAACCCGACGATCTTCCAGAAGGCGATCGCCGCCGGCGATACTTACGACGAGGACATCGTCCACCTGCTGACGCAGGGCAAGAACGCGGCGGAGGTCTTCCAGACCGTCGCCGTCAAGGACATCCAGGACGCCTGCGACCTCTTCCGCCCGATCTACGATGAGACCGGTGGCGAGGACGGCTATGTCTCCATCGAGGTCCTCCCGAGCCTCGCTCGCGACGCGGATGGCACGATGGAGAACGCCCGCACCCTCTGGAACGCGGTCGACCGGCCGAACCTCATGGTCAAGGTCCCCGGCACAGATGAAGGCGTGGCGGCCATCCGCCAGCTTCTCACCGAGGGCATCAATATCAACATCACCCTGCTCTTCTCGCTCGCCAACTACGAGCGGGTCGCCCGCGCCTACATCGAGGCCCTCCGGAAGCGGCACGAGAACGGCCTGCCGATCGACAAGCTCGCGTCCGTCGCCTCCTTCTTCGTCAGCCGCGTCGACACCCTTGCCGACAAGCAGCTCGACGAGAAGATCGCCGCCGGCGAAGGAGACGTCGAGGTGGCGAAGAGCCTCAAGGGCAAGGTCGCCATCGCAAATGCGCGCCTCGCCTACGAGATCTTCGAGAAGCTCTTCAACTCCGACGAATTCAAGCCGCTCGCCGACGCCGGTGCCATGGTCCAGCGCCCGCTCTGGGCCTCGACCGGCACCAAGAACCCCGAGTACAGCGATGTCCTCTATGTCGACACCCTGATCGGCCCGCACACGGTCAACACGGCCCCGCCCAAGACGATCGAGGCCTTCCTCGATCACGGCACGGTCGAGCGCACCGTCGATACCGACTACGCCGCCGCCCATCAGGTCATGGAGGACCTGCACAAGGTCGGCCTCGACATCGACGAGATCACGAAGCAGCTCGAGGAGGAAGGCATCGAATCCTTCATGCACTCCTACGACGACCTTCTCGAAGGCGTCGAAGGCAAGCGCGCCCTCGTCACCAGCTAGGGCGACCATCGCGCATTCCGGCTCGTCAGGGCGAATCCCGAGTGTCGGGCTCGCCCTGTCGATAACCGGGTCGATGCATGGCCCAATTCGCCTTGAAGCAGACGGGGCGCCCGAGTCCGGCGCCCCGATCATTCCAGGTCACCGGAGCCTCGATCACCGCCATCCCGGCCGCTCCGTCACCACCACACCAGTGAAGGGAAACCACACGCATGAACACGAATGCCACTGGCGGGCGACACGTCGGTGTGATCGGCCTCGCGGTCATGGGCGAGAATCTCGCCCTCAACATCGAGCGCAACGGCTTCGCCCCGGCGGTCTACAACCGCACCTGGGCGCGCACCGAGGAGTTCCTCAACGATCGCGCAAAGGGCACCGACATCCTCGGCACGAAAACCATCGAGGAGTTCGTTGGCGCATTGGAGCGTCCCCGCCGCATCATCCTTCTGGTGAAGGCGGGCTCTCCGGTCGATGCGGTCATCGAGGAGCTCGCGCCCTATCTCGACGAGGGTGACATCGTCATCGATGGTGGGAACTCGCTCTTCACCGACACCGAGCGTCGCTCCAAAGACCTCGAGGGACGCGGCTTCCACTTCATCGGGATGGGCGTCTCCGGTGGCGAGGAAGGCGCGCTCTGGGGCCCGAGCCTCATGCCCGGTGGCCCGGCTGAAGCATGGACCGAGCTTGAGCCGCTGCTGACGGCGATCGCCGCGAAATCCAGCACCGGCCCCTGCGTCACCCACATCGGACCGGGCGGCTCCGGCCACTACGTGAAGATGATCCATAACGGCATCGAATATGGCGACATGCAGCTCATCGCCGAAGCCTACGACGTCATGCGCCGCGCGCTCGGCATGAGCGCCGCCGAGATCGGCGAGGTCTTTGACCGCTGGAACACGGGCAAGCTCGAATCGTTCCTCGTCGAGATCACTGGCAAGGTCCTCAAGTACGTCGACCCGCTGACCGACAAACCGCTCGTCGACGTCATCCTGGACAAGGCTGCCCAGAAGGGCACCGGTCGCTGGACCAGCCAGAACTCCTACGAGCTCGGCACGCCGATCC
>CAZVAA010000217.1:0-4881 GCA_964624125.1 uncultured Sphaerobacteraceae bacterium | reverse complement strand
GCCGCCCCGCTCGTAGACCAGGGCGATCCGCCCGTCGGGCAGGAGCGCCATGTCGCTGTAGGCGGACGGCCCGGGATCGACGAGGCGCGTCACTGGCCATGTCGTGCCGTCATCCTCGCTCATCCAGACGGTCATCCCCTTGCGCTCGGTCGGGTGGGCGCAGGTCGCGAAGAGCAGGCGACTGATGCCGTCGGCTTCGTCCGGCCAGCTCGCGCGGATAATGCTGCCCTGCATACCGGTTGACGTGATGGGAAGCTCGGGTATCTCCCGATGCCGGGCCGGCGGGACGATCTCGCCGTGCTCGCCCATGGTGTAGATCGCCTTGCCGCGATGCGGGGAGAGCGTCCCGTCCGCCGACGCGTAGTTCCGGTAGTTCACCAGCACCCGGCCATCGGCCATCTCCACCGCCATCGACTCGTTGACGCCCTGGACCGGGCTGGCATCGGTATGGTGCCAGGTCGCGCCGTGGTCGTCGCTGAAGATCGCATAGGTGTGCCCCTCGAAGATCGTCTCGTCGCCGATGGTCGTATAGGCGGAGAAGAAGAGGCGTCCACGAGTGTCCGGGCGTTCGTCGATCCCGCCGCGAAGCTGGATTGCGTGCCCGACCGGCGGGAACTGCGCGCGCCAGTCGTCCGGATGCGCGTAGCGGGTCGCCGCGTCGGCATGGACCGCTGCGTAATCCGGCCGGTTCGGGCGGTGGACATCGGTGGTGATGTCGCGCTCGTTGGTCCAGGTCCGGCCATGGTCGGTGCTTTCGATGACGCAGATGCGGCGAACGGGTCCCCCGGCCGCGGTCGCGCGTTCGCCGGCTTCCGCCTTGTTGAACATGAGGATGACCTTGCCCTGCCGGTGGGCCGGATCCATGTGGTCGACGACCAGGCAGGGATTCTGGGCGACGTGCTCACTCCCGTCCGGCAGGATATTGCGGGCGATCTCGACAAGCGGGCCCCACGACATGCCGCTGTCGTCGCTGGTCCGGCCCACGATGCGGATCGGGCCGCCGTGATCGAAACAGTTCTCGAGGCGCGCTTCGGCGACCGCCAGCAGGTCCCCGTTACCCATCACGACCATGCTCGGGATGCGGAAGCAGGCGATACCGTCCTCGCCGTTGGCGAAGGGGCGAGCTCTCCTGTCGAACTGGCGCGGTGACTCCATCAGGCACATCCTTTCGCGGCGATCATTGCGCAATAGATGCCATTGCCGGATGATGCCGTCAAATGCCGCGGATGTTCAGGAGATGCGTGACCATGCCGATTCCGGAGAACTTTGGCGGGGTTGTCCCGCCGGTGTGTACCCCGCTGACAGAGAATCACGAGATCGATGTGCCGTCGCTGGAGCGGTTGATCCGGTTCCAGCTGGACGCCGGCGTGCATGGCGTGTTCATGCTTGGCTCGACCAGCGAGACCGCTGCGATCGGCGATGCCCAGCGCGAACAGGTGCTGGACGTCGCGGTGCGGACCGTGGCCGGGCAGGTCCCGGTGCTGGCCGGCATCATCGACATGGGGACCGCCCAGATGATCGCCCATGCGCGGGTGGCCCACCGGCTCGGCGTGGATGCGCTGGTATCCACCGCGCCGTTCTATATCCGGCCATCGCAGGACGAGATGATCGCGCATTTCAGGATGCTGCGGGAGGCGGTCGACCTGCCGGTCTTCGCCTACGAGATTCCGTTCAATGTGCAGGTGAGCATCGCTCGCGAGACGCTGGTGACGATGGCGCGGGAAGGCCTGGTCGCCGGGATGAAGGACAGCAGCGGCAACGAGGGCAACTTCCGAAATGTGCTGCTGGATACCCGCGATGTTCGGGGTTTTTCGGCCTTCACCGGGGCGGAGCTGACGGTCGATGCCGTCCTGCAGATGGGCGCGCATGGTGTCGTGCCCGGCATCGGGAACGTTGACCCCGCTGGCTATGTGCGGATCTACGATGCGGTGAAGGCTGGTGACCTCGCCGCCGCGCGTGAGGAGCAGGAGCGATTGTGCCGCCTGTTCGAGATCGTCCGTCAGGCGACGCCGGGACGAACGGGGTTCACCGCATCGGCGATTGGCGGGTTCAAGACCGCGCTCATGCTACGTGGCGTGATCGACACGAATGTGACGGCCCGCCCGATGACCCGGCTCAACGATGAGGAGACCGCGCGCATCCGGGAAATCCTCGTCGACACGGGGCTGCTCTAGGCCGGTTCGTGGCGGGCGAAAGCGCGGGCCGCATTCGCGAAAAGCGCGGCGCCGGCCAGGAACCACGGCGACCAGAGGACGATATTCCACCGGATCCACGAGGGGTCGATGCCCTCGGGGGTGGAGATGAGTCCGGCCTCGATGGCGATCGCGCCGGCAACGCCGGGCAGGAACAATCCACGGATCGAAAGCACAAGGCAGACGCCCCAGACGCCGGTCAGCACCATCCAGCGGGGGAGCATGCGGCCCCAACGCTCCGATGTGGCGAGGGCGATGAGTGCCGCCATCACCAGCAGCCCCGCCACGCCCCAAAGTCCGGTCGCGATGAAGGCGGGCTCGCGAATCGTGCACGCTTCCCTTGCTGCCGGGGCGAGGCCGAGACTGAAGCGCAGCGATGTCTCGAACCACCCCAGACCCCAGAGGATGTGCGGGATCGCGAAGGCGACGGCCCACATCGCCGCCAGCCGTCCCCACACCTGTCGTCTATTCCTGCTCATCGGCGATGTGACCGTGGCGGGCGAGGATCCATCCCAGCCCAATCCAGGCGATGGCGCCTACGTCGAGGATGACGAGGACGATCCACGTCGACCATCCTTGCGGACCCGGGCCGAGATCGGGAAGGAGGCGGGTGACGCGAAGCGTCATCCCGATGGCGCCGGCCGCCTGCGAGCCTCCCGCGAGCAGGACGGCGATGACGACGATCCAGCGAGGAACGCGCCGGATCGGGGAAGAGCAGGTCGCGAAGGCGATGCCTGCGGCGACGAGCCCCAGGAAGGCGAGCATCCACTCGTTGCGCGCGATGTCCGGATCGGCGGTGTTCGAGGTCGGGCGCGGCGGGAAGCCGGGGAGGCCAAGCTCGCCGCGAAGGGCCATGGCGACTTTCATGCCGGCGTAGGCGAGCGAGGTGAACCCGGCCAGCAATGCGGCGTCGCGGCCCAATGCACGTATGGTCGTCGGCAAGGGGAAGAGCTCCTGATGGGAGAGGCATTCAATGTGGTCCCACCGTCGAGCCTATTTCGCCCGGGTCACGAAAGTTTGTCGGAAGTGTGCGCCGGATATCCCAACGGAGGGCACGCCAGTCATGCCCTCCGTTGGTGTTGTGTCTTTCGGGCCGGAAACGGATCCGCAGGGGTGATCCCTCAGGGCGTGACGACGGCGTGATCCGGAACTGCCTCGCCAGAGTCCTTGCCGCGATCCTTCACGGCGAGTCCACGCTGGCGCAGGGTCGCCAATAGCACGCGCATCATGATGGCAGGGCGCATCAATGACGTCGGTGGGCGTTGGAGATTGGTGACTTCCCGGAATGCGACCGAGACTGCCGGATCAACGCGTGCCGCGACGTGCAGCCGGTTCAGGTACCCGTTCAGGATGCGCTCCTTGCGCGGGAGTGCCTCGGGTGCGGTGATGAATCGCCTGTCGGTGCCGGCGGCGAGCATCCAGGCATTGTCCAAATCCCGTGCGATCGCGCCAAAGAACCGCCGGGCAAGCTGCTCCGTCCCGGCGGCGACGCAGTGCGCCAGGGCCTCGGCCTCGATCGCGGCGATGCTCATTCCCTGGGCGTAGACGGGATTGAATGCGCAGATCGAATCGGCGAAGGGCAGGATGCCATCCGGGAGCCGTGCCAGCTGGTCGTAGTCCCGTCGCTGGTCGCTGCGGAAGCTGTAGACCGCGGCGTCGCCAAGTGGCTCGGCGGTGCTGACGATGTCGAAAACCTCCGGCGCGGGTAACGAGCGCGCGAAGTCGATGAACGCGTCGAGGTCGGTTGGCGGCTGCACATCCCCCCGGCCGACGAGCGTCGCCAGCCAGCGGTCACCCTCCTGGGCGATGAGGACGCTGCCACGCGGCATCTCCGGCGAGGACGCCACGATCACCGCGACTTTGCCATCCAGGTCTCCCGGGCGCCGCCGGAAGAATCGGGATGCGTAATGGGTCGGGACCCCGGAGCGTCGCTCGCCGGGCGCGTCGAAGCCCAGCGTTTGGAGCCATGCAGGCAGGTGCGAGCCCCGGCCGCTGGCGTCCACGACGAGGTCGGCCGGGATGTCCCCGCTGTCGGTGTAGTCCGGCCCTTCGGAGATCCTGGCTCCCGTGACGCGCGAGCGGTCGGCGGTGGCGAGGAGCCCCTTGACCGCCGTGCGTTCCTGGATAACCACGTTGGGCAGCGCGCGCACCCGTTCGCGGATGATGCCTTCGATCAGGGGGCGGGTCATGGCGAGCCCGCGCAATCCGGATCTCGCGTCGAGATGATATCCACCGTGTTGGTACCAGCGGCTATCGGCGACCAGGTCGGCCCGCAATGCGCCGCAGTCCACCAGTTCATCGATGATGCCAGGGAACTGCGCCTCGAGAATCGTGCCTCCTCGCGACATCAGGGCATGGACATGGGGCCCCTGCGGAATCCCCTTGCGGCCTTTGCCGGTTTCCGGAAGCGTGTCGCGTTCGAGGATGAGCACCTCGTCGTATGCGTCGGCCAGGGCCCGGGTAGCCAGAAGGCCGCCGATTCCCGCACCGATGACGATGGCGCGGCCGCGCGTTCCGGTTGCGGTGTCGTTCGCGTCCATGAGGGCAGTGTCCATTGCCATGTTGCATCTCCTCCACGCTGCGTTGTGCCTCCCCGGAAGGGGGCATTCTGGCGTTTCTCGCGCTCGTGAGGACAGCGTAGGGATGGATCGTCAATCGACCGTCAAACCTGCGCTCTGGGCGATATGGA
>CAZVAA010000216.1:0-4906 GCA_964624125.1 uncultured Sphaerobacteraceae bacterium | reverse complement strand
CCGCTTGCCCCGTCTGGCAGCGTTGACGCATGCTCATCCGTCTGCGGCTCGCCCTCCGCATCGATCATCCGCACCGCCAGCGTGTAGCCGCCCGGTTCCGCGTCCCATGTAAACGTCCACGTCACCCAGGCGATCCCGTCCGGGTTCGGCTCCTCGACGATCTCCGCCTGTTGCCAGTTCGCGCCGTCATCCACCGACACCTCGACCGCGCTCACGCCCCGGTCGCCGCCGAACGCGATCCCGCCAACCTCCACCGGACCCGGCGGCACGATGTCATGGCTTGCCGGCACATCGATCCGGCTCATCGGCTTCACAATGGCCTCGTCCGTCCAGTCGCGCTGCTCCCAGTAGCCCTGGTAGTCGTCGGCCGTCACGGTCATCTTCGTCAGCCACTTGACGCTCTTCATCCCGTACAACCCGGGAATCACCGCCCGCACCGGCGCCCCGTGCTCGCGCGGGAGCGGCACGTCATTCATCGCCCAGACCAGATGCGATTCCGGGGCCATCACCCGGTCGACCGGAACGCCCGTCGTATATCCGTCCGTGCCTTCGAACACGACCTTGTAGGCGCCCTGGCCGATACCGGCCTGCTCCAGCACCGCCGCCAGCGGCACCCCGGTCCACTCCGCCGTGCCGATCAGGTTTCCGCCCACCGGGTTGCTGATGCACAGCTGGGTGGAGATGTACCGCTCGCTGCCGAGCGCTTCGAGGTCGGCCTGCCCGAGCGTGAGCTCCGTGTCGACCAGCCCGTCGATCGAGATCGTCCAGTCCGGCCCGCGATCGTT
Organism: uncultured Sphaerobacteraceae bacterium; assembly: GCA_964624125.1. Classification (GTDB taxonomy): domain Bacteria; phylum Chloroflexota; class Chloroflexia; order Thermomicrobiales; family UBA6265; genus UBA6265. The sequence goes on along the minus strand of CAZVAA010000216.1, from coordinate 4,121 downwards.
GTCCGGATCGACGAAGTTCTTCGACACGATATAGAAATCTTCCACCGGCGTGATCGCCGGCGGCATCTCGCCGGTTGGTCCGGAGGATCCCGTCGCGCGGCTCGCCACCCGCAGGAAATCGCGTCCAACCACGACGAACCCGGCGACCGCCGCTGCCGCGCCGACGCCCCACGCGAGGGCCTTCCGCCGGCCCGGCGATTCGACATCCGTTTCCGTTCGCAGCGACGCCCGCACCAGCCCGCCGAGCACCAGCGCGAAGGCGATTGATCCCAGCGCCAGCGCGACGGTTGTCGCCAGGAAGCCGCCGTCCGAGAGCATCTCCGGCGACTGCATGTTCGTGTAGAGCAGGACGAGCGCGGCACTTAGCCCGAACAGCACGCTGGCGATCGTCGCCGCCCGTGGCCATACGATGCGGAATTGCCGCTCCGCCTCCGCCATCAGGCGTCCGCCGAGCCACGCGCCCAGCAGCAGCAGCGCGACCACCAGCCCGGCCAGCAGCAGCGTCTTCGCCTGCGGGCCGAACAGTTCCATGAACCACGAGAAGACCGAGAGCGGCAGCGCGAGCAGGAACGCATCGGCCAGGGTATCAAGCAGCGATACCGCCGCGCTCACCTGCGGCGCCAGCGTGACCACGCCCAGCATTGCCAGCATCGCGACGGCGCCGAACAATCGTCCGCGCCACACCTGCGCAGAGAAGGGGGAAGTGGAGGAAGGGGAAGAAGGAGTAGCGGGAGTCGTCATCATGACACCTCCGGGAAACGCAAAGGCAGGATGTTGTGTACCCTGACTTTACACCCTTTGCGCCCCCAGGTTTCGCCACCCACGAAAACCGGCCGGTGTCGTGTCGGGCTCACGCGGAGCGGAATCCCGGGAACGACCCGAATCCTTTTTCCGCCGTTCCCGTTCACCCATATGAGGCGGATGCAATCTGGGTGTGAGAGGATGCGCGCATGCAGGCACAACGCATGGACGCAACAGATCGCGATGGGCCCACCGGCAGGGTGCTCTCCTTGCTGGCCGACCCGCCCGCGCCCGAACCGCGCCATGCGGAACCCGCCGTCCACGACGAAGCCGCGCAGATCACCCGCGCCAAACGCGACCCCGCCGCCTTCGCCCCGCTCTACGAGCGCTATGTCGACGCCATCTACGCCTACTGCCGGCATCGCATCGACGATCCCGACCTCGCGGCCGATCTCACCGCCCAGATCTTCTCCAGGGCGATTGCCGCAATGCCACGCTACTCCGATTCCGGTGGCACCTTCCGCAGTTGGCTCTTCTCGATCGCCCACAACCTGCTGGTCGATACCTACCGTTCACACCGCGATATCGCCTCGCTCGACCTGTCCGGCCGCATCCACCTGATCGAGGACGCCGCACCCGGCCCCGAGCGTATCGCCCTCCAGGACGATCTCCGCCACGCATTCCGGGCCGCGCTCGCGGAGCTGACGGACGGGCAGCGCGAGGTCGTCGAGCTCCGCCTCGCCGGGCTCACCGGCCCGGAGATCGCCGACGTCCTGGGGATGAAGCTCGCCGCGGTCAAATCGACCCAGTTCCGCGCCTACCGGCGGCTGCGCGACTTCCTCGCCCCATATCACGATGCGTTCACGGAGGAGCAACCATGAACGAGGACCGCTTCGCTGACCTGCTCGATGAGCTCTCGAACGGCATCACGCCTACCGACACCGCCCCACTCGCGTCCTTCGCTCGGTGCCTGCACCGGCAGCACAACGTCGACCATCTGGACGACGAGCGTCGTGCATCGATCCGCGTTGCGGTGCTGGGTGCGCATGACGGTGGCACCCCGAGCACCGGTGGCCCCGGCCCGCTCACCCAGCCCGCGCTGACCGACCCCGCCGCGCTCAACCCGTGGGGCGCGAGGCGGCGGAACCGTCACCCGGTGTCACGACGCTCGCAGCCTGGCATCGTCAACACCAGCCTCCCGACCGCGATCACCGCCATGGCGCTCGCCGCCATCGTCATTGCCGCCCTCACCGCCTATCCGGTCCTGCGGCGCGACAGCATGCCCGAGGTCACGCCCACCGCCTACGCGGCCGCGCCAACTGTCGAAGGTGACCAGCTCGGCCAGGAATCCGCCGGCCCGGCCACCCTGCCCTCGATGGAGAACGAATGGCTCACCTACATCCAGCCCGGGGAATGCACCGTCGAGCCGATCGACGAAGCCCGCTATGCGACGGTCGTGTCCGCGCCGACGGTGGCCGCGCCACGTGCCTACGGCCCGCTCTCATCGGTGGATCCGGACACCGCCGAGACCGTCGCAACAACCGCCCGCGAAGTCGTCGCGTGCGACCAGTTCGGGACATCCCGCCAGCGCCAGGCGCTCGAGACGGATCGCCACCTTTACGAGACGCAAAACCAACTCGCCTCCGGGTTGCACCTGCCCACCATCAACCGGGAGAATGTCGCGCTCGGTCGCGAGGTTGCCGAGACGTACCGGCACCGGAATCCATCCGCGTTCATTCACGTGCTCGATGAAGAGCCACCATCGACCAACGCTGACGCTTCGGTCACGGAGCCCGAATCGGTCTTCCAGCCGGAACATGCGGTCATGCTGACGGATGGCAGGGTGGCGATACCGGATGAGCCGGCCTACTGGAGCGGCGAGCTCGATGACCCCGCGAGGTTCACGGCCGTCCCTGCGGTACCCATGTCGCTCCTCGTCTTTGAGCAGGCCGGTGGTGAATGGAAGCTCGACGAGTGGCTGCCCTTCTGCGTCGGTGTGTGCGAGGGGTTGTGGGACCACTATGCGGATGTCACACAGGAGCCGGCATACCCGGACGCAACACCCGGGATGCCGATCCCGCCCGCCGCGCCGAAGGTCGTCATCCCTTGCCCCGGTGGGACGCCCCCGTGGCTTACGCCCATCTACCCGTGGGAACTCCCGCCCGCGCCAGAGGACGCGGTGCCGACTTTCCCGCCTGAGCCGTGGGGCCCGGACGATTGCGCACCGGTGCTCCAGCTCTCAGGGTCGAGCCACGAATCAACGGCTACCTCACATCCACCAGATTCCGCCCCGTAGCGAGATTTCCCAGGCGAACGTGTATGCTGGAGGAACTGGTATCCCGGGGTCCACATATGCACGCTATGGAGGCTTCACATGGCCGTGACCAAACTCGAGTACGGGGACCGTTCGTTCGATGTCGTGCCGCAGGGGTGGTACAGGCTGCTCTCCTCGAAACAGCGCATGACCATTCCCTACTCCAGGGTGATCCGCGTCGAGCACGATGTCGGGTTCGCCAATCGCTCGTTCAGCGCCGAATCGGATCCCGGCGTCCACATTCCCATCCTGCTCAAGGCCGGGACCTATGTGACCGATCGCGAGCGGTCGTTCTGGCTTCGCCGCAAGGCCGCCAACTGCATCACGATCCAGCTTCGCGGCGATGAATACGACTACCTCTGCATCGAGGTCGACGACCCGGCAGGGGAGGTCGATCGCCTGCGGGACGCCGCCTCGCTGAACCAGGCCGCCAGCGACTGAACTACCCACCTGGAGAAACCATGTCCGAGAAGAGCCACACCTATCTCGTCACCGCTACGTGGACCGGCAATACCGGCCAGGGCACTGCCGGGCCGACCAGCTACGTGAAGAACCAGGACATCACCACTGCCGGGAAACCGGCGATCCCCGGTTCGGCGGACCCGGCGTTCAACGGCGATCCGGCACGATGGAACGCCGAGGAGCTGCTGGTCGCCTCCCTCTCGCAATGCCACATGCTCTGGTTCCTCAGCCGTTGCGCGAAGTACGGTGTCGTGGTGACGGAATATGTCGACCATGCCGAGGGCACGATGGTCGAGGATCGCGACGGTGGCGGTCGCTTCACCTCGGTCGTGCTGCGTCCGGAGATCACGCTGGCCCCGGACGCCGACCAGGAGAAGGCCGACGCCCAGCACCATGAGGCGCACCGCCTCTGCTTCATCGCAAACTCGGTCAATTTCCCGGTGACCGTGGAGCCCGTGTACCGGGTGAGTGAGGAGGCCATCGCCCATGCGGCCCGTGGCAGGGGCTAATGCGAGGTCACCGTTGAGCTTCTGCCTCGATTGAAGAGAGCCGGTCACCGCCCCCAGGGGCGATGGCCGGCTCTCCTTGTGCCCGGAGGACGATC
>CAZVAA010000215.1:0-4927 GCA_964624125.1 uncultured Sphaerobacteraceae bacterium | reverse complement strand
GTCGGCGCGCTCAAGGCGTTCCCGGATGTGAACTCCGAGCTGCAGGGCGACGAGCTGGTGCTGAAGAAGTACTACGACATCGGGATCGCGGTCGGGACCGACCAGGGCCTGGTGGTTCCGGTGGTGCGCGACGCGGACCGTAAGAGCTTCGCTGCGATCGAGCAGGACATCAAGGACCTGGCGACGCGCGCCCGCGACAACAAGCTGTCGCTGCCGGAGCTCCAGGGCGGTACCTTCACGATCACCAACGGCGGCATCTACGGCTCGCTGCTCTCCACCCCGATCCTGAACACGCCGCAGGTCGGCATCCTCGGCATGCACAACATCGTGCAGCGGCCGGTTGCCGTTGATGGCCAGGTCGAGATTCGCCCGATGATGTACATCGCGCTCTCCTACGACCATCGTGTGGTCGACGGCGCCACCTCCGTCCAGTTCCTCGTCAAGATCAAGGAGCTGCTCGAGGACCCGGAGAACCTGCTCCTCGAGGGATAGACGTTCCCATAATTGAGCGACGAAAAGCGCCCCGGACCATCGGTCCGGGGCGTCTTTGTGTGTCAGGTTACCGGTTTTCTGCCCCACTGCGCTCGAGGTAGCTGAAAACGACCGCGAGAATCGCGGCACCTACACATGCGCCGGTATAGGCAGACAATCCCCAGCCCCATGTCTCAACGTACCCATCCACCGGCATTCCATTGCCGTATCGAATGAAGAACATGATGGGCAGAGTCAGCCCTGTTAGCGAGCCGAGGACGATTGCTGGTACCCGCATTGATCCCTTGCCTAATACCGCTACCAAAACAGCCGCGAAGACGCCTGCCAGGGCGATGTATATGAACCATTCATCGCCCCACAGGGCGAGCCAGTCGCGGTATTCCAGAAACCCGGCGGTCCTTCGTCCAGCCGTTTCGTCGATCGCGGAAAAGAATGGACCGATAAACAGGGCAGTGACGCCAACCGCGTGGATGGCCGGAATTGCTTTGCTTGTCATGTCTGTCGCGACCACGATAGCGATCCCTTTTCGGTTACTGGTGCATCACTGGATGACTTCGTGATCTACTCGACAGGTTCATGCAACGCCGACTGGAGAGACAACTGAGACGGCGAGGAGGTGATTCCTCACGCGTTCAACGACCAACCCAGCGACAGCCTCGCGACATCGAGCAAACCGATGTCGAGTGACATCACGCTGGCGCACATCTGTATCAGCCGACCTTTGCGATGATTGCTTGCGTTGTGGCGATTCCGACGTTGGTGGGGTCTCCGTCTGGCGATGATGCCGAGACGCGGATCAGCAGGTTGGCTTTTTGGACGAGGAGCGTGATCTCCATGCCATACGGCATTGGGCCGTAGAGCGCGCGGGAGTAGTCACCAATCGGCTCCACGGCGACCTCGTAGAGGTCCGTGCCGGTCTGTTGTTCGACGAGTGAGAAGTCGAGCGCGGCGATTGCGTTTTCCGGTGACGAGAAGGCGTGGATGCTGACATAGATGCCATCGACGTCCCCGGACGGACGAGAGCCTCCGCTCGGCAAATTGAATGCCCGAGTGATATTTCCCTGCCATCCCCAGTCCTGGAAGAGCGCAGTTGTCTGGGACGCGTCGATGTAGTTGACGGCGACTTCGTCGAGGGTGCGATTGGCACCCCCGACGGTGACGAGATGGCCGGGGACATCGGCCTCGGTCGGCAGGAGTGCGCCGAGGTCGCCGGAATAGGCGTCTGTCAACGCCTGGATTGGCTGCCCGCCGACAGGCTCACTGCCGTCGCTGCTGGCGACCTCCGCCTGTACCGTTGCAGTGGGTGATGAATTCGTGGCACTGCTATCGCCGAGCGCGATGACGGTGAAGCTTCGGACGTTCACCTGAGCCCCGTCGCTCCACAGTCCCACCTGTCCCGCGGACAAGAAGCGATTGTCGGTGGTCTCGATCATCAATCCACCGTCCAGGAACACCCGAATGATATTGCCCTGAACCTCAAGTCGGTAGGTATGCCACTCGGAGTCGAGCTCCACTTCGGAGCCGGCAATTCTGCCATCTTCGGCACAGAAGGAATCTATTAGCGGAGCCCAAAGCACAATGTCGTCCTCATTTGGCTCCCAGTTACAATCCGGGGCAAATCCGACCCAGTATCCTCCCTCGTCGCCACCTCTTGCCACGAACCCGAAGGTCTCCCCATCGCGCGCCCACTGCATTTCCACTTCGACCGCGTAGTCCGGCGTGGTTGGCTGAAATGGAGCACCCAGGAATAAAGGAGCGTCACTCGTTCCGTCGTTCACCAGCATGCCGCCCACAGTCTGCCACCCGCCGGCTTGGTTCCAATCGGAAAAACCGCTTGAAGTATCTGCCTTATAGAGCACTGTGCCCGCGGCTGGTGGCGTCGGTGTGGGGGACGGCGTTGGTTCGGGCGTCGGTGACGGTGTCGGCTCGGGGGTGGGAGACGGCGTCGGAGCAATTGTCGCGGTAGGAGTCGGCTCCGGCGTTGGCGTTGGCTCCGGTGTCGGAGCAGGCGTGACCTCAGCCATGAGGCCCGCCGAAACATCCCCGGTCCCGATAATCAGCGCGGTTGCGCCGTTCTCGGTACGAGCCTGCAGCGGTGTCTCGGCGGGAAGGGTCACGTTGCGGCCGGCGTCAATGTCCCCTTCGAGACCGGACGGACTCATCATCTTGAGCGTGCCGTCGGTAACGTAGATCCCAATCGGGCCGGCATGCCCCTGCTCGCCGCTTGAGGCTCCGGCTTCGAAGCTCACTTCGGCGAGGTACATGGTGAATCCGGTATCTGGCGCCGCCTGGACCGGAATGGAGACGAGCGTGGTTATCGTCCCGGAGTCAACAACGGGGCTTGCCATGGGTGTTGCACTATCGAGTGACGGACTTGCACTGCCGGTCTCGCCATCATCGGCGATGCGTAATCGAAGCACCTGGGCGGGAGCGGTTCCGTTATTTGCAGCGATATAGGTCGTGCCGGGATTGAGGGATAGCTTCGTACCTGCCTGAATCGTCGAGCCGAAGCCGAAGTCGTCCTCGATGGTGAGCTCGCCCTGCGCGACGTAGATGAGTTCCGGGCCGACCGTCAAGTGAGCAGCCGTGGCGCCCCCGGCAGGGACCTCGATGCGTTCGAGCACGAGGGTCGAGCCGGCGTCAGTCTCCTCGGGAAGTTCCGCCTGCGCAAGGATAGGCGCCGATACGCCGTCCGCTGTGAACAAGCTCTCTCCGGCCACGGATTCGGGGGTGCTGTCCTGGGCACGTAATGTGACCGGCGCAGACATGAGCCCGGTGATGACGACGAGTAAGCAGAGTGCAACTATTCCAGAGCGTTTGACCATGTAAGCAGGCCTTTCAGCGTGATGTTGTCGCCACAGAGGCGCCAATCCCGGTGTCGCTGCAAGAGCGAGGCGAGATTGGCTCAAGATGTCCACTGATGTTGGGCACGGCCACGACTGGTATCCGAAATAGCCGTGCATAATCCAAGACCCCGTGTCCGTCCTTCAGAGAACGATTACGAGGTCGCAGGAACGATCTCCCTTGATGTCCGGCCCGCTCCTTCCCAGTTCTTGTTGCAATGTCGTTGCCGTGCCGCTATCAACGGCATCGTCTGATTTGAAAACTATATGCCCATACTAATCAAAACCTGGCTCTTGGGTAGCCCTAATCTGCAGAAGTTTCACCGAAGTTCCGGTGGTTTGGTAGCCGACATCCTTACCCCCCTTCGGGTTTTCCTCAGCCAAAAGGGCAGTCAGAGAGCATTCCCCCTGGCCATCCGGGTACGAGGTCGCGGAGCCGGGGTGTTAAAGGGGAAACCCCGCAGACAAGCTGCGGGGCTACGAACGGGTGAGTCTTGTGAGGTGTCGCTAGAACTGCTCGTGGAGATAGGGACGGACGGGTGGGAAGAGGGCGCGCAGCGCGTCGGCGTCGGCCTCGTTCACCGTGCCCCAGCCGCGGAACGGCAGGAGGTCTGGGTCGATCCCGTTGAAAACGAGCGCGGACAACCCCTGGATGGAGATGCTCGCTTTCGCGGAGCCGCCCGGGGTGACCTCCAGCTCGCCGGACGAGCCACGGAAGGTCCATGTCCCGGCATTCCAGGGTGCGTGCTCGTCGGTGATCTCGAGCGTGACCTCACCCTCTCCGGCGCCGATGCCGGAGACGGCGTCGACCGAAACGATGCGCCCCATGGCCGGACCCCACGCATCGGTGCCGCTGCTGGAGATGGTGTCCCCGAGGTCGTGCCACCACAACTCCGGGTTGTCACCGGGCATCAGCGGGATCTGCGCGGACGGCGTCTGGTCGACATGCCGTCCGATCCACTCGAGCAGGCGATAGCGGGCGGCGAGGGTGGTGGTGAAGAAGGTCTTCACGTGCATCGGCTGGCTCATGCCGAGGATCTTGTACGTCATGGCGCCGGTCAGCTCGCCATCCTCCCGCACTAGCGTCAGCCACCAGGCATTCCGGTCCTGGATCGCTGACCGCGGGACGGAGCCATGCAGCGAGAATCCGTGGCAGGCTCCCTGGAACTGGTCCACGAAGCCCACCCATTGCTCGAAGCCATCCGCAATCCGCATATGCTCGATGGTCGCGGCGTGGTCGACTCGCATCAGCGGCGCAAGCTCGGAGGGATTGACCGTCAGGTAGAGTGGCGCCGGGAACGAGACGTATCCGAGCCGCTCGTAGAAGGATTCGCGGAAGGGATAGAGGGTCGATACCGGTTGGCCCGCCTCTCGCATGTCCTCGTACGCCCGCGTCATCAAGGCGCGGATGCGCCCGCCGCGCCGGCCCGCGGGCATGGTGGCGACGCCGCCGATGCCGCCCATGTCGATCACCTTGCCGCGCACGTTCATCGTCATCGAATGCACGCCAACCTTGGCCAGCGCGGTGTCGCCCTCGTAGGAGACGAACACCTTCATATCCGCGAGGTACGCATCGAACGCACGATCCTTGT
>CAZVAA010000214.1:0-4946 GCA_964624125.1 uncultured Sphaerobacteraceae bacterium | reverse complement strand
AAAGCCGCCCACAAGGGGCGGCTGTACGATGCGAGCGCTTAAGCCAACGCCCCTGTCGGGACATCGCCACGCGGGCGACCGATTCAGGCGATCTCGCGGATGACGCCGTGCTGGTAGAGGACGTCGACCGCAGGTTGCTCGCTGGCGATGATCTCCTCGCCATACCCGACGGCCTCTTCGTAGGTCATCTGCGCGAGGATGATGCGGCTGACGGTGCCGTCGCGGTCGATGAAGACGTGGGTCGGGAAGTTGGCGATCTGCCAGTCGCGCGTCATCAACTGCTGCAGGCGAGCGATGTCGTTTGGGTCGGAGGTGCCGAGGATCGAGCCGACCCAGCCGGGGTCCATCGTGTAGACAGGGAAGGTTGCGCCGACAGAGTCACGGTAGCGGACCGCCTCGAGCGGATCCTCCCGCATGGAGATCGACAGAACCACCACGCCCTGGGCGCTGAGGGTCTTGTATGCCTCCTCGATCTCAGGCATCTCCGCCCGGCAGGGCGGGCACCAGGAGCCCCAAAAGTTGATCCAGACGGGTTGTCCCTGCAGTTGGGAGAGGAGGACGGGTTCTCCTTCAGTGCTGAGCGTGAAGAGCTCGGGTGCCTGCTCGCCGGTCTTCGGAAGGAGCTGGGCATTCACGCCGCCCCCGCCGATCTCGGACCAGCCCTGGCGATCGCCGACGAACCACGCGGCGCCGATGATCGCGAGGGCGACGAGCGCCGCCAGGCCGATCCGCATGATGCGCTCACGGGTGGTCGGCCGGGTTTCCATGGTCCGGGTCTCAGGCGACGCGGGGGTTGGTTCTGTCGTGGATGACGTTGCCTGGTCTGTCATTTGATCCTAGATACCACCGTAGGCGTGCAGACCGCCGAAGAAGTAGTTGCCGTAGTAGGTGAAGGCTGTCGCACCGAAGCCGAAGAGCAGCACCCAGGCGCTGCGACGCCCGCGCCAACCGCGCAGGGTGCGGGTATGCAGGTAGACGCCGTAGACGAGCCAGGTGAAGAGAGCGGCCGTCTCCTTCGGATCCCACTGCCAGTAGGTGCCCCAGGCCTCATGCGCCCACACCGATCCGAGGATCAGGCCGAGCGTGAAGAGCGGGAACCCGACGCTGACCGCCCGGAAGGCGATGTCGTCGAGCATCTCGGGGCTCGGCAACCATTTCGCATGCGTGCGGTCCGCGATCAGGAAGAGGATGGCGGCCGCGAACGCGACGGCGAACGTCGCGTAGGCGAGGTTGAAGCTCCCGACGTGGAACGGCATGATCCATCCCGTCTGGAGCGCCGGGATGAGGGGATTGACCTCGCGCATGCTCGGATCGAGCGACCAAATGTAGAGGCTCATCAACGCCGCGATCGGCAGCACGATCGCGCCAAGCTGGCGGACGCCGTAGGCGGATTCGAAGACGACGTACATCAGGGAGATCGAGAACAGGAAGACGAGCGAGTACTCGTACATGTTCGAGATCGGGAAGTGTCCGGCCGCTATCCAGCGGGTCACGATCGCGACACCCGCGAAGAACATGCCGAACCACGAGAGGAGCAATCCCCATCGCGCGAACCCGACAGGGCCGGCTTCCTGATGGAGCTGGCTACTGGTGACGGTGTGTCCGGTGGACGTAGCCATGGTGTGGCGGAGCACACGTACACGCCCGATGCCGAAGATCATGTAGGCGATGGCCGCCCCGATGATGGCCATCGAACTGGCTGCGAAGGCGTAAAACGAAAATCTGACCAGGCCATCCATAATGAAATCTCCCCTGTGCGGCGAACCCGTTGCGCATATCCGGGCTCGCAATGACAGTGCCATTCTACTGCGATATTCGATGTCCGGAGCGGACACCTCGTGTTGTTTATGCCGAGTTCAGGACTCCCGCTTTCGCAGGTAGTCGTAGTCGCCGGCGTTTTTCGGGTGCTTGACGTCGGGTTGAACGCCGATCACGTCGTCCGCTTTCTCGAGGAAGTTGAAGAAATCTCGCTTGCCGCTCCAGTCGCGCTTCGCGAGCGGTGCGATCTTCATCGTCGACCCCTTGGCGTCGTCCGGTGAGATGATGGCGCGCATGCGGCGGTGCGGGAAGTAGAACGTGACGGAGAGCCCGCCGAGCATGAAAAGGGCGGCGGTGATGAAGATCGGGATGCCCGGGTTGTAGCCGACCTGCAGCAGGGTAAACCGGGATTCACGATCGAAGGTCACCGTCAGGTCACCGACCCGGGTTGGCTGGCCCTGGGTCAAGACGACGCCGTCCGCTTCCTGGCCGGTCGGCGCGCCGGTTTCGCCAAGCTGCTCGATGGCAACCCAGAGCTCGCCGCTGCGAAGCTGCATGGTGTCCAGCTCCGGGGCGTTCTGCGGATCTTCATCTGGCGCGATCAGCGTGAGCTGGAGGCCTTCGGTTGGCAGTCGGATGATGCCGGCCGGGGCGTCCGGGTTGCCGCGCATCGTGAAGATGCCGAGATCGGCCGCGTCGCTGTATATGAGGTTGCCGTTGGAATCGAGGATAGTCATCTGCGCGGCATTGCCGAAGTGCGCCTGATAGAAGGTCGCGTTTCCGTAGGTCATCGGCTGGTTGACGTTGACCGCGCCGCTCTTCACCGGCTCCCCGTCCTCGTAAATGGTGATCTCACTCTCGTAGGCCATCGGGATGCCGATTTCGGTCCAACTGTCGCGGAAGCGATTGAGCTCGACGCTCAGGCCGGTGCCGTGCCCGACGTTGCGGCGGGAGCCTTCCGGGATGATGAACTCCGCGTCACGGAATCCAAAGACCGACGCGACGATACCGCCGACGAGCAGCAGGATGAGGCCGAGGTGGAAAGGGAAGGTCCCGAGCTTGGACAACCGGTTTTTGTCGGCATAGAGGTGTGTCTCGTCGCCGACTTGCTCGCTGAGGACGCGGTAGCGCTGCTTCCTCAGCATGTCGGAGGTCGTGTCGACGAGTTCGTCTACCGGTTTCCGGGTCGTGAAGGTGGCGGACGTCTCCGCGCTACGGAGGAAGCCGGGGGACGTTCGGATCTTCGGGTGCGAGATGGTCGCCCAGATTCCGGGTACACGGTTGATCGTGCAGACGATGATGGCGACGGCGATGACCGCGAGGGTGAGGGCGAAGACCGGCGACCGGAAGACATCCCAGGCGTACCATCGATCAACGAGGCCCTGGAGCGGCGGGATTGCGTTGCCAATCGATTCGGGCACGGTACTTCCGCGCAGCGTGCCGATCAGGACGAGCAATGTGAGGAAGGCGATCTCCCAGACTGCCGCGCGGACCGAGCAGAAGAACCGCCAGATGCGGTCGACCACGATCTCGAGCGTCGAGCGGCCGGGATTGCCTTTCGATGGTGCGGTGATGTCAGCCATAGGTGTCCGTTTCAGCGTCGATGGGAGTGGGAATGGATTGCTAAATCTCCGGTTCCCATGGCGTCCATGGAGCGACGCGGATAATCTCCGTGAAGAGCGTCTCGTAGATGCCAAGGATCATGATAACGCCAACACCCAGCATGACCGCGCCACTGATGGTCGTCACGAGGTGCAGGTGCTTGTTGATATGCCTCAGGATGCGAGGCAGGGTTCCGATCGCGAACGCCGCCGCGAGGAACGGGATCGCGAGGCCGACCGAGTACACGGTGAGCAGCGCGGTGGCGCGGCCGACATCGGCCTGGCCGGCGGCCATCGTCAGGATCGCGCCGAGGATCGGGCCCATGCAGGGACTCCATCCCGCGCCGAAGCTGAGGCCGATGACGAACGACGAGCCGACCGTGCCCGGGTTGCCGCCGTCGAGTGACATGCTGGCGGTGCGATAGAGGAATGGAATGCGAACGATGCCGACCTGGTGCAGGCCGAGGACGATGAGCAGGATTCCGCCGATGCGGACGAGCCATTCGCGGTTGGCGGAGATGAAATCAAGGGAATTAGCCATGGCGCCGGCCGCGCCGAACGCCGCGCCGAACGCGATAAAGACGAGGGAGAACCCGGTCACATAGGCCAGGGCGTTGCGCATCACGATCGGGCGCGCGGTGTTCTGCGTCTCGCCCGCCGAGACCCCCGCGATATGGGTGAGGTAGATCGGCAGGAGTGGAAGCACGCAGGGGGAGGTAAGGGAAAGGACGCCGGCAACAAAAGCAGCGAGGAATGTGACGTCAGTAGCCATTGGAGAAAACGTACCACCCGCCCGAACCGGGCACAAAGTCGAGAGCCAGAGGCCGGGCAAGGATTCCCGTACCTCTTCATCTATACGCCAATCATAGTTCTTCGAGGGCTGGCCACGGCGCGGGATATGCAATGATGGAGGCCGGAAATGGGTCCGGGATGGGTACTCCTGCCGCAATGCCCGGACGTGGGTACTGGATGAACGATGACTGATTCCTTGCGCGAGCGACTCTATCGCTCCGAAGCGATTGTGCTGAGCCGGCTGGACTTCGGGGAAGCCGACCGGATCCTGGTTGTGTTTACGCCGTTCCGTGGTCGGCTGGATCTCATCGCGAAGGGCGCGCGCAAGAGCAAGAGCCGTCTCGGACCGGCGCTCGACTATTTCGCGCATGTGAATCTCGAGCTCGCGAGGGGCCGGGAACTGGATGTGGTGCGCGGAGTCGAGACGATCGAGCGATTCGATTACCTGCGTGAGAATCTCGACGCCTACGGGCATGCGAGCTACTTCGTCGAGCTGGTCAAGGGACTGACACAGCCGCGCGAGCAGCACAAGGACATCTACGATCTCCTGGCGCGCTCGCTGACGCTGCTCAATGAGAAGATCGACCCGTGGGTTGTGGCGCGGCATTTCGAGCTTGCGCTCCTGTATGCGCTTGGATACCGGCCCGAGTTGTTCCAGTGCGTGAACTGCCAGCGGCCGATCGAGGCACAGGTGAACTATTTCTCGTCAGCCCTGGGCGGGTTGCTCGGGCCGGAGTGTCGTGGGGAGGATCCGTCGGCGATCGCCCTGTCGGTGAACGCGCAGAAGTACCTGCG
>CAZVAA010000213.1:0-4947 GCA_964624125.1 uncultured Sphaerobacteraceae bacterium | reverse complement strand
GCCTGTGCATCCCCGGTGATCATGACGACGCGCACCTGCTCCCGCTGGAGCTCCCGGACGGCGTCATACGACTCCTCGCGCACCTCATCCTCAAGCGAGATCCCGCCGATAACCGAGCCATCCTGCGCCACATAGAGCGCCGCCGCGCCACGATCGCTCCACGTCCTGGCCGCCTGTTCCACCGGCCCCGGAACGCTCAGGTCCAGCTCCTCCAGCATCCTCGGGCCGCCAACCGAGACCCGCGTGCCGTCGACCATCGCGGAGACGCCCCGCCCGGACTTGGCCTGGAACCCGGTTGCCTGCGGGATGTCCAGCTCGCGTTCCCAAGCCTCGTCCACAATCGCCTTTGCCAGTGGATGCTCGCTGTCCATCTCGACCGCCGCGGCAAGCGCCAGCATCCGGTTCTCGGTGCCATTCACGCCCGCGAGGTCCCGCAGCACATGCTCGCCGCGCGTGAGCGTGCCGGTCTTGTCGAACAGCACGCTGTTCACGAGCCGCATGCGCTCGAGTGCAAGTCGATCCTTGATCAGCACGCCGTTCCGGGCGCCCACTTCGGTCGTGATCGCGATGACCAGCGGGATTGCCAGGCCCAGCGCATGGGGACAGGAGATGACCAGCACGGTGACCGTCCGCGTGATCGCGTCGTTCAGGTCCCCGACCACCAGCCACCAGACGAAGAAGGTGATCACACCGGCACCGGCGGCGATGTAGAAGAGCCAGGCGGCGAACCGGTCGGCCAATGCCTGCGCGCGGGATCTCGAGGTCTGCGCGTCCGCGACGAGACGCTGGATACCCGCCAACTGGGTCTCCTCGCCGGTGGCGTCAACCCGGAACCGGATCGAGGAGCCCGCGACGACGGTGCCGGCGACGATCCGCTCCCCTTCTCCACGGTCCACGGGTCGGGATTCGCCGGTGATCATCGATTCATCGAACTCGGCGCGTCCGCTCGTGATCACGCCATCCGCCGGAACGCTGCTCCCCGGTCGGACGAGCACAAGGTCTCCGGTACGCAGGTCACTGGCGCGGACCATCTCCGTCCCGCCGTTGGTCACCCGCTCGGCTTCGTCCGGCACGAGGTCGGCCAGTGACTGCAACGCGCTTTGGGTCTCCCCCAGCGCGCGCATCTCAAGCCAGTGACCAAGCAACATGATCGTCACGAGCAGGGCCAGCTCCCACCAGAAGTCGAGGTCGAGCCAACCGAAGGTGGTCGCGAGACTGGCCACGAAGGCGACCGTGATCGCGAGGCTGATCAACGCCATCATGCCGGGCTGGCGCTGCTTCAGTTCATCCCATCCACCCTGGAGGAAGACCATGCCCCCGTAGAAGAAGATCACCGTGCCGAGGACCGGCGCGATCCAGTCGCTGCCGGCGAACTCCGGCATCGAGTAGTTGAACCAGTCCTGGATCATGTGGCTGTACAGGACCACCGGGATCGAGAGGATCGCGGTCAGCCAGAACTTTCGCCGGAAGATGTCGGCATGGCCTTCGTGACCACCATGGCCGTGATGATCATGCCCACCGTGACCATGATGCGAGCCATGGCCGCCGTGGTGTCCCACATGGCTATCGTGATCGTGCAGTTGCTCGTCGGCGAGGTCCTCATGGGTCATCGAGCCGTCGCGATCCGGCGGGTCCCCGTGATCGTGATGGTCGTGCGAATGTTGATGGCGATGCGAACTCATTCCCGTGATAACCCTTCTGAATATACCCCTCAGGGGTATCTGCTCTCTCCAGTCTACCTCACTTGGCAACCTTCTCGCGCCGGGTCCGGTTCTTGCATCTGCAAACGGAATGACCCAATGACGTATCCGCACGGGAGAAGCCACCCATGTTCCACCATCGCCGCCCATCCACCCGCTCGCTCATCGGCAGGGCGCTTCTTGCCGGCGTCAGCGCCGGCCTGCGCTCCATGACCCCGGGCGGCGTGATGGCCCGGACGCGCGACGATGCCCCGGCAAGGACCGGGTGGAAAGACTGGCCGATGGTGCGATCCACCGTCGGTCGATCGGTACTGCAACTGGCGTGGATAGGGGAACTGGTCGGGGACAAACTGCCGGTCACGCCGCCGCGCACGGAACCTGGCTCCCTGACCGGACGAATCGTCACCGGCGCCCTCACCGGGCTCGCGATTACCTCCGGAGTGCAGGGAGCGGCACCGAAGATGACCGGCATCCTGGCGGGCGGGACAGGTGCACTGGCGGGGTCGTATGGCGGCTATGCCGGAAGAACGTTCCTCACGGAAAAACTCAAGCTTCCGGACCTGCCCGGCGCGCTGCTGGAGGACGCGCTGGCGTTTTCACTGGCATACAGGGCGATCACCGGCAAGCGGCCTACCAGGTAGGTTGGTCGTCCGCGCCCCCTCGACGGTCATCGAGCCGGGCACGTAACCAGGTTGCCAACTCGACCGGGTCAGCGGTGAGCGTCGGCGGAAGATACACCGAGGGAGACCGCAACGGCCCTGCCTTCGAGCCCGTCAGCATTCGCACGACACGGGATCGTTGTCCCTGGTAGGCGTGCATGGTGTCCTCGTCCGGCATCAGGACGACCGACAGGGCACCGCGATTGGTCCACCAACAGTCGACCTGATCGATCCCCTCCCAGGGCAAATGGAATCCATCGGGAAGCCGAACCCCGTCGGCGTCCACGATCACAGGCTTGCTGCGATTCCTGACGAGCGCGGCTATCGCCGGAATGCCACAAGCGGCGACCAGGACACCGATCGCCACTCCGACGGCCGTGGAGTCGGCTCGATCGGCGGTGAAGCTTGCGGCGCCGTATGTGAGATTCGCGAGGACCAGCCCCAACAGGATTACGAGACTCCGTTCAACCTTCTGCGGTAGCTCGACCTTGCCGAAAAGCTGGAACTCCTCGTCCCATGCGGCCATGGTGGAGGTCTCCCCGGCTGTGCCTGGTTGAGATGCCGGTGGCGAGATCACGCCTGGGCGCGATTCGGCGCACTCACCTCGTGAGACGCGTCCAGCCCCGCCTTGTAGACTGCCTCACCAATATCCGCATATCGCGCCATGCCCGCGATCTTGCCGTCGCGCACGGTGAAGGCGATGCCCCACAGCGTACTGTCGAGCACCTTGTCGGACTGCCGGCTGCGCCACTCGACCAGCTCCTCGACCACGACGACCCCGTCCTTCTGGAACCAGCGCTGCGGCGTCATGGTCGTGGTCGCGCGGCCCACCCATTCGGCCAGCAGGTCCTTCCCCGCGCCCTTGCCCCGCGCGCCGCCGATCGCGATATCGTCCGTCGCCATCGCGAGGACGTCGTCGCGCTTGCCGGCATTGAAGTGGTCATGAAACGCCTGGACGATGTCTCGTTCATCTGCCATGGAAGTAAGCGACCCTGTGTGATGCATAACGTGATGGTGCCGGGCGGCCCCTGGCCGCTCGCCGCCCTATTGTCGCACGCAACCGCCGGACATCAGGTCGCTGATGCCGCTGCGCGCTGGATATCCTTCTCGTACCAGACCGTCGTCGGCTCAGGGGCTTCCTGGACCGGGAGCTCCCGGGCGAGGTCATTGAGCCATGAAACGAGCATGTGGAGATCGACATCGTGGGTCGCCGGCAGCAGGACGGTTGAATTCGATTCCGGCCCGGCGACATCGATCTCGATCCGGCTACCTGTCCCCTGCCTGACCCGGACACTGGATATCTGGTTCCAGGGCACGAGGTTTCCCTTCGCGTCATAGACGCCATTTCGCTCGACCACGATTTTGGCGCCACGCCGGAGATAGAGGATAAAGCAGACGATCGCGGTGAGCACGTACAAGGCAAGGGCCCCGGTCAATGCCGTGGATGTGTACCCCGTATCCGACAGTCCTGTCAGCACAACAAGCGTGGTTCCCCCGAAGGACAGGAGGGTCGTCAGGGTACGGTCCTTGACCGTCCCAATCTCCACGCGGCCATACCGCCGAAGCCGGGAATTCCAGGCGTGGATGGTCGGATTGGTGATGACCTGTTTCCGCGAAACCATACGCAGCTCCATCATGAATATCGTGCCCGATCGCCTTCCACACGCGGCGACCGCAGACCAAGCAGGGGATCAGCCGGTCAAGATACTGCCGCCCTGAGACGCTCAAGGTCCTTCTCGTACCAGACTGGCCTCCCACCTGGATAGCTGCGAGCCGGTGGATTCTCGATACACGAGTTCAGCCAGTCCGCGAATTCCATGTCATCGACTCGCAAGGTGTACGACAGCGGGATCTTGCACGAACCAATCACCCACATCGTCGAGTAGATGCTCACCCGCGAATACCATGGTCGTTGCGCCAGCCGTTGTTTCTGGAAGCCGGGTCGTACCGACAGGACAACCATGCGCTTGTGCATCTGGATGACCGATGCGTCACGCATGGCGTCCCATGGCACGAGCTCCCCGTTCTCCAGCCAAACGCCCTCTATCGCCACAGTGATCGTCTTGCCCCGGAACCGGATCATGAGCACCGCGAATGAGACATAGACGACCAGGAGGAACGCGGCGGCGATCAACAGGGTACTGCCAACCCCCTCCGCACCGTCCCTGACAAGGTTGAAAAATCCGTAGGCAAGTCCGAGACAGAGGACAACGAACATCCAGACGAGAACCCCGCCGATTTCCTGCGTGTCCTGACCGATAACGACCCGGCCATCTTCCCGAAGCGCATGGTCCCACGCGGCGATCCTGCGACTGGAACGATCGATCTCTGTCGAGCCCATGACCACGCACCATCAATGCATCACGCGGCGGGCAACCACGTCGGCCCGCATATCCTCATTACGTTGGGAGATATCTGCCCTGAGCATACATCGGTCGGCGGCTTTTTGCCTGTATGCATGGACCGATTCTTGAGGTTAAGAACCACTGTTAAGAGACGCTGTCCAACAGGAGACTCGACGATGCTCGATACCGGATGGAGAAGCGGACACCACGAGATCAACGGCATCTCGCTGCACGCGGTCGAGG
>CAZVAA010000212.1:1203-5008 GCA_964624125.1 uncultured Sphaerobacteraceae bacterium | reverse complement strand
TTGCGCATATGCGGCTTCGCGAAGCGGCCGATCCGCTTCAGCGTCGCCTTTGAAAATGGACGGAGGTCGTCCTGGCCGCGCGTAACGCTGCGCATGGACGCCCAGGCTGAATGATGCATGTATGTGTGACTCCGAAAGCGTAATCTGTATCGTTACTATCCCAGGAACTGATCATAGGATATCAAGTGCACTTGAAGTCCAGCGTCGCGATTCCGCGTCCGGGATGCGGCACGCCCGTCTTGGTCTTCCTCCTGACAACGCAAAACCCCGGCCGTGACGTTCACGGCCGGGGTCAGTCGCCTTGCCTAATTGTTCGGTTCCGGCGGTGCGCCCCGCTGGCCCGGATCAACGATGTGGTCCTCGTCCGCCTTCTCGTCGGCCTTCGTCTTCTTCAGCGAGAAGACCGCCGCCACCGCGATCGCGGCCGCGATCACGATCAACGAGAGCCAGGTGGGGATCTCGGGGATCACCGTGATGTGCTCACCATCGTTGATGAACGGCACTTCGTTTGTGTGCATCGCGTGGACGATGAGCTTGAAGCCGATCCACGCCAGGATGAACGCCAGGCCATACGAGAGGTAGACCAGCCGGTTCAGCAGCCCACCAAGCAGGAAGTAGAGCTGCCGCAGGCCCAGCAGCGCCCAGGCGTTCGTCATGAAGACCAGGTACGGCTCGGTGGTGATGCCGTAGATCGCCGGAATCGAGTCGAACGCGAAGAGCAGGTCGGTCGAGCCGATCGCGATCATCACGAGCGCCATCGGCGTCAGCATCTTCCGCCCGTCGATCCGCACGGTGAGTTTGTCTTCGTGGTAATTGTTCGTCACCGGCACAAACCGGCGAACCAACCGGATAAACGCGTTTTCCCCGTCGCCCGCCTCTTCGGTGGGATCCGACTTGGCCAAGCCCCAACCCGTGTAGAGCAGGAACGCGCCGAAGATGTAGAACACCCAGCTGAAATTCTCGATCAGCGCGGCGCCGATCAGGATGAAGACGAATCGGAGAACCAGCGCGATCGCCACACCGATCAGCAGCACCTTCTGCTGGTAGATCCGCGGCACCGCGAAGGCGGTCATGATGATCAGGAAGACGAACAGGTTGTCGACCGACAGCGCCTTCTCGGTCAGGTAACCGGTCAGGTATTCCAGCCCGTGCTGGTGGTCCCAGACGATCCAGACACCCGCGCCGAAGATGAGCGCGCCGATCACGTAGACCGCCGACCAGATGCCGGCCTCCTTCAGCGTCGGTTCGTGCGGGGTTCGCACATGGGAGTAAAAATCAAAGAAGAGCAGGCCCACAACACCAACAATGCTGAGAACCCAGACAATCAAGGGAACGTCCAACGTGACTTCTCCACTCGTGGCGGGTGCCCCGGTATCAGGTACCACCGCCCGTCAAAACATCGGCGCCCGGGCAACGCGATGAGCCGTGTCCCCTGAAGGGCGGCACATCCGGCGTCGGGCTATCGAACAAGTGGAGGTCTCTTCCGCCGCAGGTCACGGGTTGTTGACCGCGCGGTGGTCGGCGCCAGGCAGGTGATTGCTGCCGTGATGATGACGCCGCCTCGTGGGAATACTCCCCTCCAGGGACGAGTTACAGCAGGTATTCTACACGAGGTTGTGATCACTATCACAACCCGGGCGATCCTATGCCCAGGATTTTCTCCCAGCAGATCGAGACCAGCAGCGCGACGTCTGCCCGATAGCCTTTCTCGTCGACTCCCCTGCAAGGGCAATGCCAGTCGCGGCGCGGAACATGCGTGGACGCTCCATCGTTGCATGGCGTAGAACTTCATCGCGCCACGACATGAGTGCGTACCTGGCTCGCGAAACCTGTGAACCGGCACGCTGCCGGGACATCCGGGTCGGGGAATTTACAAGGGGAACTGCATGGACTGGATATCCGATCCGCAAATCTGGACCGCGCTCCTGACATTGACCGCGCTCGAGATCGTGCTCGGTATCGACAACATCGTCTTTATCTCGATCCTGACGAACAAGCTGCCGGAGAACCAGCGCGAAAAAGGCCGTATCGTCGGCCTCTCCGCCGCGATGGTCATGCGCATCATCCTGCTCTTTTTCGCAAGCTGGATCGTCGGGTTAACGGATGAACTATTCTCGATCTTCGATCGCGGCTTTTCGGGCAAGGACCTCATCATGCTCGCCGGAGGGCTCTTCCTGATCGGCAAGGCAACGATGGAGTTGCACGATCGGCTGGAAGGCGAAACCCATGAGCAAGAAGCACCGGCGAAGGCGACCTTCGGCAGCGTCATCTTCCAGATTCTATTGCTCGATATCGTCTTCTCCATCGACTCGGTGATCACCGCGGTCGGGATGACCGAGCACCTGCCGGTCATGATCGCCGCCGTCGTCATCTCGATCATCGTGATGATCGTCTCGGCGAACTCCATCGCCGGTTTCGTCGAGAACCATCCGACGGTCAAGGTCCTCGCGCTCTCGTTCCTTATCCTGATCGGGTTCACGCTGGTCGCCGAAGGCTTCCACGTCCATATCCCGAAGGGCTACATCTACTTCGCCATGGCCTTCAGCGTCATGGTTGAGGTGATCAACCTGCAGGTGCGCAAGAAGGAGGGCGAGCGCAACCCTGTCCTCCTGCGGGATCAGTTCCCCGGCCAGCGCGCTGTTGCCCGCGCGGGTGCGCGCGCGCAGCCCATTCAGACAGGCGACTAGACAGAGACGCAACGCACAGAGAAGGGCCGGCTTCGTACCGGCCCTTCTCAATTTGAGACGATTTACTCCAGGCCCGAGCCCGCCAGCACATCGCCATCGTCCCGGAGGCGGGTCAGCACCTCGTCCGGACCCAGCTGTTCCAGGCCGGGGCCGATCTCCTCCCATCGGCGAGGCGCGGCGACCGTCGGCGTCGATTTCCCGCGCAGCGTGTATGGCGTCGCTGTCGACCGCGAAGGATGGTTCTGGCTCCAGTCAATCATCACTTTTCCGACGCGCTGCTCCTTGTCCTGCACGGCGACCAGCCGCTCCGGATCCGCCTCGGCCAGGCCGCGTGCCAGGTCTCGAACATAGCCGTGCACAGCCGTCGCCGTCTTGCCCTTAACCGCCGCGTAGATATGGATCCCCTTGCCACCGCTCGTCAGTGGCACCGGCTCGAAGCCGTCTTCGCGCAACCTGTCACCTACGACGTGCGCGATCCCGGCGCAGTCGTCGAGGTCCGCTCCCTCACCGGGATCGAGGTCGATCACCAGCCGGTCTGGCTTGCGCACGCCGCCCCGCGGCCCGAGGCGGAACTGCGGCGTATGAAGCTCCAGCGCCGCCTGGTTCGCCATCCACGTCAACCCGGCGAGATCGTCGATCACCGGATACCGCACCCGCTTCGACTCCGTATCGCCAGGGCTGGCGGAGATGGTGAAGGCCCGGATCCATTCCGGCATGTATTTCGGCGCGTGCTTCTCGAAGAACCGATCGTTGCCGACACCGTCCGGGTATCGAATTCGCGTCACCGGGCGATCCTTCAACTGCGGCAACAACCACTCCGCAACCGCCTGGTAATACTCGACCACGTCCCCTTTGGTGAACCCGGTTTCCGGGTACATCACCTTTGACTGGCTCGTGAGCTTGACCTCATGCCCGTCTATCGTCTCGGTCCGGGAACCGGAAGCCGCCATGACGTCTCTCTCCTCAAGTTGAGCGCGTGCCGCGCGTGTGGTTTGATGCAACATGGAATGACATGCCGGAGAGATCATCGCAGGAAGGATTCCGCCCATGGCCAACACACCGCTGGTCGCTATCACCCGCCCGATCCCCGATGCCGGGCCCGCGCTCCTGCGCGATGC
>CAZVAA010000212.1:0-1103 GCA_964624125.1 uncultured Sphaerobacteraceae bacterium | reverse complement strand
CTCGCCTTTGCCCTGATGATCGCGACCGCCCGCCGGATCCCGGAAGGCGTCGACCATGTCCGCGACGGCAAGTGGAAGACGTGGGGTCCACTGCTCCTGCTCGGCCCCAACCTGACGAACGCGACGGTCGGCATCATCGGATTCGGCCGCATCGGGCAGGCGTTCGCCCGCATGACGACCGGCTTCGGCATGAAGATCCTCGCCTACGACCGCACTCCTGAGACCAAGGACACGACCGGGCTCGATGTCACGTTCGTCGACCTCGACCAATTGCTCCATGAGTCAGACTTCGTTTCCCTGCATGTCGCCTACACGCCGGAGACGCATCACCTGATCGGAGCCCGGGAGCTGAAGGCGATGAAAGAGACCGCGGTCCTCGTCAATGCCGCCCGGGGGCCGGTCGTCGACACCGATGCGCTGACCGATGCGCTCCGCAACGGGGACATCCTCGGCGCCGGACTCGATGTCACCGATCCCGAGCCGCTTCCAGCCGATCACCCGCTGGTATCGTTGCCGAACTGCACGGTCGTGCCGCATATCGGCTCGGCGACGACGGAGTCCCGCACCGCGATGGCCACGCTCGCCGCGAAGAACCTTCGCGCCGTGCTGACGGGCGAGCGCCCGGAGCATATCGTCAACCCGGAAGTCCTGACCCGATAGCATCGCCCGTCACGGGTGCTCTCGTAGCCAATAAGAACCGGCACCAACAAGACCCGAAAGGCCCTCCATGACCAGAAAACCGTCTCCAGAAATCATCCGCGCCGCCGTCGAAGCCCGGCGGCAGGAGATCATCGACCTGCTGCTCGAGCTCGTCGGGACCGAATCCATCACTTTGAATGAGGGGCCGGTGCAGGCGAAAGCCCGAGCCGCGATGGAAGCGCTCGGGCTCGAGATCGACCAGTGGGAATCCTCCGCCGAGGAGATCGCGCCCTACGTGATCCACGTGGGTGAGCAGGCAACCTACGCGAACCGCCCCATCGTCGTCGGTACCCGTAAGGGCAAGGGCGGAGGCTCCTCGCTGATGCTGCAGGGCCACATCGACACGGTCCCCGCGGGTGATCCCGCCGCCTGGAAGCACAACACCTGGGGCGAGATCGACGGAG
>CAZVAA010000211.1:0-5016 GCA_964624125.1 uncultured Sphaerobacteraceae bacterium | reverse complement strand
CTCGAGATCGTACTCATAGGGGTTGAAGCTGGCGGCGGCCTCGTCGTCCACCCATTGCGCGACGTGGTTGTCGCTCATGCCCGTCATGTACTCGACGGGGACGCCGGAGTCGGCGAGGGAGACGATACCCGCCTGCTCGCGGTCGATGGCATGGGCCATTGCCTGGCGCACCCGCTTGTCGCGGAGCTGTGGCAGGTTGCCGAAATTCATGATGAGCGATCCGCCGCCGAATGTGGGTGGGCGAAGGATCCGCAGACCTTCCTCGATCATCGCCTGCTCGGTCGCCGGGGCGAAGCCGTGCCGCGCGTAGTCGATATCACCGCTGAGCACGACGGCCGAGATCGTGTCGGTCTCGCCGTTGTAGTTGATGATGCGGTCGAAGTTCGCGGTGTCGGCCCAGTACGACGACTCGTTCTTCACCAGCGCCATCTGGGCGTTGGTGATGCTGGCCTGGTCGATCGTGTACGGGCCATTGGCGACCACTTCTTCCGGCTTGTACTGGTTGAACTGGTCGAGGAGCTGGCGCCATTCGCCGTCCTCGTTGGTGGCACCGGTCTCGAAGAGGTCCCGCGCCTGCTGGGCCCATTCGCCATAGACCGACGACGGAAGCACCGAGCGACGGATGACATAGCGCTCGATGACCGACGCGGGGCGGGACATGTGGAAGTTGACCGTGAGCGGGTCCACCGCCTCGATTGAATCGAGGTAGTTCCAGACGGTATTGCCCTGGAGCCGGAGAATGTCGAATGTGTCGACGACATCCTGCGAGCTGACGTCGCTCCCATCGGACCACTGGACGCCCTCACGGAGCTGGACCTGGAAGATGTCCGCCTCGACCGGGACATCGTCGCGGGAGGTGATGGCCGGGATGCGGCCATTGTCCGCTGCGGCCTCCGGCGTGGCTTGGCTCTCGTCGCCGGACTGCAAGAAGGTCCAGTTCGAGGCGAGGAGTGGGAGCCATTCGTCGGACCCCCAATAGAGCATGCCCATGGGCGCGAAGATCAGGTCGCCATACAGGTTCGGCGGGTTGAGGATCCCGCCCACGACGAACTGGTTGAAGTGGCCGCCCGATCCGACGTCCTGGTAGGGCGCGGCACCATGGAATTCCGTGCCGCCATCCTGGGCAGCGACGACACGGCCATCATGGCCGTGCAGCTTGCTTCCCGTGTAGAGGGCCGCTGCCAATGCGCTGGCACCCCCGATAAACCGCCGGCGGTTGGTTCGAATGGTCATACTGAGATTTCCCCCATGCCTCGATTCAGGCCTTCGGCGAGCTCCGAGGCGTACAGCCCACCTTGAACGACATCACGAAATGTCGTCAGTGCCTTTTGTTCTATGAGCGAACTTACGTTAGCGCAGAGCATACCAGACGTCAACAGGGGGAGCCGTTTCACGGCTCCCCCTGTTGGTCAATGTCGCGGATTGTCGTCGCTGCTAGAGGTAGTTGGTGATGTCCACCTGCGAGCCGTTCGACGCGAGGGATTCCTGCATCGCGTGGACGAAGGCGATCGGCATCAGTAGCTGCCGTTCCGACAACGGCGCCTCGCCCTTCTTGATGGCGTCGAGGAAGACGTTGAGCCCCGCCTCGTAGATGTGATCGCCGGTGGCGATCTCGGTGGCGGCGAAGTCCTTCGTGCCGAAGAGGGTGGCGTGGAAGTGGTAGGCGGCGTCCCCGATGTAGGAGAAGGTGGCGATGGCCTCGTCGCCGAAGATGACGTCGGCGACGACATTCTTGCCGGAGCGCGTTGCCCGCACGGTGCGGATGTCGTCACCCATGAGCCGGAAGGCGATCTCGGCAACGTGGGTGGCGTAGAAGAATGGCCCGGCGTATTCGCTCTCGAAATCGCAGGGTCCGGCGAACTGGCCGATCCGGATATCGCCGAGCGAATCGAGCTTGCCGGCGAGCTCGGTGGTCGAGCCAGCCCAGCGCAGGGCGGAGTAGGAGCTCAGCAGGGCGTTGCCCTCCTTCGCCGCGTCGAGCATCGCGCGGGAGTCTTCCAGTGAGACGGAGAACGGCTTGTCGACATAGACCGGGATGCCCTGCTTGAGGAAGGGGATGGCGTGCTCGGCGTGGAGATCGCCGTGCCGGTGGACGACGAGGATGGCGTCGACCTTGCCGACCATGTCGGCCGGGTCCTCGAGGATCTCGGGGATCTGGCCGAGTTCGGCGACTTCCTTTGTCCGCTCCGGGTCCGGGCCGCTGATCGCGACGACACGGGCATCACCGTGTCGCTTGTCGACATTGGCGAGTTTGGAGTAGGCGACGGCGTGTGAATTGTCTGATCCGATAATGCCGATACGGGTCATTGGCTAGTTCCCTCCCTGGGAGTTCATACGGTCGATAAACGCGTGCACATCCTCATCGAGCCGTTCAAGCGAGCGATGCGCGTTCACGGTCTCGGCGGGGTCGTCGGTGGTAGCGCGGGTGAGCATGTGTGGCTCGCCCTTTTCCTTCGGTCGGAAGAGGCGGACGATATCGTAGGGCGGCTCCATCTTGAACATGCTGTAGTTCCCGATGTCGCCGACCGCCTTCGCCGCCGTTTCCCTGATCAGCTCGCGGGCCTTGGTCGGGTGGATATGGACCGCGCCGCCATTGAGGCTGCGGTTCTCATCCACGGTCATGCCCGTTGCCGGGCCGCTGCTCCATCCCTCCTTCGTAACGACGGTGTGGATCTCCGGGACCAGGGCGCGTGCTTCATCGCAGGCCGCCTTGTCGCCCGAGATCATGCCGACCGGGACATCCAGCTGACCGGTGAGGATCAGCCAGGTGCCGATCTCGCCAACGGACATGCCGTTGATCCACATCTCCTCGACTTCCATGCTCCAGCTGTGGCTGAGGTGGCCACCGTCGGTGTTGGACTTCGCGTGCTGGCCGATGATGAACATCAGGTCGTATGAGGCATCGAAACCGAAGGGGAAGCGGACCGGCCGACCGGTGAGGACCCTGGCCTCCGGGTGCAGGAGCTCGACGTTCACGGCTCCGGGGCCATGCGCGTCGGCGACGTACACCTCGGTCACGCCCGCCTCCAGCGCGCCCTCGATCGCGGCGTTGATCTCCTGGGTGACAAGCGACCGCGTCGTCTCGTAGTAGCGGAAATCGGGGCGGCTGTAGTCCCAGAAGTTCGCCACCCCGGCGGTTCCCTCAGCGTCGGACAAGATAAACAGGCGCATGCGTTGATCGGACCTCCATCCTGATATCGTTTGGGCCTCGAACTATTCCGGCATGCTAGGAGGGAACCGGGTTGTTGTCAACAGCCGATGTGGTGGAGACCCCCTGCAGGGAGAGCTCTTCCGAGAAGTGGCATGCCGCGAGATGCCCGCCCCCGATATCGCGAAGCTTCGGGACCTCGGTCCTGCAGCGGTCCTGCACATACCGGCAGCGCGTATGGAAGGGGCAGCCGGGAGGCGGGTTCGAGGGGTCGGGCACATCGCCCTCGAGGAGGATCTGCTTCTTGGCGCCGCGCAGGCGTGGATCCGGGATCGGCACGGCCGAGAGCAGGGCCTCGGTGTAGGGATGCTGCGGGTTGGCGTAGAGCTCCGCCGTCGAGGCGACCTCGACGATGTTGCCGATGTACATCACCGCCACCCGGTCGCAGATATGCCGGACGACGCTGAGATCGTGGGCGATGAAGAGGTAGGTGAGATTCATGTCCCGCTGGAGATCCTTGAGCAGGTCGAGGATCTGGGCGCGCACCGAGACGTCCAGCGCGGTGACGGCCTCGTCGGCGATCACCAGCTGCGGATCGAGGGCGAGGGCGCGGCCGATCACGATGCGCTGGCGCTCGCCGCCACTGAATGCATGCGGGTAGCGATGCTGGTATTCCGGTCGCAGCCCGACCGTCTCGAGGATGCTTGCGACCTTGTTCCGCCGTTCCCGCTGGGTCATGGAGGTGAGGTTCATCAACGGCTCAGCGATGATGTCCTGGACGGTCATGCGCGGGTTCATGGACGAGAAGGGGTCCTGGAAGATCATGCGGATCTCTTTCCGCAATGGATGCAGGGCCTTGTCCTCCATATGGGCGATCTCGAACGATTCTCCCGATTGCCGGTGATAGGTGATGGAGCCGTCGGTTGGCTCCAGCGCACGCACGACCGACTTCGCGACGGTCGATTTGCCGCAGCCGCTCTCACCGACCATCCCGAGCACCTCGCCACGGTTGATCGAGAACGAGACGCCGTCCACGGCGCGCACCGCGCCGACCTGGCGCTGGAAGAAGCCCTTGAAGATCGGGAAGTGGACCTTCAGGTCCTTGATTTCGAGGATCGGATCGTTGGTGGCCGTCCCGGTCATCCCTTCACCTCCTCAAGACGCTGGGCAGAGGGCACGCGCTCGTCGTAGAGGAGGCAGCGTGCATCGCGGTTCGGGCCAAATGTGATGGGCTCGGGCTCGATCCGGTCGCAGATTCCCGGCATGAAGGACTCGCAGCGGGGGTGGAACGGGCAGCCGGCCGGGCGGTTGAACGGGTTGGGCACGATGCCCTTGATGAAGCCGAGGCGGTCGCGCGGGTCGAGGTCGAGCCGTGGCACGGAGCGCAGGAGCGCACGCGTGTACGGGTGCTTCGGGTTGTGGAAGATCTCGTCGACCGTGCCGCGCTCGACGACGGTGCCGAGGTACATGACGACGACATCGTCGGCAATCTCGGCCACGACCCCGAGGTCGTGGGTGATGAAGAGCATGCCCATCCCAATCTCGTCCTGGAGGGATTTCATCAGGGCGAGGATCTGGGCCTGTGTCGTCACATCCAGCGCGGTGGTCGGCTCGTCGGCGATCAGCAGGGCGGGGCGGCAGGAGAGCGCCATCGCGATCATCGCGCGCTGCCGCATACCGCCGGAGAGCTGGAACGGGTACGAGTCGACCCGGACCTCCGGGTTGGCGATACCGACCAGCCGCAGGACCTCGATCGCCCGTTCGCGGGCGGCCTTCTTTTCCATGTCGAGGTGGAGCTGAACGTTCTCCATGATCTGGTTGCCGATGGTATGGACCGGGCTCAGCGAGGTCTTCGGCTCCTGGAAGAT
>CAZVAA010000210.1:0-5022 GCA_964624125.1 uncultured Sphaerobacteraceae bacterium | reverse complement strand
GATGGCGCTGCTCATCGGCATCTGGGGCAGCGACAACCGGGTCTACGCGGCAGTCAAGTTCTTCCTGTATACGCTCTTCGGCTCGCTCCTGATGCTCATCGGCATCATCGCGACCTACCAGGCCTACTATCTCGAGACCGGCGAGCGCACGCTGAATATCCTCAAGCTCCAGGAAGGCGTCGCGCTTGGCGCCTACGGCAGCACCTTCCAGTTCTGGGTCTTCGCGGCCTTCTTTATCGCCTTCGCGGTGAAGGTCCCGATGTTCCCGTTCCACACCTGGCTGCCGGATGCTCACGTCCAGGCGCCGACGGCAGCGTCGGTCATCCTGGCGTCCGTCATGCTGAAGATGGGTGGCTATGGCCTGCTCCGCTTCAACCTGCCGCTCTTCCCGGATGGCACGGCGGACTGGGCGCCGATCATCATCACCCTCTCGATCATCGGCATCATCTACGGCGCGCTGGTCGCGCTGGTGCAGCCGGACATGAAGAAGCTGATCGCCTATTCGTCGGTCAGCCACATGGGCTTCGTCACGCTCGGTATCTTCATCATGAACCTCCAGGGCATGGAGGGCGCGATGATGGTCATGCTGGCGCACGGCTTCAACACCGGTGGCCTCTTCCTCATCGTCGGCGTCATCTACGAGCGGGCCCATACGCGCGACATCAACGCCTTCGGCGGGCTTGCGTCCCGCATGCCGCGCTGGTCCTTCTACTTCCTGCTGTTCATGTTCGCGAGCATCGGTCTCCCGGGGCTCTCCGGCTTCGTTGGTGAGTTCCTGGTTGCCCTGGGCACATGGGACTACAACCCCTGGGCCGCGTTTATCACATTCTCCGTCGTCATCTTCGCCGCGTGGTACATGATGTGGCTCTTCCAGCGGGTCGTCTTCGGGCGCGCGTCCGGCCAGGCGCCGGATCCGGGTGACAGCGAACTCACCCCGCGTGAGGTCGAGGAGCTCCGCCGGCTGGGCGGTCACGACACCGGCGTCGAGCCCGGCACCTACGACACCGATGACCACGGCGGCCTTGAGCCGCGGCCCGTCAGCGGTGCCGATCACGATGACACCAACTACGGTGAGCAGGGGCACACGCCGCAGGCCGACCCGGCCTATCCCGACAGCTACCCGACCCATGAGGGCCAGATGGATAGCTCGAAGTGGGCGGACCTGACCACGAAGGAAACATTGACCCTGCTGCCGCTGGCCGTGCTGACCGTTGTCTTCGGCGTCTATCCGAAGCCGGTGTTCGACTTCGTCGAGCCGAGCTTCCAGGCAATCCTGGAGGGCGCCCTCCGCGTGGTCGGAAACTAGTGAATGTGCCCATGCGGCGGCAGGACATGGCTGCCGCGTGGTATGAGTGGTTCGTTATGGTTGGTGAGGGAAACGCCAGCGCTGACCGGTAGGCCTGATCGAACAGGGAGTACGGAGTCGTCTCCATGCCATTGAATCTCGAAGTACCCGATTGGGGACTGATTCTTCCCCAATTCATCGTCTTCATCACGTCGATCGTCGTGACGTTGCTGGACGCCTTCCTTCCGAAGGCGCGGCAATACACGGTGCTCACCGTGGTGTCCCTGCTCGGTTATGGCGCGGCCCTCGTGGCGCTCATCGACCAGTCCGGCAAGGATGGCGAGACATTCCATGGCCTCTTCCAGGGCGATGGCCTGACCGTCTTCCTCTCCTTCGTCATCCTGATTGCTGCCATCCTGACCGTGCTCACCTCGGCGAGCTACGTTGAGCATCTCGAAGGCCGGATGCCGATCGGCGAGTTCTACGTGTTGCTCAGCTTCGCGGTGCTCGGCGCGATCCTCACCGCATCCGCCGGCGACATG
Source organism: uncultured Sphaerobacteraceae bacterium (assembly GCA_964624125.1). Lineage (GTDB taxonomy): Bacteria > Chloroflexota > Chloroflexia > Thermomicrobiales > UBA6265 > UBA6265. The sequence goes on along the minus strand of CAZVAA010000210.1, from coordinate 3,195 downwards.
GTCATGCTCTACGTCGGCATCGAGCTCAGCTCCCTCGCAACCTACATCCTGACCGCCTTCGCCAAGCGGCGCGTAACCGCGCTCGAAGGCGCGCTCAAGTACTTCCTGCTGGGACTCTTCGCCAGCTCCATCCTGCTCTACGGCATGGCCTGGATCTATGGCTCGACCGGCAGCACTAACATCGACACGATCGCAGCCACGCTCGGCGGCATCGTCTCCGGGCAGGATGACCTGGACGCCGGCCTGCTGCTCGGCCTCCTGCTCGTGATCGTCGGGCTCGGCTTCAAGATCGCCGCGGTTCCGTTCCACTTCTGGACGCCGGACGCCTATGACGGTGCGCCGACCCCGGTCACCGGATACATGTCGGTCATCCCGAAGGCCGCCGGCTTCGCCGCCATTGTCCGCCTCGTGATCGTCGGACTCGCGCCGCTGAGCGATGACTGGACCACGCTGCTGGCGGTGCTCGCGTTGATCACGATGGTCTTCGGCAACATCGTCGCCGTCGCCCAGCGCGACGTGAAGCGCATGCTCGCCTACTCCTCGATCGCCCACACCGGGTACATGCTGGCCGGGTTCGCGGCGTTCCGGGTCACGGAAGGCTTCAGCGATGGAAGCGAATCGGAGCTGGGCGTCTCCAGCGTGCTGTACTACCTGCTGGCGTACACGTTCATGAACATTGGCGCGTTCGCGATCGTCTCGTGGATCCAGCATCGCGGCCGTGGCACGACGCTCGACGACTTCAGTGGCCTCGGCGCCTCGCATCCGTTCCCGGCGGTGGCGATGACCGTGTTCCTCGTCTCGTTGATGGGGATCCCGCCGACAATCGGGTTCTACGCGAAGTACTACGTGATTGTCGCGCTGATCGACGCCGAGCTCCTGTGGCTGGCGCTGGCGATCGTGCTGATGTCGGCCGTCTCCGCGTTCTTCTACCTGCGGGTGGTCGCGGTCATGTACTTCCAGGGCGGGGCCGAATCGCCGAAGCAGTTCTCGACGCCGATGCTCAACGCCGGAATCGGGATCATGGTGGTCGGCACCATCCTGCTCGGCGTCTTCTCCAGCCGGATCGTCGAGTTCGCCAACAACTGGGCGGACAGCGTGTCGATGGTGGCATCCACGCTCCCGTAGCAGTGGCAGCAAGCAAGAGAGACGAAAAGCCCCGGTGCGATATGCACCGGGGCTTTTTCCTGCCTCCCAGGACGCAGATGCTCCCGGCCAGGCTATCCCTCGGGCAAGAACACGAAGTTGTTCACGTATGCCTTAGAGAGCACATTCCCCGAGGCATTCCGCTGGTGCTCCTCGACATCGAATGCCGCAAGCGGTCGCCAATACTGGCCCTTCTCGAGGAACTCCCCCCGATAGCCCATCGACTCGATGCGTGCGAACACCTCGTTGATCGGACGTCCGGCGAGATCGTCATTGATCTCCACCATGAGGTTCGGCCGATGCTGCGCCAGCGTTGCCTTTGCTCCCTCCAGCACCGACAATTCGTGCCCCTCGACGTCGATCTTGATGAAGCTCACCGGCAGGTCGATATCCTCCAGCACCCGGTCCAGGGTCCTGAGGGGGACCGTGCGCTCCTCGACGCCGGTTGCGCCGTCTGCCTGTGCTTCGCGCTCCAGCGTCGACAGGGCCGTCTTCTGGGCGCCGCCAAGCAACGGCACGCGCAGGGTCGCCTCGCCCTCCGTGTCGGACAGTGCGGCCTCGACCACGGAGATCGGCAACCGCAACGTCCGCGCGGCGCGCTCCAGCATGCGCGCATCCTCGGTGATCGGCTCGACGCTGATAATCCGGCCGCGCTTCCCGACCCGCCGCGCCAACGCGAGGCTGTACACCCCAAAGTGGGCGCCGACATCGACCGCAACCGTGCCGGGCCGCACCAACCGCTTTAACTCGAATAGCTCCGGCTCCCCGAACCGTGCATGCACGAACCCGTTGAGCAGCAACACGGCAGCTGGCGGGAACTTGCGCATTGCGCCCCGTTCCAGTTTCGCGATTGCCGATGTCAGGCTCATGATCCAAAACCCTTCTATACTGCACGTCAACGGGATTCAGCATACCAGCCATACAGGGATTCACCATGGATAGCGGCCACCAGCAGCAACCACAGGGACAGCAGGACCGGGGCGGCCTGACGGCAAACTGGCACCTGACGACCGTCTGGGGCATTCCGATCGGCATCCACTGGTCGATGTCCTTCGTGTTTGCGTTGTTGACGATATCGCTGGCGGTCGCCTACTTCCCCGAAACCGACCCCAACCTGCGTCCGCCGACCTACTGGGTCATGGCCCTCGTCACCGCCAGCCTGTTCTATGGCTCCATCCTCCTGCATGAGCTCGGGCACGCGTGGGTCGCGTTGCGGAACAAGCTACCGGTTGAGGACATCACGCTCTTCATCTTCGGTGGCGTCGCACGCCTTGGTGGCCGCGCGACGAATGCCGGCGCCGAGCTCCGGATCGCCGCCGGGGGACCGGCCGTCAGCCTCGCGCTGACGCTGGTGTTCGGGGCGATCTCGTATGTGACGCAGGACTTCACCTACATCTCCGCGCCCACCGGCTGGCTCGCGCGGCTCAACCTGATCCTGCTGGTGTTCAACCTCGTCCCCGGCTTCCCGCTCGACGGCGGGCGTATCCTCCGTGCGCTGGTCTGGCAATTCACCGGAAACGAGCGCCGCGCCACGCGCGTCTCCCTGATCAGCGGCCAGGTCCTGGCATTCGGCCTGATGGGGCTCGGTGCCTTTATCGCCTTTAGCGGGAACTTCGCCAACGGCATCTGGTTCATCCTGATCGGATGGTTTCTCCAGAACGCCGCCGTCTCCGAGGCCACTGGGTCCCGGGTCGAACAGGCGCTGCGCGGCGCCACGGTCCGGCAAGCGATGGGACCGCGCGAGCCCCAGGTCTCGAGCCGGCTGAAGGTTCGCCAGTTCGTCGACGAGCATGTCCTGCGGACCGGGCACGGCTACTTCCTCGTCGTGGAAGATGACGTGCCACGCGGGGTCGTGACCCTGCGAGATCTCGTGCATGTGCCACAGGAGCGTTGGGACTGGGCCGATGTCAGCGAGATCATGACGCCGTGGAGCCGCCTCAACGTCGTCTCCCCCGACACGGACCTCATCACCGCCATGCAGCTGATGGACGAGGCCTCCGTGAGCAGCCTGCCGGTGATGGACGGGCAGCAGGTGTGCGGATTGCTGACCCG
>CAZVAA010000209.1:0-5042 GCA_964624125.1 uncultured Sphaerobacteraceae bacterium | reverse complement strand
GAGACGACGCCGGACACTCGCTGTTTCGCCAGCGCGACGAAGATGTTTCCGGGTCCGCAAATCTTGTCCACCCGGGGAACGGATTCGGTACCGAAGGCGAGCGCGCCGATCGCCTGGGCTCCGCCAATGGCGAAGACACGGTCGACATTCGCGATCGCCGCGGCGGCGAGGATGACATCGGCGATGCCATCCTCGCCACGGGGCGGGGCGGCGATCACGACCTCCTCCACGCCCGCGACGCGGGCCGGGATCGCGGTCATCAAAAGCGAGGAGGGGAGCGCGGCCGATCCACCTGGTGTGTAGATGCCGACGCGCTCCAGTGGACGGATCAACTGGCCGTAGATCCCAAGTTCTTCCGTGTCGATCCAGGATTGACGCACCTGCCGCTCGTGAAAGTTGCGGATACGTGACGCGGAGAGCTCCAGCGCCTCGCGCAAGCCCGGGTCGATTGCGGCCAGTGCCCGTTCCCATTGCGCGCGGGGAACCTCAAGCTGGTCCAGCGACCGCTTGTCGAATAGCTCGGTGTAGCGTCGAACGGCCTCATCGCCCTCTTGCTCGACGTCAATGACGATCTTGTCGACAACCTCATGTGCGGTCATCGGACGGCCGAAGATCTCCGTATTTGCCCGCTGGATGTGTTCCGGAAGGACCGGCTCGGGTTGCGCGCCCCGGCGCGTGAGGCGCTCCAGCGCCTCACCGCCAGTCAGGCGAGTGATCTTGAATGGTTCGACCATGTCGTTCCCCTAGGTGCGGAGCGCGCCGCCCACCATCTTGCTCAACCCACGCTCGATCTTCTTGCGGACCTTGTCGAGGTCGGCGTCGGTCAACGCGCGGTCCGGCGCGGTGAACCGAAGGCGGTACGCAAGGCTCTTCTTGTCCTCGCCAATCTGCTCACCTTCGAAGATGTCGAAGAGCGTGATGCTCGTCAGCAACGGGCCCGCATTCCGTCGCAAGGCCTCCTCAACGTCGGAAGACGCGACGTCCTTGTCCACGATGACCGCGAAGTCTTGTTCCACCGGCAAGTACCGGTCCACCGTGATCACCGGTCGCGGCATCTGCTCCCGGATTGCCAGGAGTCGGCTCAGGTCGAGCTCCGCGACGACGATCCGGCCGTCCTCCAGGCCCAGTTCGTTGGCGAGATCCGGACGGACCTCGCCAACAATTCCGACCTGTTCGCCCTTCACCGAGACCCGGGCAGTGCGGCCCGGATGCAGGGCTGTATGTGATCCCGGTTCCCAGGACACATCGCTGAACCCGGTGTTATCCAGCACCAGCGAGACCGCGCCCTTGACGTCGAAAAAGTCGATGTAATCAGCCTCGGTCGGCCGGACATTGAACCGGTCGAACGGTTCCCGGTAGCCAGACCACGCGAGGCCAAGGAGCGTCGGCTCATCAGGAAGCTGGTCCGGCTCGGTGCCGAGATAGACGTGGCCACTTTCGAACAACCGGACCGTCCGGTCATGCTTCAGGTTCTGGATCACGGCGTCAACCAGCGCCGGCACGATGCTCGTCCGAAGGACTGGCTGTTCGGCGTTGAGCGGGTTTCGAAGTCGGACGATGCGGTCTTTCTCGACCACATGCGCCATCCCGCCGGACGCCGGCGAGGACCAACGCTCTACCGTGTCCTCGGAGACCGCGACGTATGCCCGGCCCTCGTAGGCGCCAGCGGCAACCAGCGTTTCACGGACCTGCCGCTCGAGGTGAAACATCGGGTCGCGCTCGATCCGCGGCGTCTCGCCTTCGATCAGCGTCGCCGGAAGCGCGTCATAGCCGATGATGCGTGCCGCTTCCTCGATCACATCCTCGGGAATCGTGACGTCCGAGCGCCAGGTTGGCACCTGCACGGTGAGCGTTTCCCCGTCGATTGCCGGACGGAACCCGAGTCGGTTGAGGACATCGAGGACCGTGTCTTTCGGGAATGCCATGCCCAGGACGTACTCGATGCGGTCGAACGGCAGGGAGATCTCGCGTTCCTTGACCGGGTTCGGGTACTCGTCCTCCCAGGTGCGGATCTTCGCATCCGGGCAGAGCTCCAGCACGAGGTGCGCGGCCCGCAGGTTCGCCTGCCAGACGAGTTCGGGATCGAGGCCTCGCTCGAAGCGAGCGGATGCGTCGGTCCGCAGCTTCAGGTTGCGGGCGGTATGGCGCACCGAAACCATATTGAAGTTCGCGGATTCCAGCAGGATCGTCGTGGTGTCGTCCACGACCTCGCTGTTGACACCGCCCATGACACCGGCGACCGCGACGGCCTTCTCGGCATCGGTGATCAGCAGGTCGTTCGAGGTCAGCGTGCGCTTGGTGTGGTCCAGCGTCTCGATCGTCTCGCCGTCGTGCGCGCGGCGCACGATGATCCGCTCACCGGCTACATTCCGCAGGTCGAAGGCATGCAATGGCTGGCCCATTTCGAGCATCACGTAGTTCGTGACGTCGACCAGATTATTGACCGGTCGCACGCCCGCCGCGGTCAGGCGTCGTGCCAGCCACGAAGGCGAGGGCTCGACCTTGACGTTGTCGATGATGATCGCGCAGTACCGTGGGCAAAGGTCCGGCGCGTCGATTTGCACAAGTCCCGTGTCCGACTTGATATCAGAGAGGTCTGCGAGCGGCGGCTCGGTATACGGCGCGTCGATGACCGCACCGGTCTCCCGTGCGATCCCGACCATGGAGAACGCATGGACAAGGTTCGGGGTGATCTCGAACTCGATCACCGTGTCGCCGAGGTAGTCCCGGAGCGGCGCGCCCACCGGAGCGTCGTCGTCGAGGACGAGGATGCCCTCGTGCTCGTCGGACATCCCGAGCTCCTTTTCGGAGCAGACCATGCCCTCGGAGCGAACGCCCCTGATGCTACCCGGTTTGAGCGTCTTGTATTTGAGTTCATCGGCATAGGCGTCGATCAGCCGGGCGCCGGCGATCGCCAGCGCGACCTTTTGGCCCCTGGCGATGTTCGGTGCGCCCGTGACGACGGTGAGGCGATGCTCGCCGGCATCGACGTCCGCGAGAACGAGGCGGTCGGCGTCCGGATGCGGCGAGACGTCTTTCACTTCACCGACGAAGACCTTGTCCCATTCCGCGCCGATGTGCTCGATTTGCTCGGCTTCCAGGCCGGCCAGGGTCAGCCTCGCCGCAAGGTCTTCCGGTGCGAGCTCGACCGGCACCAGGTCCTGGAGCCAACGATAGGGAACGTTCATGGATGTCGTGGTCCTTTGCGCTACAGGTTGGTGGTCGCGAAGCGACGCAGGAAGCGGGTGTCGTTGCCGGCGAAGGCGCGAAGATCATCGACGCCGTACTTCATCATCACCAGGCGTTCGATGCCGAGGCCGAAGGCGAATCCGGTGTACTTATCCGGGTCATAGCCGACGCCACGCAGGACATTCGGGTGAACCATGCCGGCGCCTCCCATCTCCAGCCAGCCGGTCTGCTTGCAGACACGGCATCCCTTGCCGTCGCAGACGGCACAGTCGACAGAGAAATCGACCCCCGGCTCCACAAACGGGAAGAAATCGCAGCGGAACCGGACCTTGCGCTTCGGGCCGAAGAGTTGACGCGCCATCTCCTGCAGCGTGCCCTTCAGGTCCGACATGCGGATGTGTCGATCGACGGCAAGCCCCTCGAGTTGGGTGAACATCCATTCATGCGAGGCGTCCTGGTCCTCGAACCGGAACGTTCGGCCCGGTACGATGACCCGGACCGGTGGATCGATGCGCTCCATCGTCCGCGCCTGCATCGGCGAGGTGTGTGTGCGGAGCACAATCTCTTCGTTCGGCGCCTCGACATGGATCGTGTCCCAGACGTCACGGGCAGGGTGATCGGCCGGGATGTTCAGCAGGTCGAAGTTGTATCTCCCCGTCTCCACTTCCGGGCCAAACACTGCCTGGAATCCGAGGTGGGCGAAAATCTCGACGACCTCATCGATCATCTTGGACACCGGATGTGCCGCGCCTACGACCGGTTGCCGGCCGGGGAGCGTAACGTCGATGGTGTCTTCGGTCAGCTTCTGCCGGAGCGCCTCCGCGTCCAGTCGCTCCTTGACGGGCGCGAACGCCTCAGTCAGCTCATTGCGAAGCGCCTGGGTCGCGCGTCCCGCCGTTGGCCGCTCTTCGGCCGGCAGCTTGCCAAGACCTCGCAAAAGCGCGGTGACTGCGCCCTTGCTTCCCAGGTATTCCTTTTCCCACTCGGTAGCATCTGCGGCTGTCGAGAGCTGCTCGAGCTTCCCGAGCGCTTCATCGCGCAGGGAGTCGATCTGGCCTGACAGACCATGGGATTCGTTCGGCATCGGTGGCAATAACCTCGGATATCGTGATCGCGCGCAGGTGCGCGGACACAACAAAGCCCCCCGGCAGGGACGAGGGGCATCCACGCGGTACCACCCTGCTTCGACCGGGAAGACCGGTCGCGCTCGTTGCTCCGATAGGGGAGAGCAACCCGCGTGACTACCAGGCGTACCATTCACCACGCAGCTCGGGAGGGAATCGCATCCGGGAATCCGGGTTGGCTCGCAGCCAAGGCCAACCTCTCTGCGCGGTGAACCGCGATGCGCTGTCTCCGTCGTCGCCAAAAGTCTCTTTACTTGTGAAGATTGTAGCAAACGGTGGGCTGTCACGGACCGAACGCTCGTATACTGGATGCTGGAATGACAGGAAGAATGGCAATGCCTTGCTGGAGGGAAGCATGGAGAGTGTGATCGAGGGGATTTACGGGCGCGAGATCCTTGACTCGCGGGGGAATCCTTCGCTGGAAGTCGAGGTCTACCTCGACAGTGGCGCGATGGGTCGTGCCGCTGTGCCGTCCGGAGCGTCGACGGGTGCCCACGAGGCGGTCGAACTGCGGGATGGCGACAAGGACCGATATCTCGGTAAGGGCGAACTGCAGGCCGTCGCGAACGTCAACGAGGAACTGGCCGAGGTCATCGTCGGGCTTGACCCCTATGACCAGGTCGGTATCGACCAGCTGATGCGCGAGGTCGATGGCACGGAGAACAAGTCGCGAATCGGCGCAAACGCGATGCTTGGTGTCTCGCTCGCCGTTGCGCGGGCGGCTGCCGA
>CAZVAA010000208.1:0-5046 GCA_964624125.1 uncultured Sphaerobacteraceae bacterium | reverse complement strand
GGCATCGAAAAGCTGCTCGATGTCGCCAGCGCCTGGACTTCGACGAGGATCGGGCGAGAGCCCTCCATCGTCACCGCCACGGTGGAACCCGGAGCCTGCGACGATCGCTCCTCGAGAAACGCCTCGGAGGGATTGCGCACCTCACGAAGCCCGTCCCCGATCATCTCAAACACGCCGACCTCATCAGTCGACCCGAACCGGTTCTTTACCGCACGCAGGATACGGTACTGGTGGAAACGCTCGCCTTCGAGGTAGAGCACCGCGTCGACCATGTGCTCGAGCACGCGCGGACCGGCGATGGTGCCCTCTTTGGTGACGTGGCCGATAACGAAGACCGGAATGTTTCTCGGCTTCGCCCACTGCATCACCCGGCTCGTGCACTCGCGAACCTGCGAGACGCTGCCGGCGGCTGAGGTGATCTCGTCCAGCATGACGGTCTGGATCGAGTCGATGACCACCATGCCGGGATCGGCCTCCTCGGCCGTTGCCAGGATCTCCTCGAGATTCGTCTCCGAGAGGACAAGTACCTCATCGGTTTGCACGCCGAGTCGGTCGGCGCGCAGTCGGATCTGCTGCGCGGATTCCTCCGCCGAGACGTAGACGACAGGGCCGTTGCCTCTTGCAATCTCACCCGCTGCCTGCAGGATGAGTGTCGACTTGCCGATACCGGGATCTCCGCCGACCAGTACCAGGGATCCCGGGACAAGCCCGCCACCAAGCACCCGGTTCAATTCAGTGATCCCGGCATCGATCCGGGAATGTCCTTCCTGCTGGATCTGCGACAACGGTCGCAGCGTCGACTGCCCGCTCACCCGGCGCCGTACCGAGGATGCGCTTGGCCGCCGCTCCTCGATGGTCTCGACCATCGTGTTCCATTCGCCACATCCCGGACAGCGCCCAAGGTAGGCCGGACTGGACGTGCCGCATTGCTGGCAGATCCAGGTTGTTCTCTTCTTCGCCATGGCATGTCCTCTGGACCAGTCGCCGCCCGGCGAAGGCCCATTCGACACGAACGGCGCGACGGAGTTGCTCCATCGCGCCGCATCGCTTCACGTTCGTTTTGCCGATCGTTCCTAAACCGGAACCAGTTCGTTCGATTCCATCGGCTCGAGCGTGATCTCGTCGCCGTCAGCATCGATCTTCAGGGTCGCGCCGTGGGAGAACCGCTGGTCGAGCAGGCCCTCCGCTAGCGGATCCTCGATCCGGTTCTGGATCACCCGGCGCAACGGTCGCGCGCCATAGGTGTGATCGTAGCCTTCGGCCCCGATCAGGTCCTTCGCATCGTCGGTGACCTCGAGCGTGATGTCCTGCTCCTTGACCTGGTCGCGGACGCGGTCCATCTCAAGGTCCACAATCGCCCGGATCTCTTCCTTGGTCAGCGAGTGGAAGACAATCGTCGCATCGAGCCGGTTGAGGAATTCGGGCCGGAACGTCTGCTTCAGCCGCTGCATGACCTTGTCGGTCATCAGGTCGTGCTGGCGAGACTTCTCGGTCTCCTCATCCGCTCGGGAGACGAAGCCCATCGTCATATCGCGCGAGATCTCCTCGGCACCGATGTTCGACGTCATGATGATGATCGTGTTCCGGAAGTCCACGCGTCGGCCCTTGGCATCTGCCAACGAGCCATCCTCCATGATCTGGAGGAGCATGTTGAACGCTTCCGGGTGCGCCTTCTCGATCTCGTCGAGGAGGATGACCGAGTACGACTTGCGTCGCACGGCCTCGGTCAGCTGACCGCCCTCTTCATAGCCGACATAGCCTGGAGGCGCGCCGACGAGGCGAGCCACAGCATGGCGCTCCATGAACTCCGACATGTCGATCTTGATCAGGTGATCCTCGGACCCGAAGATGAACTCCGCCAGCGCCCGGGCAAGATAGCTCTTGCCGACACCGGTGGGGCCGAGGAAGATGAACGAGCCGATCGGCCGGCGCGGATCCTTGATGCCCGCGCGAGCACGGCGGACCGCCTTCGCGATGGTCGTGATCGCCTCGCCCTGCCCCACGATCTTCTCGTGCAGCACTTCTTCCATCTTCAGCAGGCGCTCGGATTCCTCGCCGGCGATGCGCACCAGCGGAATACCGGTCCACATGGACACCACCTCGGCGACGTCCTCTTCGGTGACGTACACCTCCTCGGCGTCCTGCGACTCGCGCCGGTCATTCTCCATCTGCTCGATGCGGTCGCGCAGCTTGCGCTCGCGATCCCGCAGCTCGGCAGCCATCTCGAACTCACGGCCATTCACCGCGGCCTCGAGCTCGTTCTGCAGCGAGGCCAGCCCGGCCTTCGCCTCCTTGAGGCTCGGCGGGGCAACCGAGCGCTGCATCCGCACGCGGGACGCCGCCTCATCGATCAGGTCGATCGCCTTGTCCGGCATGAACCGGTCAGTGACGTACCGCGCTGCCAGATTCGCCGCGCCCTGCAGGGCTTCATCGGAGATCTTCAGCTTGTGGTGTTCCTCATAGAGCGCTCGCACGCCGTTGAGGATGCCGACTGTTTCCTCGATCGACGGCTCAGAGACCTGCACCGGCTGGAACCGCCGCTCAAGTGCGGCATCCCGCTCGATGTGCTTGCGGTATTCGTCGAGCGTCGTCGCGCCGATCGTCTGCAGCTCGCCGCGGGCCAGCGCCGGCTTCAGGATATTCGCGGCATCGACCGCGCCTTCCGCCGCTCCCGCGCCGACGAGCGTGTGCAACTCGTCGATGAAGAGGATGCTCTTGGTCTCCTTGACCTCGTTGACGATCTTCTTCAACCGCTCCTCGAACTCACCGCGGTACTTGGTACCGGCGACCAGCGCCCCGATGTCCAGCGACACCAGGCGCTTGTTCTGGAGCTGCTCCGGGACATCACCAGAGACGATCCGCTGCGCCAGGCCCTCGACGATCGCCGTCTTGCCGACGCCCGGCTCGCCGATCAGGGCCGGGTTGTTCTTGGTGCGGCGGGAGAGGATCTGCATGACGCGGTCGATCTCGGTGCTCCGGCCAACAAGCGGACCGAGCTTGTCGGTCCGGGCGGCCTCGGTGAGATCGAACCCGAGTGAATCGAGATACGGGGTCTTCGTCTGGGCCTGGCCCTTGCCGGCAGGACCGGACGCGGCAGGCTGCGCGCCGCCCTGGCTGACCACCTGCATCACCTGGGTGCGAACCTTCTCGAGATTCACACCAAGGCTCTCCAGCACGCCAGCGGCGATGCCCTCGCCCTCGCGAACCAGCCCGAGCAACAGGTGCTCGGTACCGATGTAGTGATGATTGAGCCGCCGCGCTTCATCCACGGCGAGCTCGATAACCTTCTTCGCTCGCGGGGTCAGGCCAATGTCGGCCATAACCATCGTTTCCCCGCGTCCAATGATGAATTCAACCGCCGAGCGAACCTTGGGCAACTGGACGCCCATATTCGCAAGGACCTTTGCGGCGACGCCGTCGCCTTCACGCACCAACCCGAGAAGCAAGTGTTCGGTCCCGATGTAGTTGTGGTTGAACCTCTGCGCTTCTTCCTGGGCGAGCGTGAGGACCTTGCGAGCTCGATCGGTGAATTTGTCGAACTTCTCCGCCATCGTGGCTCTCCCGTCTGCGCGAACGCCGGTGAACCGGTCACCGCGCCCGCTGTGTTAACTGCGTGACTTCCATAACTCAAGACCATTGCCCGATGGCTGTGTCTATTCCAACGTCCGAGAATGCTCCTGTGTTTCCAATGCTATACCCCGAACGTGCTCTTGTCACAACTTCGATCACCCGGTTCCAGCCGTGCGGCGTGGCGCCGGTGCCCTGAATGTGACAAGGGCTCACGTTGATTGTAGCCAATCCTCGCAAGCCTCAATAGGTGCCGAATACCGGCAGGGAATTGGTGCCCCTGCCGGTATTCTCTATTCTATGCAATTTTGTGGCCGAGAGTTCCCGGCCAGGAAGAGGTGCCTGACTACAGGTCCGACTTCTCTTCGTCGACGGTATCCTGCACGGCGTCCTTCTCGGTCACCTCGCCGACCTGCGGCTCAGTTTCCTCGGCCTTGGCCTGCTCGACGGCGGCCTCGACCTCTTCGGGCTTGGTCTCGTCGATCTCCTCGATCAGCTCCGCATCGGCACCGGCCATCGCGAACGCCATCGCCATCGCGGACATACCCTCGTCCTCGACGTTGCGGCGCTGGCCCTGTCCGCGCTGGTCCTGCTGACGCTGGCGCTGACGCTGCTGGCGCTGCTGGGCAGCCTGCTCGGCGCGCTGTCGGCGCTCCTCGAACGCGGCAACCTGGGCTTCGCCAGCGGCCTGCGCGGCCACTTCCGGATCAACCGGGGCGGCCTCGACCGCGGCCTCTTCAGGCGACGCCGGGGCGGCTTCCGGAGCGGTCCCCGTCAGGCCCTCGGCGTCAAGCGACGCGCGAACCTTGCGGGCGAGCTCGTCGCGCTCCTCGAGGATCTCTTCCCCGAAGACCGCCTGCAGCTCGGCATCCGGCGTATCCAGCGCGCGGCGGAGGCTCAGGCCCATCCGGCGGCGCTGCGGGTCGATGCGGATGATGCGGAGCAGCAGCTCCTGGCCTTCCTGCACGACCTGCTTCGGATGCTGGATGCGCTCGTCAGCCAGCTCGGATACGTGGATCAGGCCCTCGATGCCATCCTCGATCCGCGCGAAGGCGCCGAAGTTGGCGAGCTGCGTCACCGTGCCCTTCACCAGCTGGCCAACCTCGTAGGATTCGGCCACCCGGCTCCACGGCTCCGGCTGTGTGCGCTTGATCGAGAGCGCAATCTTTTTCTCGGCGGCGTTGATGCCCAGCACGTAGACATCGACTTCCTCGCCGACCTTGAGGACTTCGCTTGGGTGGCGGACACGGCTCCAGCTGAGCTCGGAGAGGTGAACCAGTCCGTCCGCGCCCCCGATGTCGACGAAGGCGCCGAAGTCGCAGATCGAGGAGACACGACCCTTGCGGACCTCGCCCTCGTTCAGCTCCTGGATCAGCTGCTCCTTCATCTCGTCGCGGCGTTCCTGGACGGCCTGCCGCTCGGAGAGGATCAGCCGGTTCCGGTGGCGATTGATCTCGATCACCTTCAACGGCAGCTTGC
>CAZVAA010000207.1:0-5064 GCA_964624125.1 uncultured Sphaerobacteraceae bacterium | reverse complement strand
TGAGCGACACGAGGACAATCGTATCGTGCGGATGCGGGTTGGCCAATGGCAAACCCGCATCCGATATGGGAAGCGAGGTCTGGCGAGAAAACAAGGATCGCATGCTTGACCGGAAAGACTGATGGCCACCAGCAACCTCCTAACCATGAGGAGTCAGGAACGTATGGCGACCCATAAGGAACACACGACCCCCGAGCTTTCCAGGCGAACACTGCTGCAAGCAACGTCCATCGGCGCCATGGCAGCGGCCCTCGGACGCATGCCTGCGCTCGCCCAGACCCCGGTCGTCGAACCCTCCGGCGAAGCACCCATGCTGGCCGCGAGGGTTGAGGCCGGCGAGCTTCCGCCACTCGCAGAGCGCCTGCCCTCGAACCCCAGTGTCGTCGAGCCGCTGGAGCAGATCGGCCAGTACGGCGGCACCTTCCGACGCGCGCTGACGGCCGCCGAGGATGCCTCCAGTTACGGCTACCTCACCCGGGCCACGCTCGTAGAGTGGAGCCCCGATCTCGAGTTCAAACTGGTCCCCGGATTGGCGGAATCATGGGATGTCAATGAGGACGCGACGGAATACATCTTCCACCTGCGCGAAGGCCTGAAGTGGTCGGACGGCGCACCCTACACCGCTGACGACATCGTGTTCTATGTCGATTCGATTGCGATGAACACCGATATCACGCCCGCTCCGCCCACGTTCATCTCTATCGGTGGTGAAGCCGCGACGGTGACGAAGATTGATGATCACACCGTCTCGTTCGTGTTCGCCCAGCCGAACGGCCTCTTTCCGCGTTTCCTCGCATTCCAGGGCGATGCGCTCAACGCGCCGAAGCATTACCTTGAGCAGTTCCATCCGGAATTCGCCGGGCAGGAGGCCGTCGACAAGCTGGCGACCGACGCGGGGTTCGAGAACTGGATCGAGCATTTCGGCGTGAAGAACAGCGCATGGTCAAATCCCGAGCGTCCCCACGTGGGCGCGTGGCACCTGACATCGGCGGTGGAGGGTAGTTCGACCCGCGCGACGGCCGAGCGGAACCCCTATTACTGGAAGGTGGACACCGAGGGGAACCAGCTGCCCTATGTGGACGAGATCGTCTTCGACGTCATGGACAAGACGGCCCTCACGCTCCGTGCGGCGAACGGGGAACTCGATCTCCAGTACATGTATCTCGGCTTCCAGGATATGCCCGTCCTCACCGATGGCCAGGAAGCGGGCAACTACACCGTGCTCCAGTGGGGCCTCGATGCGCCATGGATCGCGTTGTACATGAACCAGAGCCATCAGGATCCCGGCATGCGGGAGCTGATGCAGAATATCGACTTCCGCGCCGGTCTCTCCCATGCCATCAACCGCGAAGAGATGAACGAGATTCTCTTCCTGGGCCTTGGTGGCACGCAGCATCCCTGCGCGATCCCGGAGGATCCCTATTACGTCGAGGGGTACGGCTACCGCTTCACCGAATATGATGTGGATGAAGCGAACGCCCGGCTCGACGCGGCCGGGCTGACGGAACGCGACGGCGACGGCTTCCGCCTGCGCCCGGACGGCCAACCGCTTGAGATGACGATCCTCACCTTTGTCTACGAAACCGGTGTGACCGCGTCGGATGCCTACGAGCTGGTCGTCCAGTACTGGGCCGAGGTGGGCATCAACGCCAACGTCGATGTGATCGACCGCACCCTCTGGTACGAGCGGCTCCCCGCCAACGAGGTCGACATCGCCGGCTACACCGTCGCCGGTCTGCTCTGGGATGTGGATCCGCTCTGGTACGTGCCGACGTCGCAATTCACCTACTGGGGTCCACTGTTCGGAATCAACTACGCCTCCGGAGGAGAGGGCGGAGAGGAGCCGCCGGAGCATATCAAGGAGCTCCAGGACCTCTACATCCAGCTCGTCGCGGAGCCGAACGCGGAAAAACGGCTTGAGCTTGGCCAGCAAATCCTTCAGATCCATGACGAAAACGTCTTCATGATCGGCACGGTCACCGCACCATTCCAGCCGACCGTGAAAAACAATTCGCTGGTCAACGTGCTGGACGTCGGGGTGCACTCCAACCGTGCCCGACACGAGAACATCACCTGGTTCGAGCAGGTTTCGTTCACGGACGTCTAGCGCCACCCCGGGCGGGGAGCGCGCGCTCCCCGCCCTGCCGGAGGGCAACGCCGGATCACGCATGCCGTTGCCACGAGCCATCGATATCCCGCTGCCTCCGGGGTCGATGAGCCGGCATCGGTCGGGCCAGGGTTGACAGGACTCCATCCCCTCCTATAATCGCGATATTGGTTCAAAAGCCGAACAAACCCGCGCCGCCTGGCGACCTGCCTGGGCGCGGGACTCACCGTGGGCCATATTGCACGCAAGGGGGAAGTAACTATGGCTATCCATGAGAAGGACGATCGTACAGCGGTTTCTCGCCGCCGTTTGCTGCAGGCCACCTCGATTGGCGCAGCCGCGGCCGCGCTCGGGCGCATGCCGGTCCTCGCGCAGACCCCGTCCGTGACGCCGAGTGGGGAAGCACCGGCCCTGGCCGAAATGGTCGCGGCCGGAGAGCTCCCGCCACTTGAAGAACGCCTGCCCAGGAACCCACTCGTCGTGGAACCCATCGACCAGATCGGCCAGTACGGCGGAACCATTCGCCGCGCCCAGGTCGAATCGGAGCTCAACAACGACTACCTGCTCATGACCCGGGCCTCACTCGTTGAATGGAGCCTCAGCTCGGAGCTGGAGCCCATCCCGGCGCTCGCCGAATCCTGGGACGTGAATGAAGACGCGACGGTCTACACCTTCCACCTTCGGGAAGGCGTCCGATGGTCCGATGGCGAGCCCTTCACCGCCGACGACATCATGTTCGCGGTCGACGACGTCTACAAGAACACCGAGATCAATCCGATCATGCCGACCTATCTCTCCATCGCCGGACAGCCGGTGGATGTCGAGAAGATCGACGACTACACCGTTTCGTTCACCTTCGCGCAGCCGAACGGCCTTTTCCCACGCTTCCTCGCCTTCCAGGGCTGGGGTCTTCTGGTGCCGAAGCACTATATGACGCAGTTCCACCCCGACTACGCCGGCCAGGAAGCCGTGGATCAGTTGGCCGCCGAAGCCGATTTCACGGACTGGATGGAGTATTGGGGCAACCGCAACTCCGGGTGGAACAACATCGAACGCCCCACGCTCGGCGCCTGGAAACTGACCCAGACCATCAGCGGAAGCACCACCCGGGCGACGCTGGAGCGCAACCCCTACTACTGGAAGGTCGATACCGAGGGCAACCAGCTCCCCTATGTCGACACCGCGTCCTTCGACGTGCTGGAGCAAACCGCGATTGCCTTGCGCGCCGCCAACGGTGAGATCGACTTCCAGTACAAGACGCTCGGGTTCCAGGACATGCCCGTCCTCACCGAAGCCCAGGAGACCGGGAACTTCCGCATCCTCCAGTGGCCGCTCGACCAGCCATGGACCTCGATGCACTTCAACCAGAGCCACAAGGACCCGGCGGTCCGCGAGCTCGTGCAGAATGTCGATTTCCGCGCAGCCCTCTCCCATGCCATCAACCGCGAAGAGATGAACGAGATCCTCTTCTTCGGCCTGGGTGGCGTACAGCATCCCTGCGGCATGGAGGGTGACCCCTACTACGTGGACGGCTATGGCTACCGCTTCACCGAGTACGACGTCGACACGGCCAACGAGCTGCTCGATGGCATCGGCCTCACCGAGCGCGATGGCGATGGGTTCCGCCTGCGCCCGGACGGCGAGCAGCTTGTGCTGACCATCCTGACCTTCGAGTACAACCCGGGGCTCAACCCGATCGACGCCTACGAGCTGGTGAAGGCGTACTGGGAAGCCGTCGGTATCCGGATGAATATCGACGTCGTCGACCTCACCCTCTGGTTCGAGCGGGTCGAGGCGAACGACCACGATATCGCCGGCTACTCGGCCCATGGCCTCTTCTGGGATGTCTACCCGAACTGGTACGTGCCGACCTCGGCATACTCGTACTGGGCTACCCTCTTCGGGATTTGGTACGCCTCGGATGGCGAGTCCGGTGAGGAGCCGGAAGGCCAGCTGCGCGAGCTGCAGACGCTCTACGACCAGCTCGTCGCCGAGCCAGATGAAGCGACGCGGATCGAGCTGGGTCAGCAGATCCTGGCCATCCACGACGAAAACGTCTACATCATGGGAACGATCTCCACGCCATTCCAGCCTGTTGTGGTGAACAACAACCTCGTCAACGTGCTGGAAGATGGCGTCGCCAGCTACCCAGCCGGTCAGGAAAACGTGACCTGGCTGGAGCAGGTGTCGTACACCAACGTGTAGACACCGATGTCGAAAAGGGGCAGGTCGGTTGACCTGCTCCTTTTTGGTTGCGCTCCCTAAACCGGAGCCCGCCACATTGCCTGCAGCGGGATCCGGAAGCTCGCGCCGGGGGCGATGTCGTAGATGAACCCGTCCTCCGGACTCGCCGGATCGACATGACGCCGGATCGGCGATGCCGTCCCGATATCGAGCATCACCACATCCGGCTCCCCCGCCAGGTGCGCGTCGACGATCCGGTAGACCGCGTTGCGCTCGCCGTCGTTCTCGACGTACACATACGCGTCCCGCAGTCGCTCCAGGTCGGGCGCATCATGGAAACGCGCCACGATCCGGTTCTCGCGTGCGAGGTCCCTCGTGAAATCCAGCACGGTACCCCGGTATGCCGGCGTCGCATCATTGATCAGGGCCTGCCCTGAGACCGCCAACCCGGCGCCCTGGCTCATGAACGCCGCATCCGCGCGACCATCCCGTTCGCGGTAGACACCAATGCGCCCCTGCACACCGATGCGCCCGTCGATCAGGACGTCCTCATCACCATCGCGGTCGATGACCACATGGTCCACCCGGCCATCTCCCGACTCGATGCGTAAGGCGAGGATTTCGTCCACCGGCACACCGTCGCGCACGGCATCCACTCTCGAGATCCTGCGAATCGCCGGCTGCCCCGTGTAGGGCTCGATGACGGAAACAAACCGGCTGGTGAGGTGGTCACCATGGCGATGCGCGATGAGGTATCGCAATCGCCCGGGGTT
>CAZVAA010000206.1:2185-5070 GCA_964624125.1 uncultured Sphaerobacteraceae bacterium | reverse complement strand
ACCACCCCCGTGCCGACCGCGATCCACTCCGTCCACGACAGCCCGTCGGTCACATCGAGGGCATCGTTCCACACCGCGAGAACGCCGGCCGCGCCGATCTGCAACAGGCGGAGGACGAAGATGCCGATGATGATCCGCCGGAACCACTCGTTGCCGACGGTTCTCCAGTAGAAATCGACCGCCTTCTCCCGCCACGCAATCAATCGCGACTGCGCTGCGCTATCGATCAGCTCGGCGTTTTCGAGCGTGTTCCGGAGCTCCCGCGCAAGCGGCGATGTGTTGCCGCTCGCATCCAGGTGCTCCAGCGCGATCTCCTGTCGCCGTTTGTCCAGCTTGCCGATCGCCTGCCACTGGATACCCTGCACGGCGAGGTAGAGGTGATCCGCCTCGGTTGGCTCCCGCTTGCGGTCGAGATACCGCGCCAGCAGGTAGATGGCGATGAAGATGCCGTACATGATCGAGATCGTCGGCTCGAAGAAGTAGTCGTTGTCGTTAGTGATGAACTTCCCGAGCTCGTCGATGAACGTCCCGAACCCGATCCCGCCGACAAACGCGGAGATCGGCTTCCAGACCGGGTTCGCGAACAGGAGCAACATGGCGAATGCGACCAGCATCCCCAAACCGCCCCAGAGCATGTGCGCGATATGAAGCGTATCCCCGCCCACCTGCGGATACCCGGTCAGGTAGAGGTAGAGGCGGATGACCAGCACCGTCGCGATCGACGTCACCATCCAGATCTCGGTCAATGCCGCGTTGGATGGCTCGCGAATCCGGTAGGGGTTGCCGCGGACGTTGTTGTTGGTCAGGGTTCTGGACACCGGTACCGTCTGCTCCTCGCGAATGCGGATGCTCGTGCTTCATTCTACGCAGGATGCGCGCGTAACGCGCCGGATACGAAACGGACCGACCCATGGCCGGTCCGCTGTATCGAGATTTTCCGTTGACGCGCTAGTTGCCCGGCTCGGTCGTGACCGGCACCGTTGCCGGCGCGACCTTCCCGGCCGCCTTGCGCCGATCGATCAGCTCCGGCCGGGGCACCTTCACGTTCTTCGCCAGTTTCAGCTTCTCGAGCAGCTTGATCACCACCGCCGTCGGGTCGAACTGTCGCCAGTTCATCCCGTGGTAGGCCATCGCCGGGAAGGCATGGTGGTTGTTGTGCCAGCCCTCGCCGAATGTCAGCGCCGCGATCAGCCAGTTGTTGCGGCTTTCGTCCTTCGTCTCGAAGTCGCGCGCGCCGAAGGCGTGGCAGATCGAGTTCACCGCGAAGGTGGCGTGGTTCAGGAAGAAGACGCGAACGAGTCCTCCCCAAAGAAGCCCGCCCCAACCAGCGATCAGGAAGGGGATCAGCAGGCCAAGCACCAGCCAGAGCACCGTCGTCTTGTCGACGAACTGGACGACGCGGTCGTTCTCCCACCGCTTGCCGTACTTCTCGCGGTCCGCCGCCTCGCCCGTGAAGAACCAGCCCATGTGCGCGTGGAACAGCCCTTCCGTCGGCGTGTGCGGATCGCCTTCGTGATCCGAATGGGCGTGGTGCTTCAGGTGGTTCGACGCCCAGTCGATCGGCGTGCCCTGCGCCGCCATGCACCCGAAGATCAGCAGCACCGCGCGCACCGGAGCCGGCGTCTCGAAACTGCTATGCGTCAGCAGCCGGTGGAACCCGGCCGTGATCCCCATCCCGGTCAGGAAATACCCGACCGCGAACAGCGCGAACTCCTGCCAGGTGATCCATTCCCTGAACAGCGTCGCCATGGCCCAGAGCGTCGCGACCAGCGGTCCGACGGCCCAAATCACCAGCACGACCTTGTAGACCGATCCCGGCACCCGCCTGTCGAGCACCTTGATCAACGCCGCGGCAATGCCGAGCACGGCCAATACAATCCACCACATCATGGTCCCAACTTCTCCTCAGTGCCCCGCAGGCCGGTTCGTCCGTTGCGCGGTACATCAGCACACGGACATCCACCGGGAGGAAGTGTCATCCCGGATAACGACCTGTATCCTGAAATCAATTCACCGCGAAAGTGTAATGCGCATTGCTGAAGATGAGATGAAGGGATGCGCGATTCTGAAACCCGGTCACACCGGTACGAAAGGCGGCCCCTGCCACTATGGACAACTCGCCGCAACATCCACTCGTCAGCGCTCCGCTCTCCGGGCGCACCCTCGCCCCAACCGGGTCTGATCTTGTGCTCGTGGAGTGGACGGACACAGGCGGCGGATTCGATCCGCCACAAACCATGGCGCCCCGCCATGTGCATCACGCCGATGACGAAGCGTTCTATGTCCTCGAAGGCACGCTCGCATTCGAGCTGGACGGCGAAACGCTCGAAGTCGGTGCCGGCGCGGCGGTCATGGTCACCAAAGGGACCGTGCACACCTGGTGGAACCCCACTCCCGACCCATGTCGCTACCTGATCCTGATGACCCGGCGTATCCACACGCTGGTCTCCTCCCTGCATGCACCGGGCGAGATCCGCTCCCCTGCCGAGGTTTTTCGCGCGTATGACAGCGAGATCGTGGGGCAATAAGTACCGGTCCCTTGCTACACTTCATCGGAGACCCACCACCGACGTCGCTCAGCAAGGGACCCAGATGGCCGATATCGACATCGCTTCCATTCTTAACCGTGACCAGGAGGCGGTCCCGAACCGCCCCGTCTCACCCACCGACCTCTCCCAATACATCCGCCTCGACCAGTGCCAGCGGTTCCTGCGCCTCCAGCTCCACTCCCGTCAGTGGACCGAGCGCTTCCTGGAAGACTATGACGTCAACCAGCAGCAAATCCCGCCGATCCTGACCCGCTCCGGCGCGACGTTCGAGAACCATGTCGAGGAACAGGTCAGCCTGCACTACCCAACGACCCGTCTCGACGCCGCCCAGCGCCT
>CAZVAA010000206.1:0-2085 GCA_964624125.1 uncultured Sphaerobacteraceae bacterium | reverse complement strand
CATCGCCGGAATCGACCTCGCGATTATCTATCGCGGCCCGGTTCCCGGGACCGTCGCCGCCGTGGACGCCGATCCCAAGACCGAAGCGGAGCAGCGCCGGGCGCTGGTCGACACGCTCGGCACCGATGCCGGCCTGCTCGAACGCATCGACGATGCGGATGCCTACATCGGTTCGGTGCACGACCTCCTGATCGGCCCGCAATCCGTTGCCCGACGCGTGCTCGCCGACGATTTCGACACCGTGCCGTTTCACCTCACCTACAAATGCGATGGCTGCCGCTTCAATGAGTTCTGCATGAAGCGCAGCGCCGAGACAGACGATCTCTCCCTGCTCCCCCACCTCACCGAGCAGGACAAGGCGACCCTTCGTGCCAACGGCATCACCTCGGTCCAGCAGGTCGCCGAACTCAAGGACCTCGTGGCCACCGACGACGGGCGCGAGTTGGTCCCGGCGCCCGGGCAGGAGGCGACCTGTCGCAAACTGGCCGTCACCTGGCCGGTCGGGCCCCGCCTGGACGAGCTCATCCACCGCGCCCAGAGCTACATGACGTGGAAGTCCGGCAAGCGATTCCCGGAGTTGGGATACATCCCGCACAAGGGGTACGGCACGCTCCCCTATAACGATGAGCACCTGCATCCGAACCTTGTTCGCATCTATATCGACGCCCAGCACGACTACCTTAACGACCGCATCTATATGCTCGGCTCGCTCGTTGTCGCCAGCGAAAAAGGACAGGAAACCGCCGACCGTCGCCGCAGCGTCGTCCGCATAACCTCTGGTCCGCCAGATTCGAACGAGATCGAGAAAGACCTCTTCCTCGACTGGCTCGACGAAACGCTACGGGCGGTTGTGGAGATCGCCGCGCCCGACGAGAACGGCGAGATGACCGCGCCGATCCATCTCATCTTTGTCAACCATTTCGCCCGCAAACAGTTGCTCAACGGGCTCGGGCGTCACCTGCCCGACATCCTCGGCGCCACCGCGCTCTACGATTTCATGACCCAGCTCGCGGCGTTCGATTCGCCGATCGCTTCATTCCTGGACGACGAGATCCGTATCCAGAAGAACTACCCGATGGTCTGCCAGTCGCTGCAGGCGGTCGCTGCCTATCGCGGCTTCAACTGGAACGAGGGAGCGCCGTATCGCGAGATCTTCCGCGCGCGGATGTTCGATTTCTGGCGGCAGCATGATTCCCCGAACCCGGGCGAGCGCGGCTGGTATACCGGGCGCGCCCGCTTCAACAGCCAGATCCCGCTCGAGTACGCCTACGTCGCGTGGAAACAGATCATCCCGGAGGAGGACACCGCCGGCGCGCTCAGGGACTACATGGAGGCCACGCCAGAACTGTTACAGGGCTTCCATGCCCGGCGCCTCGAGGCGATGGAGCACGTGGCGAAGGATTTCAGGGGGAACAGGCAGACGCAGCTCTCATCGTTCTCCCTGCCGGATCTCGCCACGTTCGAGCAACGCGCGCCCACACTGGCGCACGCGCTGGACGAGTTCCTCACCATCGAGCGATTCGTCGAGCTCGGCGCCTGGAAGAGCGAACGGCTCGCGCCACCCGAACAACGCGTGCTCAACGGCGTCTCCCTCATCGTCCGCTACCTCGAAGAGGACCAGGACGAGGGCATCGCCGAGCAAAACCGCGAGAACGCGGAGCGGGAGGCGCTTCACCAGCAGTTCCGCGAGGAGTTCCGGCGTGAGAACCCCGACGCGACACGCATCACCCTGCCGAAGGAACAAAAGGAGGCTTCGGCATGGGACCACAAGGGGGTGCGCTACAAGCTGCGGATCGAGACGGGCGACCTCGCCGCCAGCCTCGATGATGTCCTCAACCTGACCACGATCAAGCCCGACGCCCGGATGGTCCTTGCGGAGCGCTGGGCGGTTGACACCCGGCTGCCCGAGGCGGAACGCAAACCCTTCGCGTCGACCGCGAAGCAGTTGCTGTATGGGTCCCGCGTGCAGCTCGTTGATATCGTGAGAGACGCGGACAATCCGGGAAAGGCCGTCGCGATCGTTGAGATCGTCGGCGGTGGCGGGAGCGACAAGCGCGGGTTCCTCTACGGATCAGGCGTTTGCCC
>CAZVAA010000205.1:0-5103 GCA_964624125.1 uncultured Sphaerobacteraceae bacterium | reverse complement strand
GCATTCCAGTTCTCGCCATCGGAGCTCGAGGTCGCTGCCGGGTCGATGATCGAGGTCCAGAATAGCGGTGCGATCGAGCACCACTTTGTGATCGACGAGTGGGACATCAACCTCACCGTTCCGCCAGGGGAGTCGGCGATCGCGCAGGTTCCATCCGACCTCAACGCGGGGGAATCGTTCGAGTTCTATTGCTCTGTGCCAGGACATGCAGACCTCGGGATGCGCGGTACCCTCACGATTGTTCCGGGTGCCGAGGGTGTCTCTGTGTTGCCGGTCGAACGTGGGCCGGGTGGGGACGCTGCAGAGCTGCAGCCCTTCTTGCCATCCCCGGACCTGCTGGGAGAGGAGTGGTCACATGTCCGCTCGGGCAATGCACGCTCGATGATCTCCGGACGGGTCGACTTTAATCCCCGCGTCTTTCCGGGTGACGGTGTCGGCGCGGTGTACACCGGCCCCGCGGGGTCACGGGCTACGGTGGTCGTGATGCCGCTGAATACCACATCACTGCCGGTGAACCAGGTGGAAGACGCCGTTGAGTCGGTGCAGCGTTCGATGATGCGCTCGTGGTCGACCGACCGCCTCTCCGGTGTCGCCGCACGAGACCTGCCGCCTCCGAGTGGCTGCGATGTGGCAATGCGCGCCAGCGGTATCGTGCCGGTGCTGACGCTCCCGGCAGCGTCGACCGTCTGCGAGCTACGGTCGGCCGGAGTCGCCATTTTTGTGACGATCGAGGGCGAGCTCGACGGTGAGCGTGGTATCGCCGCCTCCGATGCGCTGGTGGCCCGGTTGCTCTCCGGCGAGAACCGGGAACCGGTGGTCATGGCGGGTGAGTGATCGTGGGAGCGAAACGATGAATCGGTACTGGGAGGGCAAGCGTGTGCGGCTACGGGCGACCGAGCCGGGCGACGAGCAGTTCCACTTCGATCTGGACCGCCAGTTGTGGGTCGACCGAAACCAGGAGGTGGTCCACGTGCCGTCCTCGATGGCGCGCACCCAGAAATGGGTGCGGGAGGTATCGGAGCAGGGATACTCGGACGGCGATGCGTTCAGCTTCAAGATCGAATCACTGGAGACCGGGGAGCTTGCCGGATCGATCGACACGCACCATATGGATCCACGCGTCGGCGTCTTGAGCTACGGCATCGCCGTGCGTGAGGAACACCGGCGAAAGGGGTACGCCGCGGATGCCGTGTGCCTGGTGTTGCGGTATTACTTTCTGGAACGCCGATACCAGAAGGCCAACGTGGGAGTGTTCTCGTTCAACCACGACTCGATTCGGCTGCATGAGAAGCTGGGCTTCCAGCTTGAAGGTCGCCAACGCAGAACAACATTCACGGCTGGCGAGTTTCATGACATGTTGTGGTTTGGGATGACGGTCGAGGAGTTCCGGGACCTGCATCCGGAATACATTTATGGCATCGAGGAGCGTTGACGCACTGCGTCAATCGTGGTGTAACTGGCGAAGCGCGCTACGACGCGTTTCGCTCACAGGCAAAGGATGAACCCAGTGACAGTCAAGATTGCGCTCTCCTCCTATTCATTCTCCGGTTATAACGATGGGCCGGATGGGCCGGTCGCTCCCCCGGTGCATGAGATGATCGATCGCTGCGTCGAGTACGGCGTCGATGGCATCGAGTTCCTCAACGAGCATTTGACGGCGAGTGGTGTCGACACGCCCGAGGCGCTGGCGGAGCTGCAGCAGTATGCAGCGATTCGGGGAATTCGCCCGGTGACGCTGGCGGCATCGAACAACCCGCTGAAGCTGACACCGCAGGAGCGGGCGGATGACCTGACGAAGCTCATCATGCACATCGATTGGGCGGCGCAGCTGGGCACGCCGTTCGTGCGGGCGCTCGGCGGGCGCTGGGGAACGATCACCGACTTCGGTGAACTCACGGCGAACCGTGGCGAGGAACCCGCGCCGAAAGGCTTCAGCGAGGAGCAGGGGCACGAATGGATTGTGACCAGCCTTCGCTTCGCGGCGGAGTATGCGGGGAAGCGCGGTGTAACCTTGGTCCTGGAAAACCACTGGGGACCCACCGGCACCTCGGCGGGGTGCAAGCGGATTCACGACGATGTCGGATCCCCGTGGTTGAAGTATGTGCTCGATACGGGCAACTTCTTCCACCTGGAAGACCAGTACGCCGAGATGCAGACCTTCCTTCCGGACCTGGCAATCTTGCATACGAAGGTATACGCCGGTGGCTGGCGGATGGGAGAAACGCCGAAGATCGACTACGGGCGAGTCAACGAGCTGCTCCAGAGCGTGAACTACACAGGGTATGTGTCCATCGAGTTTGAGGGGAAGGCACACCCGAAAGAAGGCATTCCGGAAGGCATTGAGACGATCCGGAAGCACCTGCTCTAGACCGGAATCGCGGACGAAACACCCCGGAGGAGAAATCCTCCGGGGTGTTTTTCGTCTGGGAGACGACACGCATGTCTCCTGAACCTGGCGAGAATGAGCTGTACCCGAGGCCATATCGGGCTCCAGCGAACAAGGGTCAGGGCTGTGTCAATCAGGCACATATTGCAACTCTGGCCGCCTGATAGCAGAATACGTACAGTCTTGTCAGGTGGTGACAGCGACCCATTCAGGTGAAGGGGTACCGGGAGATGCATCGAATTGACCAGGCTGCGGTCCAGGAGTGGCTGCGAGACCTGTTTTACTGGCGCGAGAAGCGCTCCGGAATGATCGCGCCGGATGAGCGATTGCCATGGGGTGAAACGACCGCCATGGGGTTCCAGCACGTGCTGGCCATGTTTGGCGCGACGGTGCTGGCACCGCTCTACATGGGCTTCGATGTCAATGTCGCGATCTTCTTTTCTGCGATCGGGACACTGCTGTTCTTCTTTATCACGGGCGGTCATGTCCCGAGCTATCTTGGGTCCAGTTTTGCCTTTATCGCTCCGGTGTCCGCGATCACGGGTGGCATGATCGTCGCCGGTGGTGGCAGTTCCCCGGATATTCCGAAGGCGCTGGGCGGCATTATTGTATGCGGCATTCTCTATACGCTCATCGGTTTCATCGTTCATTACACGGGATCCGAATGGATCGATGCGCTGATGCCGCCGATCGTGACCGGCGCAGTGGTGGCGATCATCGGGCTCAACCTGGCTGGTGCAGCATGGCAAAACGCCAGCACCAACATGACCCTGGCGCTGCTGACGATCATGGCCATCATGCTGCTCGCGACGGTTGGACCGGGTATGCTCGGCCGGCTGTCGATCCTGCTCGGCACGGTGTTCGGGTACCTGTTTGCCCTGATCGTGGGCGGCACCAGTGCCGCGGGCCGGGAATTCGGGTCGTGGCACGTCTCCGGTGTCGATTTCGGTCCGGTCAGGGACGCGGCATGGCTGGGGCTCCCCAATTTCACGGCGCCCTCATTTGACGGCAACTCGATCCTGCTGATCGCGCCGGTTGCGGTGATCCTGGTTGCGGAGAACACCGGGCACATCAAGGCCGTTTCCGAGATGACGAACCGGAACCTGATGCCGTTCCTGGGGCGTGGGTTCATCGGCGATGGCGTGGCCACGACAGTCGCTGGCTTTGGAGGTGGGCCCGGTGTCACGACCTACGCCGAGAATATCGGCGTGATGGCGGTGACACGGGTCTTCTCGACGGCGATGTTCGTGATCGCAGCCGGTGTCGCCTTCCTGCTCAGCATGTCGCCGAAGTTCGGTGCGCTGGTGGGGTCGATCCCGCTCGGCGTGCTTGGCGGCGTGGCGACCGTGCTGTTCGGGTTGATCGCCGTAGCAGGTATCCGCATCTGGGTCGACAACCGCGTCGACTTCTCGAAGCCGGTCAACCTCTTTATTGCGGCCGTGGTGCTGATCGTCGGTACCGCCAATTACACGATTTTCATCGGCGATTTCGAGATGAACGGTATCGCGCTGGGAACGTTTGGCGCGATCATTCTCTATCAGGTCTTCCGGTATGTGCCAGGTGCGCTGGATGAGGATCCGGGTGCGACGCCGGCGAGCGCGGAGTACGAAGAGGACTACGAGTTCGCGATGGCGAATGCCCCACGCACCGGTCGCCGGCCAGCACCCGAACGCCGGGAGCGACGGGAACCGCAACCCGGTCGCGGAGAACGCCGGCCGCAGCGCCGCCGTCGTGAGGTGGTCGCGGACGACGTTGACGGCGTCGACATGGACGATCCCGAGATGATGCGACCGCGGCAGCAACCGCCGGCCCGGGAACGACGCCCGCAACGTCGACAGGCGCCATCACGCGAGGACTTCGGGTTCGAGGAGCCGATGGAGACTCCGGAGCCCCCGCGCCAGCCCCGGGGTGGGGCGCAGCGGCCGCCGCAGGGTGGGCGACGCCGCGTCCAGGAGCCGGAGTTCGACGACATCGTGTTGGACGACCCGGCAGCGATACGGCCGGGGACGCGTCCGCCTGACGATCCGCGTCGGGCGCCGCAGGCGCCGGAGGGAAGTGACGAGTTTGGCTTCGATGAGCCGATGCCCCTGCCGCGTGCTCCCCAGCCACCGCGCCAGCAACGCCGGCCTCGCCAGCAGCCGCGGCGGGATGAGGGGCCGGAAGGTGATACACCACCACCGCGACGGCGGCGCCAGTAACAGAGAAGTTGTAAACCGGCCAGGGTGACATGCCCTGGCCGGTTTGCTTGTGTCTCTTTACACGCCGATGCGGGAACGGAAGGGCGGCTTGCCGGTGGCCTTGAGGTCGATGCGGTACAGGGATCCGGCGGTGTGTCCTTCCTCCGAGTTTCGGTCGGAGCCGCCGGCGGTGGTGACATAGGCGGTGTCGTAGTTGGCGCCGCCGAAGGTAAGGCTGGAGACCTTGCGGACAGGGAACTCGACCTTGCCCAGCAACTCGCCGTCCGGGGCGTATTTGTAAATGCCATTGCCATCCCAGCGGGCAGACCAGATGTTGCCGTCCAGGTCGACAGCCATGCCGTCGGGTACAGTGCCTTCCTCGGGGACGGTGACGAGGACTTCTTTCGGGCCCAGTTCACCTGATTTGCGGTCATAGGGCATCTGGAAGATACGCCGGGAATCGGAGTCGGTGAGGTAGAAGGTCGAGAGGTCGGGGCTAAAGCCCATACCGTTGGCGAGGGTCAGGTCGTCCATGACGAG
>CAZVAA010000204.1:0-5112 GCA_964624125.1 uncultured Sphaerobacteraceae bacterium | reverse complement strand
TACTGGGGCGTCCATACGGCGCGGGCGCTGGAGAACTTCCCGATCTCGGGCACGCAGATCTCGATCTACCCGGACCTGATCACCGGGTACGCCAGCGTGAAGCAGGCGGCGGCCCGGGCGAACGCCGAGCTTGGCGTGTTGGACCAGAAGCGCGCCGACCTGATCGATGCGGCGGCGGACGAGATCCGGCAGGGCGCGCTGCGCGACCAGTTCGTGGTCGATATTCTCCAGGGCGGCGCGGGCACCTCGACCAACATGAACGTCAACGAGGTAATCGCGAACCGGGCGCTCGAGCTGGGCGGGCACAAGAAGGGCGAGTACGAGTTCCTCGACCCGCTGGACCACGTCAACAAGAGCCAGAGCACCAACGACACCTACCCGACGGCGTTCAAGATCGGCCTGGCGATCGCGCTGGCCCGGTTGCTGGAAGAGTTGCAGCTCCTGGAAGACGCATTCGCCGACAAGGGACGTGAGTTCGCGGGCATCCTGAAGGTTGGGCGGACCCAGCTCCAGGACGCGGTGCCGATGACGCTCGGGCAGGAGTTCAGCGGGTTCGCGACGACGCTCGAGGAGGACCATTCCGATCTCGAGGCGATCTTCCCGTACCTGCGCGAGATCAACCTTGGGGCAACGGCGATCGGGACGGGGATCGCGTCCGGGCCGACCTACGCCGAGGC
This sequence comes from uncultured Sphaerobacteraceae bacterium, assembly GCA_964624125.1. GTDB lineage: Bacteria > Chloroflexota > Chloroflexia > Thermomicrobiales > UBA6265 > UBA6265. The sequence continues at coordinate 4,435 of CAZVAA010000204.1, read as the reverse complement.
GGCGCGGCGGCACCTGAGCGAGATCGTGGGATACGAGCTGGAAACGGCGCGGAATCTCGTCGCGGCGACCAGTGATGTGGGGGTGTTCCTGAAGCTCTCCGGCGTGCTGAAGACGTCGGCGATGAAGCTGAGCAAGATCGCCAACGACCTGCGGCTCCTGTCGTCCGGACCGCAGGCGGGGCTGGGCGAGATTCGCCTGCCACCGGTCCAGGCGGGGTCCAGCATCATGCCGGGCAAGGTGAACCCGGTGATCCCGGAGGCCGTCAGCCAGGTGGCGTTCACCGTCGCCGGGGCGGATCAGGTGGTGACGATGGCGGCGCAGGCGGGGCAGCTGCAATTGAACGCCTTCCAGCCGGTGGCGGCGCATTCGCTGTTCCAGAGCCTGCACTGGATGACGAACGTAATGGAGACGTTGCGGGTCCGGTGCGTGACCGGTATCCAGGCGAATACCGAGCGATTGCAGGAGATGGTGGCGACCTCGGTTGGCGTGGTCACGGCGCTGGTGCCGATTATCGGGTACGAGGCGGCGTCGGAGCTCGCGCAGCGCGGGCTGGCGACCGGTGAATCGATCGCCGATATGGTCGTTGAGAAGGGGTTGATGTCGCGCGAGGAAGTGACCTCGCACCTGACGCCCCAGCGTCTTGCCCGGGAGCAGCCGATCGAGGTCGATCAGTAGGCACTCCCTTCCCGATATGGCATGAGCGATCCCCGGCCAGCGATGGCCGGGGATCATTTGTGTAGGAGGGTGGTGGAGGCGATCGCCTAGGCCGACGCCCCGGTGTAGTGCCGCAGGGCGAAGCGCCAGAAGAGGCGGGCGGCGGTGAAGAAGAGGGCGGCGAGGGCGAGGGTGCCGATCGCGGTCGCGGTATCGAGGCGGCCGGTGAGGCTCTGGGCCGGGATCGTGACGGCGAAGGCAACGGGGACGAAGAAGGTGAGGGTGGTGCGGAGCCATCCGGGGTAGATGGTGATCGGCCATGATCCGGCGTTGCCGAACATGGTGTTGAAGATCACGAGCACGTTTTCCAGCCGCACGAACCAGAAGGCGAGCGTCGAGAGGATCATCATGAAGCTGTAGATGATGATCACCCCCGCGAGCAGCATCAGCAGGAAGAGCCCGGCATCCCCGGCGGTGAGACTCGTGTCGAGCCGGATCATGCCGAACGCGATCACGCCGAGGCCGAAGAGCATGTCGGTTGTGCTCTGGGGCGCGACCATCTGGACGCTGGCGAAGAGCTGGGAATCGACCGGCTTGGTGAGCACGAAATCGAACGTGCCGAGGCGGATGCCTTCCATCATCGCCTGCATCGATGGGCGGATGACGAGGCTGAGCAGGCCGCCGACGAAGAGGTGGATGCCGACAAGCACGATGAGGTCGGTGTGCGTCCAGCCACGGAGGTCGCTGGTCTGGCCGAAGATGACCTGCAACCCGAGCAACTGGGTGCCGAGGGTGATCAGCACGTTGGCCAGCGAGACGAAGAAGTCCGTCCGGTACTGCATGATATTCAGCAGGCCGAGCCGAAAGAAGGTGCGGGCGACGGTCAGCGCGTGCATGGGTCGCCTCCTCCCCGGACACACGGTCCGGGGCTACGGTGAGAGATCGTCACCATGGTCATGCCCCCACCGCGCTGTACTTGCTGACGGCGCGGTTCCAGACGAGGGCGAGGACGCCGACCGCGACGGCGATCCAGGCAAGCTGGGCACCGTAGCCGATGAGGATATCCGTGCCTGATCGCTGGCCGAGGGCGACCTCGACGGGGAAGGCGATGCTCCACGGGAAGGGCGAGAGCAGCGCCAGTGTCTGGATCCAGCCGGGCATGACCTCCAGCGGCGCGAATTGCCCGCCGAGGAAGAGGAACATCACGTCGAAGAGGTTGTTCATCGCCGAGACCTTGGTCAGCCAGAAGGCGGCAAGGGCGAGCGTCCATTCGACGACGAAGCGCAGCACCATCGCGAAGAGCAGCGCCGGGATGAAGGCAAGGATATGCAGCGGCGTGGTCCCGCCGAAATCAGCGTTGAAGACGATGCCGAGGATGATGGCGGCGGGGATGATGCCGGCGAGACCGAGCACCTTGAAGCTGAGGTTCTCGCTGACATCGTTGTGGATCGGGTGGATCGGCCGCAGCAGCAACGGCGAGAACTGCCCGGTGCGGATGCGCCATTCGAACTCCCACATGTGCCAGATGAACGTCATGTTGCTGACGATCAGCACCATGATGAAGTAGGCGGTGTACTGGTCGGCCGTGAACCCGCCCGCCGAGCCGTCGCTGCCGGCCACCGTGCGCCAGACCACCAGCGAGACCAGCGGCTGCATGATCGACGAGAAGATCCAGATCGCCGTCGCGCCGCGGTAGGCGATGTTGAGCGAGAGATCGATCGCGAACTGGCTGCGGTAGTACTCGAGCAGTGCCCGGATCGGGGTACGACCTTGCCGCGCGCTCATGCCGGCACGGCCTTGCGGGACGCCGGCGCGGTCTCGCTCTCGAAGACCTTCTCGATCACCTCCTCGAACGGCGGCTCCTCGATGTTGAGGTCGGCCACGGGCAATTCCGCCAGCAGGCGGCTGGCGACCCGGGCGGTTTCCGCCTTCGGCACGGTGATCGTGAGGCCGTCGGAGGATTGGGAAACGATCGTCGCATCGTCCGGCAGCAGGCCGTCCAGCCGGTTGCCCGGCACGGCGGCGTCCTCCTCGAACTCGACGACGATGGTCTTCTGCGGGGCGAATTCGCGCGCCAGTCCGGTGAGGTCGCCGTCGTAGAGCAGGGTGCCGTGGTGGATGACGATGACGCGCTTGCAGAGCGCCTCGACATCGGCCATGTAGTGGCTGGTGAGCATGACAGAGGCGCCGGTGCGGGCGTTGTACTCGGCGACGAACGAGCGGATCTTCCGCTGCATGGCGACATCCAGTCCGATCGTCGGCTCATCGAGGTAGAGGATTTTCGGGTAGTGGAGCAGCGAGCCGGCGATCTCGCACTTCATGCGCTCGCCGAGCGAGAGGTTGCGCACCGGCTTGTTGATGAGCTCCTCAAGCTCCAGCCAGGCGACCAACTCGTCGAGGCGGTGGCGGTAGTCGGCGTCGCTGATCTGGAAGATGGCCTTGTTGAGCTGGTAGGAATCGATGACCGGGATATCCCACTGCAACTGGTTCCGCTGGCCCATGATCAGCGCCATCTGGCGCAGGTAGTCGCGGTCGCGCTCCCACGGGGTGAAGCCAAGGACATCGACCTCGCCCGAGGTGGGATGGAGCAGGCCGGAAAGCATCTTCAGGGTGGTGGTCTTGCCGGCGCCGTTGGGCCCGAGGAAGCCGACGATCTCGCCCGGCGCGATGTCGAACGAGATATCGCGCACGGCCTCGACCTCGCGCGTCTTGCGGCGCACGAGGGAGGTCAGCGCCGCCTTCAGGCCGGCCTCGCGCTCCGGAACGACATAGGTCTTGCGGAGGTCGCGAACGGTGATCGCGTGATTGGTGGGGTGCTGGTCTGTCACGGAGCTACCTGGATTGCCTGGTCGAGTATTCGCCGACTCACGATAGCAGATAGATGGCACGGTCTCCCATGCCGATTAGCGGCGCGGTGGGCCCTGGCGGATGACGGAGAGGACCTCGTCGACGGTGGGTGTCAGGTCCAGGCTGTCAATCGACCAGGTGACGCCCGCTTCTTCCAGCTCGGCAAGCTCCGCAAGGTGCGCATCGGTGGGGACGGGGTCGACCTTTCCCGTCTTGTGGGTGCGCGTCGTGATCACGATATCGAACGGGTCGTCGCTCGTCCGGAATTGCTGGAAATAGTCGCGCATCTTGCGGACTTCCTCCGCCGGGAATGGCCCGTCGTGGCGGTACATCGGGAAGATGCCGTCCCACCTCGCCGCTCGCTGGAAGGGCTTCGTGCCGGGCCAGATTCCCGCGAGCCATACCGGAATGCGAGGGTGCTGCACCGGGGTCGGGTGGAAGGTGATGTTCTCCAGCCGGTAATGCTCGCCCTCGAAGGTCACCGGATTCCCGCTCCAGAGCTGGTCGAGCACCTGCAGCGCCTCGTCGAGCTTCGCGGCGTGCAGGCGATTGCCTGTCTCCTCGCCGAAACCGCTGAACTCGCGGTAAAAGTCGCCGCCGATGCCCGCCCCGACGACCAGGCGTCCGTTGGACAGGTGGTCGAGGGTCACGGTCTCTTTCGCGACTTTCCATGGGCGACGGCGTGAGAGCGGCGTGACCAGCGCGCCGAGGCGGATGCTGGAGGTGCTGCTGGCCATGGCGGCGAGCGCGATCCAAGGGTCGATGACCGGGCCGTCCGGCGGGAGATCGATGGTTTGCAGATGGTCCCAGAGGAAGAAGCCGTCCCAGCCAGCCTTGTCAGCTTCCTGTGCGAACGTCACGAGCTGATGGATATCGCCGAATGTGCCGAAGTTCGGTGCGTAGAGCGCGTATTTCATGTTGAGCCCCTCCTGT
>CAZVAA010000203.1:0-5180 GCA_964624125.1 uncultured Sphaerobacteraceae bacterium | reverse complement strand
CGATCTCGGAGCTCGCGCCCGTGCCTTCCTCGACCACCTCGTAGCTGCCGGCCGGCAACTCGATCGAGCCACTGCCGCTGGCATCAATCTCAAGTTGACCTGTCAGGTCGCCCGAGTCATCGCCAATCAGGTAGAAGCTCAGCGTCGCCGCACCCGGCTCACAGGCCGGCTCCTCGGTCGGGAGCCCGGCGGTCGTCATGGCTGGCTGGTCGGAGAAGAACTCCACCTCGGTGATGTTGTCGCAGTAGAACGCGGAGGCGTTCACCGTCCCCGCATCCGCAGGCGGCGGCATGTCACCCGCCGGGAGAGCCACCGCGACAGGCCCCTCAACCGGGACCGCGAACGTCGTCGTCGCGACGCCATAGCCCTGTCCGGTGCCGTCAATGGTGACGATGTACTCGCCTTCCGGCAACTCAGCAGAGAACGCGTTATTCGCGTCCAGTTCACCCGTAATCGGGTCGATCTGGGCAACCTGGAAGAAGCTCTGGACGTCGGCGTTGACCGCGTCCTCGATCGTCACGAGCGCGCCTTCGGCGCTGCCGCCATCCGTCGTCTCGACGGCAATCGTCACCGGGAAGGTACCCGGCGTCGGGTTGGTCGGGCTCAGCACGGGCAATAGATATTCCTCACCCGCAACCACGTCGATCGTGGTCGAGCCGGACGAAGCATTCTCAGTCACCTCGTAGGTGCCGGCCGGAACATCGATCGAGGCTTGCCCCTCGACGTCCAGCGTGTAGGTCTCGCCTTCGCCGACCAAGGTAAAGCTCGCGGAGCTCCGGGTGCAGTCATCACCTGGTTCTTGGCCGAAGACCGGTCCATCCGACTCCAGCTCTTCGCATTCGAATGTGGCGATGGTCACCGTACCGGGGGTATCATCACCCGCCGGGCTCAAGGCCACTTCGGCGGCCACGTCACCATCGACGCTGATTTCCTGGGGATCGCTGTCGACGTATCCATCAGCCGAGCCCGTCCACGTGTAATCTCCGGCCGGCAATTCAGCCGACTCGTAGATCCCGGGCTCGTTCGTCAGGCCGCCAGCGACTTCCTCGCCGTCCGCGTCGAGGATCGACACAGTCGCGCCCTCGATACCTGCGCCGGAATCGGCGTCTGCCACGCCCAGCGTGATCGTACCCGGCTCGGGCTCCGGGGTATCGTCCTGAGGCAGCGTCATGGTTGTTTCCACGTCGCCGTCCTCGATCGTAACGTCCTCTGTCTGGGTCAGGAATCCCGGGGCCGCGGCAGCGACCTCGTACGTACCCGGCTCGTGAGCCTGGGACGTCGTGAATGTCCCGGTCTCGGGATCAACCGGCCCCTGTTCGCCGAGCTCTTCCAACGTCACCGTCGCATCCGAGACGATGGCGCCTTCTTCATCTTCAACCGTTACCGAGATGGTTCCCGGCTCAGGTTCCGGCTCGTCCGATGCAATCAACGTCACAGTCGTTCCGGCATGACCATCCTCGACGGTCACCGAGCCGTCCTGCGACTCGTACCCATCAGCGGAGACGCTGAAGTCGTAGGTACCCGGGTCATAGGCGCTGGCGGTGACGAAGTTACCGTCACCATCCGTCTCGCCTCCGACACCAAGGTCACCGAACGTCACATTCGCACCCTGGACCGGACTTCCAGCCTCATCCTGCACGGTCACCGTCAACTGGCCCGGCTCGGGCTCCGGCTCCTCATCGATCTTCTCGATGATGACCGTCGTCGACGCATCCGCGCCGTCGATCGTGAGCTCGCCCTGAACGTCTGTGTAGCCCACCTTGCCGGCCGAGAATGCATACGTGCCGTCCGGATGGCTCTCGACAGACGAACGTGTTCCGTTTTCGTCGACGGTACCGCTGTCGTTCAACTCCGGGAAGCTCACGATGGCTCCGGTGGCCGGAACCTGCTCCGGCACGCCGCCTTCACCTTCGACCACTTCGAGAACTGTCACCGTCAGCCGGTATGTATCCTGTTGGGGCTGCATCTGCGGAGGCTCAGTCGGCTCCACGACGGGCGTCGCTTCTGCCTGCGCGCCAGCCGTCAGGCTCGCTGCCCCCGAAAAACTCGCCACGATAGCGAACATCGCGAGAATTCGTAGCACCATGTGCCTCGAGTTCCGCATCTTGAAAATCTCCTCTGCGAAGCATGCCCAGGTCTGGAAGTTCTCGAATCTCGCCGGCACTCCATCCAGCACCGCGCGAAGAGCACACTTTCGCTTCGTTCAATCACGTTGGTGTCCCCCGCCTCCTTTCATTCAGCCACGTATAAACTTCCAGCCGCACAATGACATCCGGAATATGGACATCCCGAATCACTCGCTACGCCAGGTCACCAGCCCTGTTCAGGACGTGGGTGAAGTGCAGGCCAGGTGCACCGGGCAGCAAGGTCGTCTACGGGATGCCGAATTACTCCGGGTGGAGGATACAGAGATTGTTGCCGAATTCCATGGAGACGATCCTGTCCCCATATATCGCAAAGGGAGTGCGAAGCTGTATACCGCTCTCCTCGTAGGTCCAGGAGCGCTCACCTGAACGCCGATCAAGCGCGGTAATGCCCGGGGCCATATCAGGACTGCGGGTCGTGACATAGAGCGTGTCGCCGCCGATCGCCATGGCACCCGCGACCCTCAAATCGGTCGCTGCCCAAAGTTCTTCGTAGTTTTCGTCGCTGTGATGTGTCGTCAGGCAACGAATCGTTTCCCGGTCGTGGTCCACGACGAATACCTGGTCGCCGTCAACGATTGGCGGAAGATTGCTGTTGTCGGGCGGATCAAGACTCAATATCGCGGCTCCGGTCGACGTCAAACGGACGATGACATCGCTCTGGACCCAGATGTTGCCTTTGCCATCGCTCATCAACCATTCGGCGGAGGTGGTCTCCTCGCCCAGGTCGCGATCCCAAATCGGGTCGCCGGTGGACGCGTCGAGCGCATACACATGGGTGTTGCGTCCGTCGGCGCCATTCGACACGATGAGTTTGTTGCCCTCGATCACGGGCTGCGCGGTGCAGGGTCGCTCGATAGATTCGGGACCTCCATCGGCGGGAGGCTTCAGTTCGGGGTCCAGGTCAAACGACCAACGCTCTTCTCCGTCTTGCGTATCGAACGCCCGCAACACGTAATCGGCGCCCGCTATCACCACGACGCCATCGGTCACCAGCGGCGAACGGGGTATCGTCCAGTGAAGGGGCCATTCCCCGGGGTCAAGCGCCTCGATATCGACGTCGGGAAGGGATAGGTTCGTCTCATCGCCTGAGATGTCGTCCCTGAGATAATGATCGTTCGGCAGGCTCGGTGGATCGTCCACGATCGGCAGCCGTGCCGCACCCAGGGAAAGGCTGGTCTCCCATCGGACACCGGGCTCGGTCACATCCACGGCAATGACGGCGCCGTCGCTGGAGACGGCATACAATGCATCGCCAGCGACCGTGAGCGACCACCTGTTTTTCACGGTTCCAGCCTCAGGCACCAATTGCATGGACCACTGCTCGGTTGCATCCCGCACATCGTACGCATACAGCCAGTATCCGGGTTCGGGATGTGTGGTTCGAACACAATAGATCGTGCCATCCGCAACAACTGGCGACACCGACTCAAAATCGAAACTTGCCGATCGCTGGAGATCCTTGTTGGGAATCAGGATCGCGGGCGGCGATTCGCCACCCGGACCGGGATCAGGAGAAACACTGTTGAACCCGCTGGCACCATACATATGCGGCCAGTCCGTCGCTGCGGACTGGAAGGATTCCGTGGACGACGCAGGGTTGTCATCATCCTGACGAAGGTCAACACCTGCCCGGTCAGCCGCGACGACACTGCCGACGCCGGCCGCAAGGGCCAGCGCTCCACCGAGCACGGTCCGTCGGGTCAGCCGGCGTTTTGGTCCTGAAAATGCTGGTCCGACCACATTGGGCATCCCGACGCCCAGGTCGGTTTTCGATACGTTAAGCTTCTCATTCTCGTTTCGCTGAGGCATGTATCACTTCGATCCCTGCCCCATGTCCACCCAGCCGACATGGAGCGAGTCGCACGCAACACGCAAGTATTTGATTCCTACGCATCCGTACTGCGCTTTCACTGTGCCATCGAACCAGTTGATTCGACCACAACACAATGATGGCGAACGAACAACATCCAGTGGGTGTGTCGTTCTGACTTTGAGGGTCCCCAAGGCTTCAACGTACTACGCTATCACAGAGTTCCAAATCGTAGCTTTGAGGCGCATTCCCCGGCATCTGGTCCCCTGGCTTCGCAGTTCTTCGCGATCGGTCCTGATCGCAACATTTCTGCAGTCACTCCTTGCTCCGTACCGCTCCCCGGCAAAGACTCGGCCGACTGCATGAATCATGTCTCCGTTCTGCAGGCCTTTTTCCCCGGAAGGCTATCCATGATGGAGGAAACATCCCATGGGATATCTCAGTTGTGGGTCCCGTTGCTATGACGTGTAACCATTGCCAAAGGTTCCACCGACCTCGACTTCACAATACGCATGACAGGCAACCACAGCCACGCCCACGAAAACGGGGCGCCGCCCGCAGGCGACACCCCGTCTCGCCGGTCATCGATCACGATCGCTCGAGATCGCTTGACCTCCTACGCCTGCTCGCGCCGGAGCACGAAGGCCCCGATACCCGCAAGCATCGACGCCACGGCAGCCGTGATCGCCAGCATGGCGGAGTCGCCCCCACCAGCGCCGGTTCCGGTGCTCGGCAGCTGGGACACGCCGTCGGTCTCGTCACCGTCGTCATCACCCGGGTCCTCCGGAGCCGGTCCAGGCGCCTCACTGTCGTCCGGCATCGGATTGTTCACGACCAGAATCGTGTTCTCGCCCTCGACAACCTCGATCTTGAACGACGCCTGCGCGCCTTCCTCGACCACCTCGTAGGAGCCAGGCAGGAGACCGAGTGTCCCGGTGCCGTCCACCTCGAGCTGGGCGTAATCGTCAGTTTCATCGCCGATCAGGTAGAAGGAGAAGAGGGCGGAGCCCGGGACACACCCCGGAGCGCCATCGATCGCCTCGCTGTTTTCCTCACCAGCGCCGACCGTCAGGAATTCAGTCCCGCTCACGTTCTCGCAATAGAACTTGGAGACATTCACCGACTGCCCGGTGCCCGTGCCATCACCAACCGGGATGTGCACGGTCAACGTCGTGAAGTCGCCCGCGAGCACCTCGATCTCGGAGCTCGCGCCCGTGCCTTCC
>CAZVAA010000202.1:0-5204 GCA_964624125.1 uncultured Sphaerobacteraceae bacterium | reverse complement strand
GGCATCTCGACCTGCAACAACTCCCGATCCGGCGTCAGCGTGAAGCCGGAGAAGGTGTAGGTTGAGCCGGTCGGGGTCCGGCCGCGCTTCTGCGAGCGAATCAGGATCGGCGGCTCGCGGTTCGCCAGGTTGTTCAGCAGGCTGCGGATCTGGGTCTCGTTGAGACGTGGAAGCACGCTGTTGGTGAGCAGGTGGCGGAGAAGCGTGCGGAAGGTGAAGAACTTCAGCTTCGGGTCTTCTTCCAGCTCGTCCAGGGCGTCGAACAGCGCCTGGCGTTCCTCCGGCTGCAGCGACTCCAGCTGGACCGCCGAACCGGTTTCCAGCGTATCGTCGTCATCGTCATCATCATCGTAGGACTGGTCATCGCTTGCCGTCGAGGGAAGCGATGCATAGCTGTTCCCGCCAGATGTGACGAGGTTCACGACCCCGGCGTCCCGTGCCGCGTCCATGAAGACGCTGAACGGCACCCCGTACCACTGCCGGGGCTTCATGTTGTGATCCAGGCCAAGCCAGTGGCCGATCTCCTGGTACAGCATCGGATCGTCGCCGCCGTGGCGCTGGAGCACATCCTGGAGGAGCTTGAACGCCTCTTCGGGTTGGGGCGCGTTGCGGACCGGGGTCAGGCGAGTGCCGGAATCCTGCTTCGAGTCCTGCTCCTTCGACTGCTTGGTCTCGCTCGCCTGGCGCTGGGTCTGCCGCTGGCCCACGCGCGCGCGGCGCTGGACGGATGGATCAAGGTCGCGCTCATAGATCAGCACCGAATCTGCAGCCGACGACAGCATCCGGCTCATCGCCGCGTCGACGCCGATCACGACCACTTTCATTCCCTGCTGGCGCAGGTAATTCAGCGGGTGGATCAGGTCGCCGTCACCGGTCACGAAGATGATGGTGCGGATGTTCTCGACGCGGGTGGTGAGGTCGACCGCGTCCACCGCCATGCGCACGTCCGCGCTGTTCTTCCCGGCCGGCGTATAGATCAGGTCGATACCTTGCCGGTAGAGATTCTCCGCATCGATCCCGAGTTCAGTGGATGTCCAGGGAGCGTAGGCGCGGGCGAGGACGAGTCGACCATGCTCCTGCGACTCCTGGATGATGAGGCTCATCTTCGGGGTCGTGAGGTTGAAGTGACGCTTGAGGCTGACCTGCAGGTTCTCGTAATCGATGAGAAGCGCCACGTCAGGAATCCGGTGAGCGTCATCGCGTGATTTGTCGTTCTGGACCGGCACGGCAAGTATCCCGTCTGCGAGGATTCGAAAGTGAACACAGGTATTGTACGAGCGATTCCCATGCGGGTCACGGAACGGGACTCCCGGGCGGGGTCCCGGCATGCGCCTGAAACGATGTTTCGCCATGGCGATCGCGATAAATCCGCGTACGGACGCAGGGGTGGCATGGATAGTGTATTAAGCTCCGGTTGACGGTCATTCTCATCTAACCGTATCATCGACATTGTACGGGCTCATTCGTCGGCAGGAATGGACGAAACGACAGCACCGCTGCTGTTAACGTCCCAACGCCGGAGCCTTGGCCCTGACACACCTTAACAATTGAGACTTCACCACTCGGTGAGGTACGAGCGAGGAGCTACGTCGATGAGTGACCTTCTGGTTGCGATCATCGGGGCATTGCTCGTTGCTGGAATCACCTTTTTCCTGACCTATTTCTGGCTGGACCGGCGGGCGCAATCGCGCGTGAAAGCGGCCCAGATTGAAGCAGATCGCATACTGGAAGAGGCTGAGACCCAGCGGCGGGACAACGCCCTGGCAGCAAAGGATGAAGCTATCCGGCTTCGGAGTGACCTTGACAGGGAGCTCACCCAGCGCCGAACTGAAATCGAGCGCATTGAACGCCGGATCGAGCAAAAAGAAGACTCCATAGACAAGAAAACCCAGTCGTTGGATCAGCGCGAGGGTGGGCTGAGAAAACAGGAGCAGGAGCTTCGGCAGTCGCGTGAGAACTGGAACCAGGACCGCGCGAAGAAGCAGCAGGAGCTCGAGAAGCATCGCCAGCGGGTGATGCAGGAGCTGGAGGAACGTCGCTCCGAGCAGGAGCGCGAGGTCGAGGAGGCGCGGGTTCGCTACCATGCCGAACTCGAGCGGGTGGCAGGCCTGACCGCCGATGAGGCGCGCGATCAGTTGATCGCGGATGTCGAGGCCGAAGCTCGCCACATGGCGGCACGCCGGGTCCATGAGATCGAGCGTGAAGCCAGGGAAGAGTCGGACAGGCGCGCGCGCAAGATCCTCTCGACCACGATCCAGCGGATCGCGTCGGATTACGTGTCCGAGACCACCGTCAGCGTGGTCCCGCTCCCGAACGACGACATGAAGGGGCGGATCATTGGCCGCGAGGGCCGGAACATCCGCGCCCTGGAGCAGGCAACCGGCGTCGACCTGATCGTCGACGATACGCCGGAGGCCGTGACGGTTTCCGGGTTCGACCCGGTTCGCCGCGAAGTCGCGCGGCGCTCACTCTCGAAGCTGTTGCAGGATGGACGCATCCATCCGGCACGGATCGAGGAAGTGGTCTACAAGACCCAGCTCGAGCTTGAGGAGATCATGCGGGAGGAGGGCGAGACGGTCGCCTACGAGGCGAACGTGCCTGGTCTTCACCCCGACCTGATCAAGCTGCTCGGACGGCTCAAGTTCCGGACGAGCTATGGCCAGAACGTCCTGGCCCACTCCCTTGAGGTATCGCTCATCTGTGCGGGCCTCGCGGCGGAGCTTGGGGCCGATGTCAATGTCGCCAAGACCGCGGGTCTGTTGCACGACATCGGCAAGGCGGTCGACCACGAGGTGGAAGGTCCGCACGCCCTGATCGGCGCGGACATCGCCAAGCGGCTTGGACGATCCTCGAAGATCGTGCACGCCATCGCGGCGCACCACAATGAGGTTGAGCCGCAGACCATCGAGGCGTTTATCGTCCAGACGGCAGACGCCATTTCCGGCGCCCGGCCGGGCGCGCGGCGCGAGATGGTCGAGACCTATATCAAGCGGCTGGAGGCGCTGGAAGGCGTCGCCAACTCGTTTGAAGGGGTGGAGAAGTGCTTCGCGATCCAGGCGGGTCGTGAGGTCCGGATTCTGGTTCGCCCGAATTCGATCGACGATTCCGGTGCGACACGGCTCGCGCAGGACGTCGTCAAGAAAATCGAGGAAACCCTCGAATACCCGGGTCAGATCAAGGTGACCGTGATCCGGGAAACGCGGGCGGTGGAATACGCGCGGTAACGCGCATGACGTCAATCGACGCAACAAACAGATGAACAACGCGGGTGGCAGCAGCCTGGAAATCCAGGTCGCTGCCACCCGCGTTTTGTGTTTCCCGCCGGCTGTCGCAGGAATTCCGGGATGCATCCGGGGTTTTCGTGCGCGAATGCCGTGCGACAGCGTAGACTAGGGGCGTTGCCTCCCGCGTGAGGCGGCATGCCGCGTTCTGGCTGGAACGCGGTGGGGGAGTATTCACCGAGCTGCAAGGTAATGCCCGTCGGTTGGGAGATGGTATTCTCCTGCCCGGCAAGACCTTGCCTCATGGCATCTGCGCACCCGGACTTCGGGTTATTGGGGACGGAAAGAGAGAACCTCACGCATGAACCGGTTCTTTAGCAAGCTCAACCTGCAAGACATCAAGATCAATCCGGAAGGCAACCGCTTTCCGCCGGATGGCGATGACCAGGATGAGCGGGAAGACGCCAGCCAGCCGACGCAGGCGCGCACTGTCACAGAGGAATCCTTCGACGCTGCCCCTGCCACCGCTATCGAGGTGGAAGAGGTCGTCGAGGAAGCATCATCGGTCGAGGCCGTTGTCGAAGAGCCTGTTGCTCCGGTTGTTGAGCAGAACGGACAGCACGATGTCGACGGGTCGAATGGCCACGCCGCCTATGATCCGGCAACGACCACCGAGTACTACGCCGATGGCGAGATCGTCGCCGTACCGGGCGAGGTCCTGAAGGTTTCCGCCCGTTCCCGCCCGAGCGCGGTCGCTGGCGCGATTGCCGGAGTAGTCCGCGAGGCGGGCCGTGCCGAGGTGCAGGCGATTGGCGCCGGCGCCACGAACCAGGCCGTCAAGGCGGTCGCGATCGCCCGGGATTACCTGAGCGAGACTGGTATCGACGCCATCTGCGTTCCGGCGTTCATCGACGTCACGATCGAGAATGAGGACCGCACTGCCATCCGGCTCGTGGTTGAGCCGCGCTCCTGATATTTCGCAATGAACCCTGAACGCACGCACTCCAGGATCGATCTTCACACGCACACCACGGCCTCGGATGGCCAGGATACCCCTGCTGCGCTGGTTGCCAATGCCAGCGAGCGGGGGATTTCCGTGCTCGGCGTCACCGACCACGACACGGTGGACGGTCTGGACGCCGTTGCCGAAGCCGCCAGCGCGGCCGGTATCACGCTGGTTCCCGGAGTCGAGCTGTCGACAACCGTCCACCGTGCCGAAGTCCATGTCCTGGGGTATTTCGTCGACCGCGAGGACACCGGCCTGCGCGCGAAGCTGGAGGAGCTGGCCCGGGCACGTGTTCGTCGCGTCGAGAAGATGATCGACCTGTTGCATTCGCTCGGCTATCCGATTGATGGCGATGCCATCCTCGCCCAAGCGGACGAGGGCAGTATCGGTCGGCCCCACGTCGCCCGGGAGTTGATCGCGATCGGTGCCGCGAAGGACGTCAACGACGCGTTCGAGCGCTTCCTGAAGGCCGGGCGCCCCGGGTACATCCCGCGCGATCCCTTTTCGCCGGAAGACGCGGTGGGCCTGCTGGTCGAGCACAACGCGATCCCGACGCTGGCGCATCCGTACTCCACGAAGGACATCGAGGGCATCCTGAAGCGCCTCGTTCCCGTCGGGCTCAAGGGCTTCGAGACCTATTACGCGGAGTATTCGCCGGAGCAGCATACCGAGCTTCGCCGCCATGCCGACGCCTGGGGGCTCATCCCTACGGGTGGGAGCGACTACCACGGCGCCGGGTTCCGTGAGGGGCGAAGCCTTGGGGCCGCGCCAGTGCCCGATGAGGTGGCCGAGCGTCTCTTCGACCTTCATCGCTCAATGCAGGACGGTTCATGACGCCGTTCGCGGCATGTGTGATCGTCGCCGCGGGCCGGGGGGAACGCTTTGGCGATAGCGCCAAGATCCTCTCCGAGGTCGGCGGACGCCCCGTCCTCGCGTGGGTGCTGGATGCGATGGAGTCTGCCGCGACGGTGCGCGAT
>CAZVAA010000201.1:0-5264 GCA_964624125.1 uncultured Sphaerobacteraceae bacterium | reverse complement strand
CCCGCCGCGCGGCGAGCACCTTGTCCTGATCCAGGTATCCCCGCAGGAAGACGTATCCGTCTTCATCCATACGGGCACGCAAGGCATCGACATCCCCGGCAACATCAGACGAATCACGCAATTCGCCCAGCGTGTCGGCAGTCTCCGAGAGCCGTTTCCCCTGAGACATAAGGCCGTCGATCATTGGAATTGCCATAGAACCCTCCCGTCAAGAACGCTTTCCTCAATACGGACAGGGTCAGGCTATCCTGATATGCTCACTCCCACTACAGACAGCATGACCCAATAGCTGGGAAATCCTGGTACGCGGGCCCAGGCGACATCGGAAACAGGAGCTTCCAGATGGATGACAACGTCATTGAGAGTCCTCCTCCCCCGGCTCAATATGCTGCCCGCTCGACGGCCGGAACATCGGTATCGCTCGGCCAGATCACGGCCAGCCATGTCCTGCATCTGCCACCATCACGGCATCCCGATCCAAACCGGCCATTCCGACGTCTTGGCGCCTACGCCCTGGTGTATCTCCTGGCCGGAGAAGGACGTTTCAGGGACGAATCAGGGATCGACATGCCAATTACCGCGGGCGATCTGATCCTGCTGTCACCAGCAATCAGCCACAACTATGGTCCAAAGGCCGGGACGAACTGGATCGAGCGATATGTGGTGTTTGAGGGGCCGGTTTTTGACCTCTGGCATGAAGCCGGCGCGCTGGATCGTCGCCCGCCAGTCGTCAGGCTGGACCCGATAGATCGCTGGAATGCAGCGTTTGATCACCTGCTCGACAACACGGGGCGCATGGGAACGCTCTCTGCCCTGGAAGAGGCATGCCGGCTCCAGGCACTCCTCGCGCGGATCCTCGCGGCCGCATCCGGCTCATCCCCTCCCTCATCGGAAGATGATGCCTGGCTTTCCAGATCCTTCGCCCTCCTTGATTCCGATATGAGCCTGTCCGAGGTCGCCGATGGCCTGTCGTTCTCATACGACGGCTTCCGCAAGCGTTTTCGAAAGCTGGCCGGGGTGTCCCCCGCCCGTTACCGGACAGAGCAGAAGATCGAGAAGGCCAGGTACCTGATCCAGCAAGGCGTCCATACCAACGCGAAAATCGCTGACATCCTCGGCTACTACGACGAACAACATCTTGCCCGGCGCTTCAAGCAGATCACCGGGAAATCGCCCCGGGCCTTCCGCGAATCGTTGCCCGCGGCAGCATCAGCTGAGCCGGATGGTTGAGGGGTTCCGCTTGAACGATTATGCCTAATCTCGCGGCACTACAAACCGGCCCCGGAAATGCATTTCCGGGGCCGGTTGGCTATCCTCACTCCGTGGCGTACGTCAGGCTGGTTAGCCGTCGCCCCCCTCAACGGGCTGCAGTCCGCCGGTCAGCATCAGCATCGTCGGGATGCCGTCCGCGTACGGGCTGTTCTGCAGGATCGGATCATCGTCCGCCGGCCATTCGGCGACGCGCACGCCCTCGAGGGCGGGGTTGACGCCGTGGAACTCGTAGATCGGGATGATGTCCAGCAGCTCATTGAAGATGAGCGCCAGCTCACCGACTCGCTCCCGTTGCGCCGCGACATCGAGGCCGGACGCTGTATCAAGCACAAGTTGCTCCAGGTCAACTTCGCCAGCAACGTCGGTCTCCTGCACCAGCGGGAAATCGATCCCCCGGTTCAGCTCGCCCGCCGGCTGCGGGTTGTCCGTCATGAACGCGGAGACATACGAATAGTGCGGATGCGGGTTTGACGAGCTGCCCCACGCCCGCACCGCAAGATGGAAACGACCCTCCAGCACATCCGTCGCGATCTGCGTGAACGTCACCGCGTTTGGAATGATCTCGATCCCGAACGCCGTCAACTGCTCGGCAATCGTCTGCCCGGCTGCCGACATATCAGCCTGTTCTGCCGGGAAGATGATGTCGTACGAGGCCCGCTCCCCGTCCGGATCCAGCCAGGCGTCGCCATCCCGGGTCCAGCCGGCTTCCTCCAGCAGTTCCGCCGCGCGGTCGGTGTCGACCTCGTAAGGGTTGAGCTGGTCCCCGATGCCTGGCGCCCACGTTTCGACGTGCCGGTCCGCCATACCGGCCATGTACTGCACTGGCACGCCAGCCTCGCCAAGCGCGACGGTTCCGATCACCGCCCGGTCGATGACGTGAGCGATCGCCTGCCGCACCCGCTTGTCATGGAAATGCGGAAGCGCACCGTAGTTGAACTTGAGCGAAGGGCCAGCATATGTCGGCGGGCTGATGAGGCGAATGCCGTTCTCCCGCATGGATGCCTGCGTCGCTGGAGGAAAACCGTGTGTCGCGTAGTCAATATCCTCGTTGAGGACGATCGCCGACACCGTGTCCGTCTCGCCGTTGTAGATCACGAGCCGGTCAAACGCGACCTGGTCGGCCCAGTAGGAATCCTCGTTCCTGACCATGCTGAACTCGGCGTTCGTCACGCTCTGGGCATCGATGTTGAACGGGCCATTGACGATCGGAGCCTCGGGACGGAACTGGTTGAACTCCTCGATCGCGCGTTGCCAGTCGCTGTCGTCGAATACCGCTCCGGCGGCGACAAGATCCCGCGCTCGCTGCGCCCACTCGCCATAGATGACCGACGGCATCGGCGAGCGACGAATGACATACCGCTCCACGACCGACGACGGTGTGCTCATGACGAAATTCACCGTCCGGTCGTCCACCGCCTCGACCGCGCTCAGGTACGACCAGACGGTGTTGCCCATCAGGCGAAGCAGGTCGAAGGTATCAACGACATCCCGGGATGTCACCGGGTTTCCGTCTGACCAGTTCACTCCCTGCCGCAGCGTCACCTGCAGCGTGTCGGCATTGGGATCGATGCCGCTCTCCGGGTTGGCCACAGGAGACGCCGCCGGCGTTGCCCCGCCTGCCCCGAGCTGGATGAACGACCAATCCTCGGCGAGCAGCGGCAGCCACGAATTGTCCGCCCAGTAGAGCATGCCCATCGGGACATACATCAGGTCGCCATAGAGGTTCGGCGGGTTCAGCATCCCGTTGGCCACAAAATGGTTGAAGTGGCCGCCCGAGCTGAGGTCGGTGTATGGCCATGCGCCATGGAACTCGCGCGCGCCATCCTGCGCGATGACGGCCTTGCCAAACACAGTTGGTGACACCACACCACCCAGCGTCAGAGCGGCGCTTGCGGCAATAAACCGGCGCCGGCTGTGGCGCGTCGAGAAATACTGACTATCCCGGTCTTGCATGCGGTTCTCTCCATCCCGTGCCAGTACCGCCGCGGCGGGTGGCAAACTACCCTGTCCCGGCCAGATCGTCGGGAGCAGGTTTCCTGTACATGGTAGACGTGACGTAACGCTAGCAGGAACAGTGCCAGCAAACGCAAAGCGCTCCGGGGGACGTCCCCCGGAGCGCTTTGTGATTTGCCTGGTACCAGCGGGAAGCTACTCCTCGCCGCCCTCGGCAGCCTGCAGGCCGTTCGTCAGCATCAGAATCGTCGGGATGCCGTCCGCGTACGGGCTGTTCTGCAGGATTGGATCATCATCCGCCGGCCACTCGGCCACGCGGACGCCCTCGAGGGCGGCGTTGTTGCCGTAGCGCTCGTAGAGCGGAATGATGTTCAACAGTTCGTTGAAGACCTGCGCGGCAAGGGTCAGGTCATCGCGCTGCTGCTCGATATCCATGCCTTCGCCGGTCGCCACCACCAGCGCGTCGATGTCGACCTCGCCAGCCACCTCGGTCTCCTGCACCAGCGGGAAGTCCATACCGCGGTTCGCCGGCTGCTCGGTGCGGGTGTTCTGGGTGAAGAACGCCGCGACATAGTGGTAGTGCGGGTGCGGGTTCGTCGAGCTGCCCCAGCCCTGGATCGTCATCTGGAAGCGGCCTTCCAGGACGTCCGTGCCGATCTGGGTGTGCGTGATCGCACGCGGCGCGATGTTGAACCCGAAGGCGGTCAGCTGCTCGGCCACGTTGGTGCCGGTCGCGCTGTAGTCCGCGAACTCGGCCGGGAACGAGAGCTCGAACTCCGCCGGGTTGCCATCCGGATCGTTCCAGATATCGCCGTCCTTTGTCCAGCCGGCTTCCTCGAGCAATTCGGTCGCGCGGTCAACGTCGTACTCATACTGGTTGAGGCCGTCGATTGCGTCCTCTTCCATCCAGTTCGGCACCAGGTTGTCGCTCATGCCGGCCATATACTGGACACCGACGCCGGAATCCGCCAGCGAAACAAAGCCGGCCTGCTCGCGGTCGATGGCGTGGGCCAGCGCCTGCCGCACGCGCTTGTCGAGCAACTGCGGCAATGCGTTGAAGTTGAACTTCAGCGACGCACCAGCGTATGTGGGCGGCCGCAGCACACGAATGCCCTGTTCGATCATGCTCTGCTCGGTCGCCGGGGCGAAGCCGTGCGTCGCGTAGTCGATGTCGCCACTCAGCACGACGGCGGAGATGGTGTCGGTCTCGCCAGCGAAGTTGACGATCGTATCGAACGGAGTCTGGTCGGCCCAGTAGGAATCGGGGTTCTTCGGCATGCTGAACTGGGCGTTCGTGATGCTTTGCTGGTCGATGGTGTAGGGACCGTTGACGATGATCTCTTCCGGCCGGAACTCGTTGAACTGCTCGGTGAGCTGCGCCCACTCGGGATCATCGTTGCTCGCGCCGGAATCAAAGAGGTCGCGCGCCCGCTGCGCCCACTCGCCGTAGACGGCGGACGGCCGCGGGGACATGCGGATGACGTACCGCTCGACCACTGTCGACGGAGCCTTCATATAGAAGCTCAGGTTGTAGTCATCCTTCGCCTCGACGGAATCAAGGTAATCCCAGACCGTGTTGTTCTGCAGCCGGAGGATGTCGAAGGTGTCGACCACGTCCTGCGAGGTCACCTCGTTGCCATCCGACCACATCACGCCCTGGCGCAGGGTCACTTCGAGGGTGTCCGCATTGCTGATGTCGTCCCCACCGGCAACGGGCGAGGCATCCGCACTCGCGTCCGGCGTGGCCGATGCGGCGGCAACCCCGGTATTGGTGAACGACCAGCTCTCGGCGACCAGCGGCAACCACGAGCTGTCGGCCCAGTAGAGCAGGCCCATCGGCACGTACATCAGGTCACCGTAGATATTCGGCGGGTTCATGATGCCGTTGGTGACGAAGCTGTTGAAGTGGCCGCCCGCGCCGGGATCGAGATACGGCCAGGCGGAGTGGAACTCCGTGCCGCCGTCCTGCGCCATCACGGCCTTGCCAAACGCGGCCGGGATCGCGCCACCGGCGAACACCGCGGCGGCGAATCCGCCGG
>CAZVAA010000200.1:0-5333 GCA_964624125.1 uncultured Sphaerobacteraceae bacterium | reverse complement strand
GAGCCGTCACCCACCGCCACGATCATCAGCCGGGCGGCGGGGTTCTTCCCCCACGGCACGCGCTCCTCGCGAACCAGCATCTCCTCCGCCGCGTCGGGCAACGGCAGGGGCGTATCGCCACACCAGGCGGCGACATCCCCGGCATCCTGCCGGACGGGCGCTCGCAACCCGATCCGCGGGCCGGTCAACCAGGGCGCCAGGACCGGCGTTCCAGAATCCATTTCCCGCTCCTCCTGCTTTTTCAGTGTTTCTTCAGGAATCGTTCAGCCTTCCATCAGACCCCGTTCCTATAGTTGTCTCAGTTGGAAAGCGTCTTGACTCTTCAACAACACTCTGACACAAGACCTTTTCGATTTCTCTCCTCCCCACCCCACGCGTGGACGGCGGCCGTCATTTCCGAATGACACCGCCGTTCATGTGTTTTCAGGAGACGGTGATCGTGCGAAATGCGTGCGATATCATTAGGCTTTTACGCGGCTTCTTCAGCCGCGCCTTCACCGATCGTATCCAGGAAACCACACACCTGATGTCGACATCGTTTCCCCAGGCCGAATCCGACCAGTCCGAGGCTCCACGCCGGATCCTGCTCGTCGAGGACGAGCCGGCGATCTCGGGCTTCGTGCGTCGTGGCCTGATCTTCGAAGGATTCGAGGTAACGATCGCCGAGGATGGCCGGGAGGCGCTCGACAGTCTCCGTGACGACCCGCCCGACCTCCTCGTGCTCGACCTGATGCTGCCCGGGATGGACGGGATCGAGATCACCCGTCGCATCCGTGCCGCCGAAGGCGCGGACGAGAGCGCCCGGTTGCCGATCCTCGTGCTGACGGCGCGCGACTCGGTCTCCGATCGCGTGGCCGGCCTGGATGCCGGCGCGGACGACTATCTCGTCAAGCCCTTTGATTTCGAGGAGCTTGTCGCGCGCGTGCGCGCGCTATTGCGACGCACCCGGCACGCCCCGACGGCAACCACCAGCGAGGTCCTGCAATTCGACGATATCGTCCTCGATGTCGGCAGCAGGACGGTGACGCGCGGGTCGGAGCTGATCGAGCTGACGCCCCGCGAATTCGACCTGCTGGTGCTCTTCCTGCGCCATCCGAACCAGGTGCTCACCCGCTCGACGCTGATGGAGCGCGTCTGGGGTGATGACTTTTTCGGTGAATCCAACGTGCTCGAGGTCGTCATCGGCAATCTCCGGCGTGCGCTCGAATCCGGCGACAACCCCAGGGTGATCCAGACCGTTCGCGGTGTCGGGTACGTGCTCCGCCAGCGGCCATGACCGACACGGCGCAGCCGCAGGAACCGCGGGACGAGCAGGTCACCGCAACATCGACCTCTCGCGTCGCCAACGAGGACAAGCAGACCTCATTCATTCGCAAGCGGGTCCCTTTCCTCTTCTCCGTCCGCTTTGGACTGACCGCCTGGTACGCGGGGGTGCTGATCCTGACGATCGCGCTCTCCGGCGTTGCGCTGCGTACCTTGCTGGTGCGGGCGCTCGACCAGGATGCCGAGCAGCGCCTGGTTGTCGCGGCACGAGATATTCGCTCCCAGGTCTCCGAGCGCGAAGGGCTGACCGAGAGTCCGGCCGGCTCCGGTCGACTGGTCGCCGTGCCCAACCCGGAACTCGACGTCGAATCCATCCTGCTCTCCGGGCTCTCGGTCACGATCATCGACACCAGCGGCGGGCAACCGCTCTTCCAGGGTGGTCCCCTTGCCCGGCGCTGGCCCCAACGCGAGGATTTTCCGACCTACCTGAAGCTGGACAAACCGACCTACTACACCGAACGCGTCTCCGGCCAGGCGATCCGTGGCCTCGCCTTTCCTATCTTCAGCCGTGAACGGCTGGAGCCCGAAACCGGGGAGCGTCCGGTGATCGGCGTGATCTTCACGATGGAATCGCTGGAGACCGGCAACCGCGTTGTGGCGCGGCTGAACCAGGTGCTGTTGACGTCGGGCATCGTCGGCGTCGCGATCGCGACGCTTGGCGGCTGGATCCTCGCGGGACGCGCGCTGGCGCCGGTCAACCGCATCATGAACTCGGTGGATGACATCGCGAAGGGAAAGGCGGCGGTCTCACTCTCGCGCCGGATCGAGGTCCCGCCGACCGGCGACGAAATCGCCCAACTTGCGGAGACCTTTAACGCGATGCTGGACCGCATCGAGGAAGCCTTCGCCGCGCAACATCGCTTTGTGGGCGACGCCTCTCACGAACTCCGCACGCCGTTGACGTCGATCAAGGGCAATGTCGACGTGCTGCGGAGGCAAATCAAATCCGGTCGGATGCCAAGCCCGGAGGACATCACAGATGCGCTTGGCGATGTCGGCCGTGAGACGGACCGGATGCAGCGGCTCGTTGACGACCTGCTGTCACTCGCGCGGACCGATGCAGAGGGATACGGGCCGATAGTAAACCTCGATTCGGTGTCGCTCGATGTGCTGGCGCGGGAGGCGATCCGGACCGCCGAGGTACTGGTGGACGAACAGACGCTGGTGCTCGAGGCCGACGAGCCGGTGATGGTGCAGGGTGATGGCGACCGGCTGGTGCAGGTGATGCTGATCCTGCTGGACAATGCGCTGCGGCACACGCCTGGCACGGGTACTGTAAAGCTGACGATCTCGACGGCGGTCGATCCACAGGACCATGTTGAATGCGCGCGGATCGATGTCGAGGACACCGGCCGGGGCATCTCGCCCGAGCACCTGCCGCACCTGTTCGAGCGCTTCTATCGCGCCGAAGGCTCGCGCAGCCGGCTCGATGGCGGGACGGGTCTCGGGCTCGCGATCGCCCTGTCGATCGTCCGCTCGCACCATGGCTGGATCGATGTCGAGAGCGGTCCGGGGCAAGGGACGCATTTCGCCGTGTGGATCCCACTCCCACGGGAGGAGCGCACCGAGGACGAGCCGCAAGCGGGTCGCCTGCGGCCTCGATTGCCACGTCTTGGGCGATAGGGTTGCCCCTCATGACTGTGAGAAACCGCCTCGACACCACCGCCGCCCGCCGATACACTCCGAATCCATGACCATCACACCTCGCGCGTTGAACCGCGCAACCCTCGCCAGGCAACTGTTGCTGGAGCGGCAACCGATTACCGTCACGGACGCGATGCGGAACATCGTCGCGTTGCAGGCACAGCAGGCCGAGTCGCCCTACATCGCGCTCTGGAACCGGCTCGCCGGGTTCGACGGCTCCGCGCTGGACGAAGCCTTCACGAACCATGACCTGGTGAAAGCAACGCTGATGCGGCTCACACTGCACGCCGTGCATGGTGAGGAATACCGCATCTTCCGCGAAGCGATGGAGCCGACACTCCGCGCTGCCCGGCTCAACGAGCTGAGGCAGCACGCAAACCTTGACGCCGCCGAAGCCGACGCGCTCATCGCCGGGTTGCTCGATCACGCGGGAACACCTCGCACCTCCGCCGAGATCAAGGCGTGGCTGGAAGAGCAGACCGGCACCCCCCCGGACCCGTTCGTCATGAGCCGGATCCGCGGGTATGCACCGCTGGTCCACGCCCCGACGCACCAACACTGGTCATTCGGTCCACACCCATCGCATGTCGCCGCGCCAGCGCAACCGGCGCTTACCGATCCCGATGCCCCGGCACACGGGCTCCAGGCGCTGGTGCTGCGGTACCTGGAGGGGTTCGGACCTGCGACGATCCCCGACATCGCGCAGTTCGCGCTCGTCCAACGAGCCCGGGTAAAAGACGCGATCGCGGCGCTCGGCAACCAGGTGGTCCAGCTTGAGGGGACAGGGAAGCCGCCACTCTTCGATATCCCGGGCGGATTGCTGCCGGACGAGGAAATGCCCGCGCCTCCCCGGTTGATGGCGATGTGGGACAGCGTCCTGCTTGCCTACCATGACCGGAGCAGGGTGATTCCTCCCGAGTACAGGAAGATGCTGATCCGCAACAACGGCGATGTGTTGCCGGGATTACTGGTGGATGGCTATATCGCGGGGGTGTGGCGCACGGTCGAAGGTGGTATCGAAGCAACCGCGTTCCATCCCCTGCCCGACGAAGTGTGGGAGCAGCTGGGAGCGGAGGCGCGTGAGCTCGCCAGCTTCCTTGCCGGTC
Source organism: uncultured Sphaerobacteraceae bacterium (assembly GCA_964624125.1). Classification (GTDB taxonomy): domain Bacteria; phylum Chloroflexota; class Chloroflexia; order Thermomicrobiales; family UBA6265; genus UBA6265. The sequence goes on along the minus strand of CAZVAA010000200.1, from coordinate 1,260 downwards.
GCTCGACCCCGATCTATACGCGATACAACCGGTGGTGGGAGAAATTGCCGACCGAGGCCGAGCGGCGGATGCTGGCGGAGCTCCCTCGCGGCACCTGACCGCACCCCTTGCACAGGACGTGAGCCCTTGCCTGACGCGTATCACGCCGGGCAAGGGCTCATCAGATTATGCGCCGCCCTTGATGCCCGGGTCGGCGAGTTCGGTCGGGTCGAGGATGCGGTCGAGCTCTTCGTCCGAGAGGTCGGTCAACTCGCGGGCGACGTCCTTGACCGTGCGGCCCTCGGCATACGCCTGCTTGGCGATCTTCGCGCCATTCTCGTAGCCGATCACCGGGTTGAGGCCGGTCACCATGATCGGGTTCTTGTCGACCAACTCGGCGATGTGCTCCTCGTTGACGGTGAACCCGGCGATGGCCTTGTCCGCCAGCACGGTCGACATCGTCGAGAGCAACTCGATCGATTCAAGCAGGTTGTGCGCGATCATCGGTAGCATCACGTTCAGCTCGAAGTTGCCGTGCTGCGCGCCAACCGTGATCGCCGCATCGTTGCCGATCACCTGCGCGGCGACCATCATCGATGCCTCCGCGATGACCGGGTTGATCTTGCCCGGCATGATCGAGGAGCCCGGCTGGAGGGCCGGCAGGACGATCTCACCGAGTCCGGCGATCGGGCCGCTGTTCATGTGGCGAAGGTCGTTGGAGATCTTCATCAGGCCGGTGGCATAGGCCTTCAGCGCGCCACTGACCTCGGCCGCAGTATCCTGGCTGGCCTGCGACTCGAAGTGATCGTCGGTCTCGACAAACGGGTGCCCGGTGCGTTCCGAGAGGTCATTCGCGACCCGGCCACCGAACTCGACATGGGCGTTCAGCCCGCTGCCGACTGCCGTACCGCCGAGGGCCAGCCGCGCGAGTCGCGGCAGCGTAGCCTCGATCCGCTCGCGGGCGAGACGGACCTGCGTGCCCCAGGCGCCGACGGTCTGCCCCATGCGCACAGGGGTGGCGTCCATGAGGTGCGTGCGGCCCGTCTTCACGACGTCCTTCAGCTCCTCCGCGCGCTTCATGATCGCCTGCTCGAGGTGCTCCAGCGCCGGGAGCAGCTGGTCGGCGATCGCCACGTAGGCGGCGACACTGATCGCCGTCGGGATCACATCGTTGCTGCTCTGGCCCATGTTGACGTGGTCGTTGGGATGGGGCGGGGTTGCATCCGGCCGGAGCTGCTTCGCGCGGGAGGCGATGACCTCGTTCGCGTTCATGTTGGTCGA
>CAZVAA010000199.1:0-5340 GCA_964624125.1 uncultured Sphaerobacteraceae bacterium | reverse complement strand
ACCGCGGCAAGCACGCCGACGTCCGAGTCCCGGATGTCGACGCAAAATGACGTCATCATCCAGCAGACGCCTGGCGACCCGCAGACCGTCTGTAATCCCCGTCCGAATGATGGCGAGTCTTTGGTTGCGCTGCGGATCCCGGTTTCGGGCGGGCCGTTTGACGAAGCACCGCTCGACCCGGCCCCGACGGTTCGGTACTACACCACCGATCGTTTCGGGAATGAATCTGCTGAACCGGTCCCCTTCGGGGACATGACCTGGGATGCGGCAAACCAACGGTATGTCGCCCAGATCGACCCCTACACGTTTGCCGAGATCGACTGGGAATACGACCTGCACCTGGATCAGGGCTGGCAAAGGACAGCTGGCGGAGGCTGTGCATCCTGGTCGCCGCTCGATCTGGGTATCGGGACGCTGGCGGAGGACGCCGACGGGAATCCCCTTCCAGACGGAACTCAGATCCCGAGCGGCACCCCATTCCGCGACACCGCCGTGTTCGAGGGTCCGGGCGCGGAGTTCGCGAGCGAGCTCGCTGGCGAAACGGTCACCTACCGGCTGTACCTGAACGATGATGGATCGTGCTCGGGAACGCCAGTATTTGAAGACGACGTCATCGTTAACGCGGACGGGACTATCCCGCCGTCGGACCTCTTCGATCCGACAGAATACGGCGATGGTATCTACGACTGGCAGGTTTCCTACGCCGGCGATGGCGAGCACTTCAACCCCGCCACATCCGTTTGTGGGTGGGAAACCGTTGTTGTCGGCGAGAACGTCACGGCCATTTCCACGACGATGATGAATGCCGACACCGGCGGGGTCATCGGCCAAGACACGTCTGTGCCTCTTGGCACGACGGTGTACGACACCACCCAGTTGAGCGCGGTGTCCGAGGATGCCAGCGGCACGGTGACCTACACGCTCTACCAGGGCGCCTGCGGGGAAGAGCAGACCGTTGTCTCCGGTCCACACGAGGTCAGCGTTACCAACGGCGTTGTCGAGGATTCACCGACGTTCACTCCCACCGAACAAGGCGTCTACAACTGGGTCGTCGAGTACTCGGGCGATGATTGGAACAGCTCCGCAATCAGCGATTGTGGCCAGGAGACATTTACGGTCGCGCAGGCCGCGCCGAGCATCACCACCGCGATGTTCGAGGCGGATGGGACCGCCATCAATCCGGGCGGATCGGTTGAGCGCGACACCGAGGTCTATGACACCACGACCATCGAGAACTTCTACGTTCCCGAAGGCGAGCAGCTCGGCGGCACCATCACCTATACGCTCTATCGCGGCGAAGCCTGTGAAGGCGGCGAGGTCGGTTCGGTGACGCTGGATGTCGCAGGTGTCGGTGAAGGCAACCAACTGCCTGCGTCCAATGCAGAAGGCACCCTGTTTACGGCCGATGCAGTCGGCACCTACAACTGGGTCGTGACCTACAGCGGCGACGACTTCAACGCCGAGGCCGTGAGCGGCTGCGGCGAAGAGACGTTCGTCGTCGAGCAGAACCAGACCACGATCACCACCCAACCTCAGCTCGCCACCGGCGAGGATGCGTTCGACGATATTGCGCTGGACGCGGTTGTTTCCGCCCCGGCGGATGTCCGCGACACGGCCGAACTTGCCGGGAACACCGCCGACGCTGGCGGAAGCGTCACTTACTATCTCTATGAAGGCGCCTGCGGCAACCTGACCGAGGTCGAGGTCTTCGGCCCCTACGATGTCGTCGACGGCGTCGTTCCACCAAGTGACGTTACCAGCGAAAGCCTTGAGCCAGGTCAGTACAACTGGATTGCGGTTTACACCGGTGATGGCGACAATATCGGCTCCGAGAGCCCCTGCGGCGAGGAACAGTTCTTCGTTGCCGGAGAGGGTGTCGGCGGCTACGTCCATACGCAGGTCTTCACCGAGGCGGGAGCGGATGTCCCGAACCGCGCGAGCGTGCCGCTCGGCACATCCGTCATTGACACAGCGCAGTTCTACGGCGACATCGTCAACGAAGACGGCACCGCGGCGGTTGGCGGCTCCATCACCTACACCTTGTACTCCGGTGAAGGGTGCAGCACCGTCGAGGAAACCTGGACGTATGAGGTCACCAGTGGCGCCGAGGTCCCGGCGATCCCGGCAGCGGAGGCCTACCGCCTGACGGAGGCTGGTGAATACAACTTCCAGGCGGTCTTCACACCAGAAGATGGCGACCCGATCGCCAGCCCGTGCGGCACGGAGACCCTCTTCGCCGATCCGATCGAGCTGTCGATCACGACGCATATCCTCGACATGGATAACGACGGCGCGGAAATCGCCCCGGGATCCCGGCTTGTTCGCCCGGCAAATGTCGCCGACGACGTGACGTTCGATTACGGCTTCGACGAAGCCTACATGGAGGGCCTGCCGCTTCCGAACGGTACCCTCACCTACACCCTGTACCGGGGCGCGTGCAACACAACACAGACGGTCGTGGGTGGTCCGTTCGTGGTCAACGTCGAAGACGGCCAGACGGCCGGCCCGACGCCGACCGTGGCGCTCGGCGAAGACGCCTTCGGCGTGTACAACTGGGTCGTGGAGTTCACGCCCAGCGACGACAACTACACCGACGCCATCAGCCCGTGTGGCGAGGAGACGTTCTACCTCGACGCGCAACCATCGATGTTCACGACAATGAACATGAGCGTGGATGGCAACGAGGACGTCCTCGAAGATGGCGGCACGGTCACGGTTGGTGACCTGATTCGTGACAGCGCGACCCTGACCGACACGGCTGGCGATGTCGGAGGCTCCGTCACCTTCACCCTGCACCAGGGGCTGGATTGCTCCGGGCTGATGATGTTCGAGGAAACGGTTCCGGTCAATGACCCGGAAGCTGTCGGCCCGACCGGCTGGTACGAAATCCAGCTCTTCGGGAACTACAGCTGGCAGGCCGTCTACTCCGGCGACAACGATGCTGGCGGCTTCAATGCGCCGGTGACCCACTGCGAGAACGAGACCTTCATCGCGGCGCAGGCCGATGCCGAGCCGACAATGGAAACGGTGATGTTCCGCGGTGGTGACACGGTCATCCCGCACCAGTCGTACATCTTCGGGCCGGCAACGGTCAGCGACCAGGCGATCTTCACCAACCTCAGCACCGAGATCTCGGGCACGATCACCTACACGCTCTACACGGGTCAAGGCACCACCTGCGCCAACCTCACCGAGGTGGAGAGTTGGACCGTCAATGTCACCAACGGCATCGCGGAGCGATCCGGGGAATACGCCATCGAGGATGCTCCGTTCGGAGGTGAGATCTATAGCTGGGGCGTCGTCTTCACCAGCGATGACGGAAACACGATTGTCACCAGCGAGTGTGATAGAGAGCAGTTCCGCATATACGGCCCCAACACGATTCACGGGATCGATGTGGCTTGTACCTACCACGCGAACGACAACACGATGTCGTTCGAGCTGGAGGCGAACCCTCGCCCGGTCGCGCCAGACGCGGGCGACGTGGACCTGACCATCAACCTGACGGCCTACAACCGGGACCTTTCTCCGGCTGACCCGATTCCGCCGTACCAGAATGAGTGGGAGATCTCGTTCGATCACGAAGCGTGGCGACGAGTGGAGGGGACCGCGACATGGTCCAACGGTGAGTCGGCGACCTTCGTTGTTCGCTGCAACCAAAACCCAATGAGCCCGGAACTCGAGACCACGATGTACCAGCAGACGGACGCTGGCGATGTGGAGATCGAGAACGGCGCGGAGCTCGATTCGGGCGCGGTGGTCTACGACACCACGCAGGTCGTCCCGGGCACCAGCACCGTCGTGATGTCGGGCACGCTGACCTACGAGCTGTACTACGGCGCGGACTGCGCCACGCTGATCAGCGAGCAGGTCATTACGCTGGACGACGACACGCCGATCGGCGAGCTTCCGGCTTCCGATCCGGTCACCGTCTCCAATCCCGGCCTGTACAACTGGATCGTCACCTATTCCCCACCAGCGGGCGATGAGTATCCGGACAACGAAGAAGCCGTGAGCCCGTGCGGTTCCGAGTTCTTCAACGTCAACCCGGTCGACACGAGCCTGACGACGCTGATCGTCACCGAATCAAACTCGGCGACGGAAGCCGAGCTCGGCGAAGATGTCTACGACACGGCCCAGCTGACGATCGAGGCCGAGAACATCACGCTCACCCCGACCGGCACGGTCACGTACTACGTCTATGAAGGCCGCGGCGCGGACGTGTGCGTCGAGGCGAACCTGTTCGACACCTTCGGGCCATACGACCTCAACGCGGATGGCACGCTGCCGAACTCGGGCCTCACCCAGTTCCTTGAAACTGGCGAATTCGAGTACCAGGCGGTCTACTCCGGCGATGAAAACTTCAATAGCTCGACAAGCGAGTGCGGCAGCGAGCCGCTGACCATCTCCGAGCCGGTGCTGCAGATCGAGAAGGTCGCGCACACCGAGACCATCAACACCGGGGAGCAGATCGGCTTCACGATCAAGGTGACCAACCCGGGCACCGGTGTCGCCACCGGTGTGACGATCACCGACGAGCTTCCGGCCACTGACGTGATCACGTGGGGCGTGCCAGCTGGCAGCCACGACACCTGCGCCCTCGACGAAGAGACCGGTGTCGTGGAGTGCGGCCCGGTGGATCTCGATGGCGGCGAAACGCTCGAACTCCAGATCACCGGCGCCACCTCGGCCGATGCCTGTGGCGAGGTCGAGAACATCGCTTCCTTCGGTAGCGACAACGCGAACGAGGGCGAAGACGGGGCGATCGTTACAATCCTCTGCCCGGATGTGGTGGTCGAGAAGACCGCTGGCACCGGTGAGGTGTCCGCGGGCGATACGATCAGCTTCACGATGACCATGACCAACCTTGGTCCTGGCGTCGCCTACGGAGCGGCCCTGACCGATACCCTGCCGACCAATGCGGGGCTGGGTTGGACGATCGCAGAGTCCGACGCGACCTGCTCCATCGACGGTGGGGTTCTCAGCTGTGAATTCGGCACGCTCGAAGCCGAGCAATCGGCAAGCGTGACGATTACCTCGGGCACGACCGCGGAAACCTGCGGCGTGGTGGAGAACGACGTCGCCGTTTCGGCCAGAAATGAGCCGGAAGCCAACAACGACGAGGATAACGAGGACAGCGCCTCGATCACGGTCAACTGCCCCGATGTCGAAATCGAGAAGACGACCAGCACGGCATCGGTCAACGCGACCGACCAGGTCTCGTTCGACATCCGCTTCGGCAACATCGGCGACGGCACCGCGTACGACGTGACCGTCGAGGACGCGCTGCCGGCCGGGCTCACGTGGACGCTCGTAGGCGAGGTCGAGGGCTGCGGGCTT
>CAZVAA010000198.1:0-5343 GCA_964624125.1 uncultured Sphaerobacteraceae bacterium | reverse complement strand
AACCTGCGACCTATCGCTTAGAAGGCGAGTGCTCTATCCGCTGAGCTACTGGGGCAGTGGACGCAACCCCCGGCCGCATCCCCGCCCATTGTAGTGCAGTCAGGCGAGAGCTTGCCGCAGAAATACGGACCACACCCATCACAACTCACCCAGTGAGAGCCGGATCACATTCCACGACAACCGCGGTAGCGTCGCTCGTACCGTGTCGCCCGAGACCGATGCGTTGCCTCCCGCGTGCGGAACAACGTCCTCCGGTCGATCGAACGTGTTTCTCGCGGAGGGCTCATCGTGCTCCAGCACCAGGTGCTCGACCACCGAGGCGTTCGGGAACGCCCGCAGGTCGATGCCCAATCCCATCGCGTCGTTCTGGTTCCGATTGACCGCGAACACCGTCAGCTCGCTCGTATCCTCGTTGAGCACCGCCGTGGATTCGAGGTAGGGCACATCGCCAAATTCGACATCCTGATAGGTCGGGCTCTCCACCACGAGGTCCAGCACGGTCCCCCGTCCATGCCTCGAAGCATGCAGGAACGGGTAATACGTCGCCTGCTTGCAGATCCTGCCCCCGGTCTCGGTCGAGATCGGGGCGAGCACGTTCACCAACTGGGCGAGGCACGCGATCTTCACCCGGTCCGCATGTTTCAGGAGCGAGATGAGCATGCTCCCGACAACCAGCGCATCCTCGAGGTTGTACGGCTCCTCCGCCAGGTGCGGCGCTTCCTGCCATGGATGATTGCGCTTCTGCTCCGCGTCCTGCTCCCGCGTGTGGTGCCAGACGTTCCATTCGTCGAACGCGATATGGATCGTCTTGTCAGAACGCTTCTTCGCCTTGATGTAATCGCATACGCCGACGATCGTCTCGATATACCGGTCCATGTCCAGCGATTTGGCCAGGTAGGTCCCGGTATCGCCACCTCGCGGCTTCCCGTAGTAGACATGCAACGAGATGTAATCCACATGCTCATACGTGTGCTCGAGCACGGTCGCTTCCCATTGCGGATAGGTCGCCATGTTCGGGTTCGAGCTCCCGCACGCGACGAGTTCGATCGACGGATCGACCCACTTCATCGCGGCGGCGGTCTGCGCCGCGAGCCTGCCATACTCGTCCGCCGTCTTGTGGCCGATCTGCCACGGACCATCCATCTCGTTTCCAAGGCACCACGTCCTGAATCCGTGTGGCTCTTCGACCCCGTGGGAGCGACGCAGGTCGCTCCAGTACGTGCCCGATGGATGGTTGCAGTACTCGACCAGGTTGCGCGCCGCGTCGATCCCGCGTGTTCCGAGATTGACCGCCATGTTGACCTCGGCGCCAGCGAGTTTCGCCCACGCCGCAAACTCGTTGGTCCCGATCGCGTTGGTTTCGGTCGAGGTCCAGGCGAGGTCGAGCCGCCGAGGCCGATCCTCGACCGGTCCGACGCCATCTTCCCAGGTGTATCCGGAGAGGAAGTTGCCGCCCGGATAGCGCACGAACGGGATGTCGAGCTCGCGCACGAGGTCGAGGACGTCCTGACGGAAACCGTGCTCGTCCGCCGTGGGATGCACGGGATCATGGATCCCGCCATAGATCGCCCGACCCATGTGCTCGATGAAAGACCCGAACAGCCGTGGATCCACCTCGCCGACCCGGAAATCGCGGTCAAGGATGATACGCGCGTCCTGCATATGCCGCTCCTTTCGATAGCGACATCGTATGCCACCCTGCCCACGTTGGAAACCGTCAACGGCGCTATCCGACGCTGAACTCGACGACCCGTTCGGGCTCCATCGTGACCTTCAGCCGGCCTTCACCCGGTGCCACATAGCGCGTGAGGTCGTCCCCGACCTTCTCGCCGATCTCCCGGGCGAACGCGAAACCGGGATCGTCCTCGACCGTCACCGTTCCCCGGATCTCGAGTGTGTGCAGCCCCGTCTCCCGATCGATGAAGAACATCGTCGCGCGGCGATCCCGCGCCAGGTTCTTCGCCTTCTGGCCTCGTTCGGCGATCGATACCCGCAACCGACGATCCTCCCCAACCAGGAACCATGTCGCCGATACGTGCGGCTTGCCATCGTGCCCGTTGGTGACGACGATCGCCACCGCGCACGTTTCGATGAATCCGAGTTGCTCGTCTGTCAGTTCCATCCGACCCTCCATTCGGTGTAATGCGCGAATCGCATCGTTGGAGGGTAGGCAGGATCGCGGACGACCCATGTCCGGGTTCAGGCACAAAAAAATCCGGGGCGGATTTCCCGCCCCGGTTCATCGGCTTACGCTCCGGTCACGATCCGTAAAGGGTTCCCGAATGGGTCAGGAACCTGGATCCCGCCATCGGTCTCCGACCAGCCGTGTCCGGCATCGTCCAGCCGCTTCGTGATCCCGGCGATATCGCCCTCAGGGGCGCGGACGGTCCAGTATCGCAACCCGGACGTCCCTTCCGGATTAGGCGTCGCCTGCGACCCGTTCCAGATGTTCACCGCCAGCGCATGCGGCACGAAGCTGGTCTCCAGCGACAGGTCGGACATCCCCCATGCATCCAGGGACCGCAGGTCCCCGAACCCGATAACGTCCCGGTAGAAGTTCCTGGCGTCCGTCAGGCTGTTCACGTGCAGGTGGACGTGCCCGATCCGGGTGCCGGAGGGCATGGGCGCCGCCAGGTCATCGTCATTGGTCAGCTCGTCCAGCAGTTCATGGACGTCCAGCGCCTCGGTCGGACCTTGCGTCGAGCCATCCGCCATCACTGCTGCGCCCCGGCCATCGCCGAGCACAAGTGCGCCGCGCTCCGGCGTCTCGAATGTCAGTTCGATCCCGTTGCCGTCCGGATCGGAGAAGTAGGTCGCCATCGTTTCGGCATGGTCCGTCGGGCTGTTCGGGAAGCGCAGGCTGAACAGCCTCGCGACCACCCTCGCCAGCTCCTTCTTGGTGGGGAGGTGGATCGCGACGTGGTACAGGCCCGTGTGGCGTCGTGCCACAGGACCGCTCGCTCCCGGATGGAGCACGATGAGCGGCTCACCGTCGATCCCGAGGACGATCTCGTGTTCGCCGGATTCGATCAGCGACAGGCCCACGTACTGGTTCCAGAACGCGCTGGCGCGTTCGCCGTCCGTGACATCGAGGTGCACCGCGCCAAGCCTGGCGGACGAAGAGAGGAGCTGCGGAGCCGCAACCGGCGGCGTGAAGGGGGTAGGGGTGTCAGTCATGGTGGTCTATCCGAAGGTGTGGATCTTGTCGATCTCGAAAGTGACGGTGGAGCGTGCCTCGCCAGGACCATCCATCTCCCGCAGGTCACTGCCGTATTTCTCGCCAACCTTTCCGGCGAAGTCATAGTCCGGATCCGGCTCGATCGTCACGCTCCCGCGCAGTTCGATGGTGCGATACGGATTCTCCGGATCGATGAAGAAGGCCGATGCACGCGGATCCTGGTTGAGGTTCTTCAGCTTCTGCCGGGTGTTGTTGATGGACATCCGCAATGTGTCGTCCTCGAAGTGGAACCACAGCGCGGTCACCTGGGGCTCGCCACCGGGGCCGTTTGTGCCCAGGATGACGACCTGGCTTCGCTCAATGATGTCGCGGTGACTCTCCGGGATGGCTGGCATGGAAACTCCTGTAGTGTTGAATGGTAACTAGCTTACTTTAGTATAGCAATGCGAAGTCTAGCGCAACCAGTCGGGTTCGTGCAAAGACGCCCGGATACGGAGGCGCAAGAACCTCTCCATCGACGCTGGCGTTGCTCCTGTAATTCCGGACCTCGCCTTCTGGATCCATCGCCAGCAACTCGTTTCTCTTGGGAAATGCTGCTCCCGAAGGGCTCGGCGTGCGCAGCAGTGCCGGCGCCCAGGCCGGCGTCGGACCGGTCGCCCACAGGTCAACACTCGGCGCGTACGCTCATCGCAAAACGTCTTGAGGGGTGATGGGGGGTGGTAAAAGGGAGGATCGACTCAGTCGGAAGGAGACGGGAGGTCCAGCCATACCGTGACGTCCGCGTGGGTTTCGCTGAGAGAGCGCGAGCCGTCCACGGTGATCAGCCTGCAGTCGCGTTCGGACGCTTGCCGGGCGATCTCGCGGGCGAACCCTGCATCCCGATGCATCCAGTTCTCCCACCCACGCCCGGGGTCCGAGCACTCGCGCAGGACATCATGACGCCACGCCCGCTGGCCGTAGTGATGCCGCTGGAACGCCTCGGTGGGCACCATCCACAGCATCCGGTGAGCTGCGATCCCGAGTGGATGAAGGAGTTCTGGCATCAGCGCAGCGCCTTCGGCGATCAGCGGGCGGTCGGAGGGCAGCGAGAGAAGGTCCTCGAGAATCATCGGGAACTCCTCCCGATAGAGCTCGATTTCTTCGTCAACCTGCTGCTGTACCGGCCGAAGCCAGATCTCGTCTGGTGACATCTGGACCAGCCGGCTGAAAACCGGCTGGGTTTCGGGGGTGAGCCGCTCTGCATGCTCGAAGAAGGCGTCGTCGCACCGGTACACGGTCATGCGGTGGTCCGTGGCGATCCGTTTCGCGACCGTGCTCTTTCCGGCGCAGGGCGACCCGCCCAGCCATACGACATGGGCGAGTCGCTCCCTGATCGTCATCCGGCTCGCTTTTGCCGCAGCGATTTGTGGAACTCTTCCATAACGCCGCTGAGCTTTTCGCCGGTGGCATCCATGGTCACCATGGTCACCTTGCCCTTGCCGACATCGGCCTGGACCTTGATCTCACCGGTCACGCGCGGCAGGAGTCCCTCCTTGCCGCCCATCACATACGCCTGGTTCGGCCGGCCGGTCTTTCCGGCCCGGTACCCTCGCTCGGTGAAGAAAGCCACTGCGTAATCGAGCGTTTCATTCGCCGACATCCGCGAAACAGCCTTCTTCTGGTATGCCGTCCGGCGCATCTCCGCGGCCATCTGCTCGCGGGTAGGGGCATCGCTCATCGTCAAAGGTCCACGCTTTCGCCCGGATCGAGCACGACCACCTTCGAGTTTGTCTCGCGTTCCACATCGGCCTTGAATGCCTGCGGATCCTGCTCGATGGGTGGGAACGTATTGTAGTGACAGGGAATCACGGTGCCGGCGCGCAGGAGCGTCGCCGCCTTGACGGCGTCCTTGGGCCCCATCGTGAAATGATCGCCGATCGGCACCACGGCGACGTCCAGTTCCTCTTCTGCGATCAGTTGCATGTCGAGAAACAGCGCTGTATCGCCGGCGAAGTAGATGGTCTTGCCGCCGAAACGGACGACATACCCGGCCGGAATACCCGGCGCCACGACCTGTCCCTCATGCTCATACGACGATGTGTGCCACGCCATCGTGAACTTGGCGGTCCCGCCATCGAAGGCGATCGTTCCGCCGTGGTTGCCTCCGGTCGCGTTCTCGACGCCCT
>CAZVAA010000197.1:0-5354 GCA_964624125.1 uncultured Sphaerobacteraceae bacterium | reverse complement strand
GCGATATCGTCCAGCTCACCCTCCATCTGGGAGGTGAAGCCGATATCGAAGACATCCGGGAAGTGCTCAACCAGCAGGTCGTTGACGACGAATCCCAACTCGGTCGGGATCAGCTTCTTCTCCTCGAGCGTCACATAGTTGCGAGCCAGCAGCGTTCCGATCGTTGGCACGTAGGTACTCGGACGACCGATTCCCTGCTCCTCCAGCACCTTCACGAGCGTCGCCTCAGTGAAGCGCGGAGGCGGCTGGGTGAAGTGCTGCTCTGGCAGCAATTGCAAGAGGTTCAGGTCCTCGCCTTCGGCAACCTCGGGCAGAGCACCGCGGTCCAGCTCGTCAGTGTCACCTTCATCACGCCCCTGCTGGTAGACGATCATCCAGCCCTGGAACTTCACGATCGAGCCCGTCGCCCGGAAAGTGTAGGGAGCCTTGCCGGCATCGACGTCCGCTGCGCTGCCCGCTGCGATGTCGACACGTGTGTTGTCCAGCCGAGCCGGTGCCATCTGGCTCGCCATGAACCGCTGCCAGACCAGGTTGTAGAGCTTGAACTGCGGCCCACTGAGCCGGGCCTTGATGGCCTGCGGCAAGCGCGATGGATCGGTAGGGCGAATCGCCTCGTGCGCCTCCTGCGCACCCTTCTGCTTCTTGCGGTAGAACGGCGTCTTCTCAGGCACGAACTCGCTCCCGAACTGGGATGCGATGATGCCCTTGGCCTGTTGCTGCACACCGCTGGAAATGTTCACCGAGTCGGTACGCATGTAGGTGATGAGGCCCTGTGTGCCTTCCGCACCGAGGTCGACACCCTCGTACAGCTCCTGCGCGATCTGCATCGTGCGACGCACCGACATCCCGAGCTTGCGGGATGCCTCCTGCTGCAGCGTACTTGTCGTGAACGGTGCCTGCGGGTTTCGCTTCGTCTCGCGGCGTACGACCGACTTCACCCGCCAGGCTGCGCCATTCAACGCCTCGACGATCGCGTTCGCCTCTTCGCCGGTGGCGAGCTCGGCCTTCTTCCCGTTGACTTGATGGATCGATGCGCGGAACTGATCCCGCTTCGTCGGCTTCTTGCCGGTGATCTTTGCGAGATCAGCGTCCAGCGACCAGTACTCGACCGGCTGGAACGCATCGATCTCCCGCTCTCGCTCGGAAACGATCCTGAGGGCGGCGCTCTGCACGCGGCCAGCCGAGAGTCCCCGCTTGACCTTCTTCCACAACAGCGGGCTGATGCTGTACCCGACCAGCCGGTCGAGGACGCGCCGTGCCTGCTGGGCGTCCACGAGATCCATGTCGATCTCTCGCGGATTCTCGATCGCATGGGTCACTGCATCCGGGGTGATCTCGTTGAAGACCACGCGGTAGATCGGCTTGTCCTCCGCCTCGGTCGCCGCGATCAGGTGCCAGGCGATCGCCTCCCCTTCGCGGTCAGGGTCCGTTGCGAGATAGATCTCTTTCGCTCCGCGGACGCTCTCCTTGAGCTCCTTGACGACCTTCGACTTGTCTCGGGGGATCAGGTACTTCGGTTCGAACCCTGCCTCGAAGTTGATACCCATCGTGCTCTTGGGGAGATCGCGTATATGCCCCATGGACGCCTTGACGGTATAGCCACGCCCAAGATAGCGGCCGATCGTCTTCGCCTTTGCGGGCGACTCCACGATGACCAGCTTGCCACGGGGAGCAGGTGTCTTCTTCGCCGTGGATTTTCGTTTCGTTGTCGTTTTCTTCGTCGTTGTTGCTGTTGCCATAAACGTTTGTGTCCTGGATTGGTGAATAACGAGCCCTTCGGGGCCCTCGTCACTTTGATTGAAATCTTGCCAATTGATGTCTTCAGAATGGACGCATCCCAATATCAATCGTATGAGCCGCGTCAATCATAGGTAGCCGACGCAGTGAACGTTGGCGCTATATAAACGTAGGGATGTTGTCAAACCAATGTCAAGCGGCGACATCAGTTCCGGGCATAATGCTGGGCCCCTGCGTTCCGCACCAGGCCCTGCAGTTCCAGCATCATCAGCCGACTCGAAACCTCGGTAACCGGATAGTCGCTCAGCGTGGCCAGGTCATCGATATGCTGCGGCGCCGACGTCATCACCGAGAGCAGGCGCCGGTCCTCGTCGCTCACTGGTAACGAGGACTGCACCGGCAGCGGCTCACCGGTCCGGGAGATGTGCAGGTCTTCGAGGATATCATCTGCGGAGCGCACAAGTCGGGCGCCTTCCCGCAACAGCCGGTTGCAGCCACTACTGTTCGGAGAGTTGACCGGACCCGGTACCGCGAATACATCGCGACCATGGTCAGCCGCGAAATCGACTGTGATCAATGCGCCGCTCCGATCCGGCGCCTCGATCACCACCACCGCGAGCGACAGGCCGGAGATGATCCGGTTACGCGGCGGGAAGTTCACGCCGTCCGGAGGCGTATCAGGCACGTAGTCCGAAAGAACCGCTCCCTGCTCTGCGATGCGCTGCGCGAGTTTCCGGTGTTCCGGTGGATAAATCTTGTTCACCCCGCTGCCAAGGACGGCGATCGTGCGCCCACCAGCATCGAGCGCCGCCTGGTGTGCAACGCCGTCGACTCCTCGCGCCAGTCCCGACACGATCGTCACGCCAGCCCTCGCGAGCTCTCCCGAGATGCGGGCGGTCATCTCCCGCCCGTATGGCGTCATCCGCCGCGTTCCGACGATCGCGACCGCATTCCGGTCCGTCTCGATCAACTCGCCCCGGTAATACAGGACCGGTGGAGGCGCGGGGATCTCACGCAGTAACGCCGGGTATCCGTCATCGGCGAGCACGGTCACCCGTGCACCGGATTGCTCAAGCCCAGCCATGACGGCCGAAAGGTCCAGCGCCGCCCGCGTTTCGAGTAGTTCCCGAATCGACCGCTCCTCCAGGCACCGTCTGAGTTCGGTAGGCGAAGCGTGCCATGCGCGTTCCAGTGACTCGAAGGTGTCCAGAAGCCTGCGAAGCCGCGCGGGGCCAATGAACTTCACATGGTGGAACCCCACCCAGTACGCTTGCTCCGGCAACAAGGCTTCATCCTCGAAGGGCTCGTGAGCCGACGCCGGTGATTCGGCCAATTCCTGATCTCCCATTGCGTCTGCACGATCCTTCCATAAGAATGGCGCGAGAGTCACACAACCGACCGACGCCGGAAGGCGACCACCGAAGGCAGGGACCTTATGAACCTAACGAACGCTGTCAAGAAAAAACTCGCAGCGGGTGAACGCGTGATTGGCTGCTTTATACCACTTGCATCGACGGAAATCGTGGAGATGTGCGCACTCGCGGGATTCGACTTCGCGCTGATCGATGCGGAGCATGGTCCGATCTCTCCGGAAACCGCATTGCCGATGGTCCTCGCGGCGGAATCACGCGGCATCGAGGCATTTGCCCGGGTCGGCCAGGCCGACAAGCAGATGGTGCTGAAGTTCCTCGACATTGGCGTCAGTGGCATTATGGCGCCGCAGCTCACGACCTACGACCAGGCTCTCGCGGCGGTGGAGGGGACGAAGTACGCCCCAATCGGCACTCGCGGCCTTGCCGGCATGCGCACGTTCGACTACGGCGTGTCGTCACCCGTTCCCAGCTACGTTGAGCCGCTCAACGACCGGGTGCTGACCATGGTCCAGTTCGAGCACGTCGACACACTGAAGGATCTCGACCGCATTCTGGAGATCGAAGGGCTGGATGTCATCTTCGTCGGGCCGAACGACCTTGCGCAATCCCTCGGGTATCCTGGGCAGCCAGGACATCCGGAGGTGACCCGCATCGCGGACGAGGTCGTCTCGCGCGCCAGGGCCGCCGGCGTGAAGACGGGAACCGTCGCCTACTCCATCGACCTCGCGCACAACGTCTTTGAACGCGGATTCGACATGGCGGTTGCCAGCGCGAACGGACTCTTCGCCGGCGCGGCGAAGGAATACATCGAAGGCGCAAGAAGCGCTCCATAGGCAAACCAGTACGGGGGCGGTCCAGTTGGACCGCCCCCGTACCGTGCTCGTGATTTCCTTCAAGAAATCGTCAGGTGACATTTGCCTTGCGGAGGGCGAAGAGCACCAGTACTGCACCAATCACCGCAACGATGATCGAGCCGATGATGCCCCCACCGACGCCGAGGTCGAGCAGGTCATTGAAGATCCACCCGCCGAGAATCGCGCCGACGATGCCGACGATGATCGTGCCGATCAGCCCACCGGGGGTGCGTCCCGGAACGAGATAACCGGCGATCGCGCCGGCAATCAGGCCGATAATCAACCACCACAGGATATCCATAGGTTCAGTCTCCTCCCAATTCATCCCCTTCGGGACACTACTTTCCGATCCGGTTGGACCGTCGTTCGTTCGCCTACGCGCAATCACCATGCCAACCCACTGCGAAACCACCCGGAAAGGACGGAAGGTAAAATCCGTTCGGAAAGGTTGTGAAAGGCTGTCCGGAAGATTGTAGGCACAAGGGTCGTGTGGTATCGTGCAGAGAGTAAATTCGGTGTATACATGAGCAATCACGAGTGGCGCAACGAGGCGCCCGCCCGGTGACGGCTAGCGTTGCGGTCACTGGGGTTGTTCGTGTAAAAACGACCAGTTCATTAGTGATGAGTCCCCCACCTGCGCTCCTGCAGCGGGGATCAGACCCGGATTCGAATGAGGGGCGAGAGGAGCAAGAATGGCGGCTGAGGCACAGACCACCACTTCTGCCAATACAACCCAACGTGAGGGCGAGCCGCTTCTTGAGGTGAAAAACCTCAAGACCCAGTTCTTCACACAGGATGGCGTCGTCAAGGCAGTCGACGATGTGTCGTTTTACATCATGCCTGGCGAGACGCTTGGTGTCGTCGGCGAGTCGGGCTCCGGCAAGAGCATGACCGGCCTGTCGATCATGCGGCTGATCCCGAATCCACCCGGCAAGATCGTGAACGGCGAGGTTGTCTTCCAGGGACGGGACGTCCTGAAGATGAGCGAGGAACAGGTCCGGGGAATTCGCGGCAATGAGATCGCGATGATTTTCCAGGACCCGATGACGTCGCTCAACCCGGTGTTGACGATCAATCGCCAGATCAGCGAGTCGCTCATCCTGCATATGGGGATGAACAAGGAGCAGGCGAAGAACCGCGCCGTTGAGCTGCTTGAGATGGTCGGCATCCCGAATGCGTCCGAACGCGTCGACCAGTATCCTCACCAGTTCTCCGGCGGTATGCGCCAGCGCGTGATGATCGCCATGGCGCTCTCCTGTAACCCGAAGCTGCTGATCGCGGACGAGCCGACCACCGCGCTCGACGTGACGATCCAGGCGCAGATCCTCAAGCTCTTCCAGGGGCTGATGGATGAAACCGAGGGCATGGGCCTGATCTTCATCACCCACGA
>CAZVAA010000196.1:3929-5372 GCA_964624125.1 uncultured Sphaerobacteraceae bacterium | reverse complement strand
CTCTACTACCACATGCACCAGTGCACCGCGCCCTGCATCAGCGCGGTCGACCGCCCAACCTACATGAAGGCGATCGACGGCGCGACGAAATTCCTCTCCGGCCGCGGCGAGGAGATCGTCGACGATATCGAGTCCGAGATGGTGCAGGCCTCTGACGCGTGGAACTTCGAGCGCGCCGCTATCCTGCGCGACCAGCTCAGCGCGGTGCGGCATGTCCTCGAACGCCAGAAGATCGTCAGCTCCACCGATACCAACGCCGACATCATCGCCCTCTCCCAGGGGTCCGGCGGCGACGCCGGCGTGCAGGTCGGCTTCCTGCGTAACGGCAAGATCATCGGTTCCGAGTTCTTCCAGATGCAGGCAACCCTGAACGACAAACCGGGCGAGATCATCTCCGTCTTCATAACCCAGTTCTACGAGGACGCCGCCGTCACCCCGCCCCGCCTCATCCTCCAGCACCAGGTGCCGGACGGCGAGCGCGAGATGATCGAGGAATGGCTCGCCGACAAGCGCGGCGGAAAGGTCACGCTCCACGTCCCGCAACGCGGGAACCAGCGCGGACTCGTCCAGATGGTCGCCAAGAGCGCGGAAGAGAACCTGGAGCAGGCACGCCTCAAGTTCCTCTCCGACGAGATGAAGATGACCGCCGCCATGACCGAGCTGGCCGAAGCCCTCGACCTGCCGCGCATGCCGCGCCGCATCGAGTGCTACGACAACTCCAATATCCAGGGCAGCTCGCCCGTCGCGTCGATGGTGGTTTTCGAGGATGGCAAGCCCGCCAAGAAGGAATACCGCCGCTTCCATATCAAGACCGTCACCGGTGCCGACGACTTCGCATCGATGAAGGAAGTCCTCACCCGGCGATTCCGGCGGGCGAAGGAGCACGATGAGGAGAAGGAAGGCAAATGGACCGCCCTCCCGGATCTTGTCATCATCGACGGCGGGAAGGGGCAGCTCAACGCCGCGCTCGAAGCGCTTGACGAGGTCGGCATGGAGGTGCCGATCTGCGGCCTCGCCAAGGAAAACGAGGAGATCTTCCTCCCCGGCCGGCCGGACCCGATCATGCTGCCGCGTGATTCACAGGCCCTCTTCCTCGTCCAGCGCATCCGGGACGAGGCGCACCGCTTCGCAATCACCTTCCACCGCTCGACCCGGTCGAAGAAGGCCTTCAAGTCGCGACTGGATGAGATCGCCGGCGTCGGCCCTACCCGCAAGAAGGCGCTGATCAAGGCGTTCGGCTCGGTCAAGGGGATCCAGGCGGCCTCCGTCGACGAGCTCGCCGCCGTGGATGGCATTTCCCGTGCGCTTGCAGAGAATATCAAGGCCCAACTCTAGCCCGGACGTGGAAAGGACCTGGCGGATGTCGCTTCTCTCGCTTGAACACAAACGGGCCCTGGAGACCGCCATCGAGCGAATGCAGCAGGGCGGCGTCATCGCCTTCCC
>CAZVAA010000196.1:0-3829 GCA_964624125.1 uncultured Sphaerobacteraceae bacterium | reverse complement strand
GGGCCCTGGAGACCGCCATCGAGCGAATGCAGCAGGGCGGCGTCATCGCCTTCCCGACCGATACCGTGTACGGCATCGGCGCTTCTCTCGCGCATCCCGAAGCCCTTACCCGCATCTACGACATCAAGGGACGCTCCCCGAACAAGCCACTGCCCATCCTCGTCTCCCGACCGGATGTTATCGACCGCCTGACCAGCGATCCCGACGCCGACCTGCTTGCGCTGGCATCCCGATTCTGGCCCGGCCCGCTCACCGTCATCCTCACCGCCGCGCCGGACCTGCCCATGGAGGTCAGGGCTCCGGACGGCACATTCGGCGTCCGCGTCCCGGATCATTCCATCGCCCTCACCATCGCCGCCCACAATGGCGGCGCCATGGCGACCACCAGCGCGAATCGGTCCGGGGAGCCGGCAGCCACCCGCGCCGAACAGATCCGGGACTCGCTTGGCAGCGAGATCGATATCATTCTCGACGGCGGCATCGCCCCCCAAACCCTCGCATCCACCGTCGTCAGGCGTGATGGTGATACCATCACGGTCATACGTGAGGGCGCGATCAGCAGCGAGATGATCCAGGCAACCTGGAACACGATTCGCGACGCGCGTCCGGCACCAAACGCGACCTGAACACGCCGGAATGATTCGCCGGCAACCTTCTACTGACGACCGGGAGAGATCGGGCAGATTTATGGGACGCAACACGCCAAACCCCTTCTCATCGAGAGGCAGGCCTTCCGAGCCGCCGTACGATGATGAGCTTGAGCTGGATCACGACTACGACGACTACTATGGTTCCGACGTGGACTCCGAGGACCACAAGGTCTTCGGCCTCGGCATCATGCAGGCGGAAGAACGCCAGCCGGCCTACGGCCAGGGCGTCGTCATCTCGCTCCTGAGCGCAGCCGCGCTCCTGCTCCTCGCCATCATCGCGATCGGCGAAGGCGATGGCAGCGATCCACCCATCTTCCAGCAAACCGACACGCTCTTCTGGGCCATCTCCGTGATTGTGCTCCTGCTGACCGCCGGTGGCGCCCAGTACGCCGAGCGCACCGCCGCCAGCGCCGCGGAGGAAGTTGGCTCCGGTCGGCCCTCGACCGGTCTCACCACCGCCTGGGCCGTGCCGTTCGTCGCCGTTTTCGCCGCCATCGTCCTCACCGCGACCTATCACAACCGGTGGATGCTGCTCTTCGGCCCGCTCATCGCATTCCTCGGCACCGCCGGGGCCCTGCTCTCCCGCGACCTGCTCGATGAAGCCGACGAGGAATCAAGCCGCATCGCCTCGACGATCCACACGCTGGTCGTCCACGCGATCGCCTTTCTCGCCTTTAGCGCCATCTACCTGAACAAGTTCGAGACATGGATCGCCGCGCCCCTTGTCGCCATTATCGGGTTCATCCTGATCCTGGAAACGCTCGAGCGCGCCGGTATCGCCCCGCCGCCGCGCGTCTTCTACGCCATCATCGGCGCATGGGTCCTCGGCACCGTCATGGTCGCCCTCAACTGGTGGCCGACCTGGGGCTGGACCGGTGGCGCGGTCCTGCTTGCCGTCTTCTACGCCGTTGCCGGCCTCCTGCTGGTGCGGGCGCAGCGGATCGATGTCCGCCGCCGGGACCTCATTGAATATGGCGCCGTCGCCGGGACCGCCCTGGTGGTCCTCGCGCTGCGCGATGTCTTCATGTAGCCGGGACGGATATCGCCATGCCGGACAAGAAAATCGTCAACTTCGAGACCGCCCGCAAGGCGCACCGCAACGCCAGGCCGTCGCTCATCGAGCTGCTCAACACGCTGGATGAACTCGAAACGGTCCTCGAAACACTGGATGAGCACGGCATCACCACCCGCGACGAGCTCGTTGAGCTCATGCGCTCACTCGAGCAGCAGGTCGATGAACTCGACGACTGACGTGCGTTCGAGCCCGATATCGACATCACACCCCACGGCAGGAACATGGATCTCTTCGAGGCACATCGTCACCAGCAGCTGACCTCCCGCGCGCCGCTCGCGACCCGCATGCGCCCGCGCACGCTTGACGAGCTTGTTGGCCAACACCACGTCATCGGCCAGGGCACCCTGCTCCGCAAGGCAATCGAGGCCGACCGGCTCTCCTCGCTCATCCTCTGGGGTCCACCCGGCGCCGGGAAGACCACCCTTGCCCGCATCATCGCGACCACGACCCGCGCCGCGTTCGTCTCGGTCAGCGCCGTCACGTCCGGCGTGGCCGACCTTCGCAAGGCGATCAGGGAGGCGCAGGACCGGCTCGGTATGAACGGCCAACGTACCGTCCTCTTCATCGACGAGATCCACCGCTTCAACAAGGCCCAGCAGGACGCCATCCTCCCGCACGTCGAGGACGGCACGGTCATTCTCATCGGCGCCACCACCGAGAACCCCTCGTTCGAGGTCAACGCACCGCTCCTCTCACGCTCCCGCGTCATCACCCTCCGCTCGCTCGAGGACGAGGACATCGCGACCATCATCAGGCGCGCGCTGGAGGACAGGGAGCGCGGTCTCGGGAACGACAACCTGACGATCACCGACGACGCGCTCGACTATCTCGCCAACATGGCGAACGGCGACGCCCGCTTCGCCCTCAACACCCTCGAGTTTGCGGCCACCGGGGTCGGCGATGACCGCATCATCACCGATGAGCTCGTTCGCGAAGCCGCCCAGCGTCGCGCCGCCACCTACGACAAGGGCGGCGACGATCACTACGACACGATCTCCGCGCTCCACAAGACCATTCGCGGGTCCGACCCCGACGCCGCCCTCTACTGGCTCGCCCGGATGCTCGAGCGCGGCGACGATCCTCTCTACGTCGCACGCCGCCTTGTCCGCTTCGCCTCGGAAGACATTGGCCTCGCCGATCCCGCCGCGCTCGAGCTCGCCATGGCGGCCCAGCAAGCGGTCCATTTCATCGGCATGCCAGAAGGCGCGCTCGCCCTGGCCGAGTTGACCGTCTACCTTGCCCTCGCGCCCAAGAGCAACGCGATATACCGCGCGTACGGCGCCGTCCAGAGGGATGTCGCCGAAACCCGGAACGACCCGGTGCCCATCCACCTCCGAAACGCCCCCACGAAGTTCATGAAGGAGGAAGGATTCGGCAAGGGGTACAAATACGCGCACGATTTCGAGGAGGGCATCATCGGGCAGGTCAACGTCCCGGAGAACATCCGCGGTCGTCGCTACTACGAGCCGACCGACCGCGGCCTCGAGCGCGAGCTCGGCAAACGCATCGAGCGTATCCGCGAGATTTACCGCCGCACCCAACAGAAATCCAGTGAAACGTAAGGGAGACCCCGATGTCCTCCCGATCGCCTGCTCCCAATATCCTGAAAGGCCAGTCACACACATGACCATCACGATCCCGATGCGCCGCTCATACGACCGCACCACCGAAGAGATTCGGCCGGTCACGATCGAGACGGGCGTTATCCCGCATGCCGAAGGCTCGGCGATGATCACGCTCGGGGAAACGCAAGTGCTCTGCGTCGCCACCGTCGAGGAAGACGTCCCGCGCTGGATGAAGGGTCGCGGCACCGGTTGGGTCACCGCCGAATACTCGATGCTTCCACGCTCGACCAGCGAGCGCACGCCACGTGAATCGGTGAAGGGAAAGCTCGGCGGCCGGACCATGGAGATCCAGCGCCTCATCGGCCGTTCGCTTCGCGCCGTCACCGACATGCAGGCGCTTGGCGAGCGTCAGGTGATTCTCGACTGCGACGTCATTCGCGCCGATGGCGGCACCCGCTGTGCCGCGATCACCGGCGCCTGGGTGGCATTCGCACAGGCCTGCAAGGGGCTCGAGGCGCAGAAAAAGGTCCGCAAGAGCC
>CAZVAA010000195.1:1516-5381 GCA_964624125.1 uncultured Sphaerobacteraceae bacterium | reverse complement strand
GACATTGCGGTTGAGGGTGTCCGGGTCGACCTCATGGCGGTCGCTGTGATTGCCGATCTTGACGCTGTCGTCTCCGTATGCGGGCAGCCCATAATAGTGTTCAACTCCGTTGTCGACCACGAACGCAGGGAACTGGTCGGTGGAGACGAGTGCCCGGTCATCGACATCGAACCACATGACCGGTTTGCGAACGACCCGGAGCGGAAGGTCGAGACCAGCGAGGACCTTGCTCGTCCATGCACCGGCGGTGATGACAAGGCGGTCGGCTTCGTAGGTGCCGTCGGCGGTACGGACAGAGACGCCGTCGGGCGTCTCGCTCCAGGCCGTGACTTTCGCGTTCTCGACCAGTGTGCCGCCGGCGTCGCGGAATTCGGTGACGAGCGCGCGAAGCGTCGGTTCGATGATGAGGATTCCGGCTTCCGGGTCGAGGCACGCCTCCCAGTCGTCGGGCAGGGTCCAGGCAGGAAAGCGCTCGTTTACCTCACGGCCGGTCAGGAACTCGTGAGGCAGGTCGAACGCGGCTGCCGAATCGCGAGAGAGGCGGGCATGCGGGCGGGAAGGGATGGAGATGTCGAGGCAGCCGCTGCGCACCATCAAGTCGATGCCCGTCCGTTCGGAAAGCGCGACCCAGGCGGCATCGGCCTCGAGCGTCCAGGGGACGTAGTACTGTCCCTCGGTGTAGGCGTGGCGAAAAATACGGGTGTGCCCGCTGTGGCTGGCGAGATTGTTGATGTGGTGGAACTGCTCCAGCACGGTGACGCTGTGGCCGCGGCGTGCCAGCGCCCAGCCCGCGGCGGTGCCCATCGTGCCGCCACCCACGACGATTACATCAGAACGACCGTTGCTCATGTACTGACTCCCGAAACGCGATAGCCGGAACGTGGTTTGTCATTGATCTGATCACAGTATCAATGGGATGAGGCGTTCCGCAAAGGTGTTCGGGGGTTGTTGGCAAGAACGCCCGTTCCGGCTTGCCGGGATCAGGTGTCGTACGGGATAACGCTGATATTGCCATCACCCTCGATGTAGGCGGATTTCACGTTCGATACGTCCTCGATGCCTTCCTCCCGTAGTTGCGAGAGGAGCTCCTGCTTCGTGATGAACTCGCGACGCATGTTTCTGGGAAGCATCTTTCCTTCGTCGACGATCTTGAGCGGTTGGGGAAGCGTCCAGCGTTCAACGGCGGGGATGTGCCAGGCGACGGTATTGAGGAGGTAGTTCCACGCGACCACGGTGAGGATTGTGACGAACCCGTTCGAGACGGAAATGGATCCGCCCACCATGGAATCGGACGCGCCGTTCGCGACCAGCAGGACGAAGATAAAGTCCAGCATGGTCAGCTCGCCCGCCGTACGGCGGAGGGTGCTTCGCATGATGATGAATACGAAGAAATAGAGCAGGGTGCCGCGGATGAACGATTCGAGCAGCCCGATATCTGGCGTGAAGATCGATTGCCAATCGGTGTCGACGATCTGCATGGTCTGTCTCCATGGTATGGGTCAACGATCGATGTGCGGATGGAAAGCAAAAACGAGACCGCCCGGCCAGAGCCGGGCGGTCTCGTTTTTGCTTTCGGGGAAATGCTCTTACCGGAAGCCCTCGGTGACGGCATGCTTCGGGTCGTACCACGGCAGGTTCTCGAGCGGATCCTTGTTGCCGAAGGTGCGCTCCGGGCGGTCGACCGGTGCAGCCCACTTGACGGCGTTGCTGAGAACGCGGCGGATTTCCTCGTTGTAATAGGTGGCGTAGGTCTCGTGGCCTGGGCGGAAGTAGAAGACCTTGCCCGCGCCACGGTGGTAGGCGGCGCCGCTGCGGAAGACTTCGCCGCCCTGGAACCAGCTGACGAAGATCAGCTCGTCCGGCTGCGGGATGTCGAAGTGCTCGCCGTACATCTCCTCCTGCTCGAGCTCGATGTACTCGCCGATCCCGGCAACGATCGGGTGGCCTGGATTGACGACCCAGAGCCGCTCCTTCTCGTCGGCCTCGCGCCACTTGAGGTCGCAGGTGGTGCCCATCAGTGACTTGAAGATCTTGGAGAAGTGGCCAGAGTGGAGGACGATAATTCCCGCGCCGGCCAGGACGCGTGCCTTGACCCGTTCGACGATCTCGTCGGAGACCTCGCCGTGAGCCATGTGGCCCCACCAGACGAAGACGTCGGTGTTGTCAACGACGTCCTGCGTCAAGCCATGCTCCGGCTCGTCGAGCGTGGCGGTGCGGGCTTCGATGCCGTCAACGAGGTTCAGGCCCTCGGCAATGGCGCCGTGGATCCCGTCGGGATAGATCTTCCCGACCTCCTCGTCCTTTTGCTCGTGCTTGAACTCGTTCCAGACAGTGACGCGAATCGGTGATGTCATACAGGAATCCTTTCTTCCGCAGAGGTGTCCTCATGCGTGTCCACGATCTCTTCGTCGATCACAATCTCGCGGCCGAGCTCGGCCGAGCGGTAGATCGCGTCGATAAGGCGCACGCGGTCGAGACCTTCTTCGCCGCTCGGGCTCATCGGCTTGCCCTCGAGAATCGCGTCGACAAAGTCGTGAATGATCTCGGCGTGACCAGCCCGTGAGACGAGGCGTGGCCTGGCGTCCATCGTGGTATCGCCGAATCCCTGATAGATCTCCAGGGTGTCGGTGTCGGCGTAGTTCTTCGAGAAGATGCGCGCGCCCTTCTCGGAGCCGTAGATCTGAACGCCGAAGTCGTCGCCCATCTCGGTGTAGGAGGCCCATGAGGCTTCGAGCAGCAGTGTGCCACCATCCTCGAAACGGATGAACGCCGTCGCGAGGTCCTCGACTTCGTACTCCTGATCCTCGGTCAGGATCTGGCGCTTCTGGCCGGGCCAGCCGCCCTTGCCCTGCGTGCCGATCTCGGCGTAGGTGCTGGCGGAGACGGAAACGACCTTCGGGTTGCCGAGGATGTAGAGCGCCATGTCCACGACGTGAACGCCAAGGTCGATGAGCGGACCGCCGCCGGCTGCCTCTTTCGAGGTGAACCAGCTGCCAAGGCCGGGAATGCCGCTGCGGCGCATCCACCAGGCTTTTGCGTAGTAGACGCGGCCGAACTCGCCGTTCGCCACGGCGTTGCGCAGGAGCTCGGTGTCGTGCCGGGTCCGGCGCTGGAAGGAGACACCGAGGATCTTGTTGTGCTCGCGTGCCGCCTCGACCATCTTCACGCCTTCCCCGGCGTTGCGGGCGAGCGGCTTCTCGATCAGGACGTGCTTGCCGGCCTCGAACGCGGCGAGGGCGACGGGCAGGTGCAGGATGTTCGGGACCGCGACGCTGACGGCGTCGATGTCGTCCTGGGCGAGGAGTTCGGTGTAGTCGCGGTAGATGCGCGGGATGTCGAACTCCTTGGCGAGTTTTTCGCAACGGTCGGTGTCGAGGCCCGCGAGGGCAACCACCTTGACGCGTGGCTCCTCCTGGTATCCCTGGAGATGGAAGATGCCGGCGCCACAACCGATGATGCCGACGCGAAGCTGTTCCTGTTCAGCCATGTGGCTTCCTCAATGTGGTGATCGAATAGCGATGGGAGGCGGCGGGGATGTGGAGTCGCGCAGCCGCCTGTCTGTGGTGAGCATGGCACCATGCCGGGAACGGTGCAAGGGTAACGGGCTTCCCAATGTGATCATTTGGCGGGTAAGGCGATCATCTGCCGAGGGGGATGATCGCCTTGAGTTTTTGGCGTGGTTGTCGGGAGAAACGGGACACGAGCGGGCAAGGCGATCATGATCATGTGTTTGTGCAACCGGGTGGTCACGGGTGGTGCTCCGGGTGATTCGGGATTGGGTCGCGTGCGGAAACGGGAGGCCATTGAACGCAGCCACCGACGTGGTGAAGGAGATTCGTGTGCGCTAGAGGCCTCCGCTGCGATG
>CAZVAA010000195.1:0-1416 GCA_964624125.1 uncultured Sphaerobacteraceae bacterium | reverse complement strand
TCCTTGAGGTAGCGAGGGGACTCGGAGATATAGTCGCCGCCGAAGAGGACGATGTCTGGCTGGGCGCGGCGGAGGATCTGGGTCGTGGTGTCCAGCGCGGAAGCCGGGAAGTTCGGGCCGACGTGGGTGTCGGAGACGAAGGCGATGGTGGTTCCATCGAGGTGCTTGTGGCTGCGAGGCAGCTGGATCATCGCATGGGTGATCCGGGTCCTGAAGGGGGCGACGAAGCGGGACCATGCCGCGATGATCGCACCGATCAGGACAAGGGCCAAAGCGAGCGGTCCGAGCGCACGCCGGATCATGAGCCGATGATCCCCTTGAGCAGGAGGCCCATGGTGGCGAAGAGTCCGTACCGCATATGGAGCTTCGTGCTCACGCCCACGGCCATGCCCGTCAGGTTTCCGTCGCCGGTGTCACGTATGTATCGAAACGCCGCGAGGCAATCAGGCAGGATCGCGAGGGTGACGAGGAGGGGCCAGTAACCCGGATTCGCGATGACGAGCCCGACGGTGAGGGCCAGCGGCGCGAAGATGAAGAAGGCGTACTCGCGCAGCGCCCAATCCCATCCGAAGGTGTTGGCGAGCGTGTGCTTGTTGTGGGATCGGTCGACATGGATATCACGCATGTTGTTGCCATGCAGGATCCCGGCCGCGTAGAGACCGACATTGATGGCGATGAGCTTTGCCGGCCAGGAGATGGTGCCGGTGTGGACGTAGTAGGCGCCGCCAACCATGACGAGTCCCATCGCGGTGAAGACGCCGACCTCGCCCATGCGATTGTAGGCGAGGGGCCACGGTCCACCGGTGTACAGGAAGGCGACGCCGGCTCCGATGATCGCGAAGGCCACGCCGAGCCAGCCGAGGTAGATGATGATCGGGGCGCCGCAGAGCAGCGCGAGGGCGAAGGCGACGATTATGCCGTTGCGGATGTCGGTATCGGTGAGGTGGCCGTCCTGCAGCATCCGGCCCTGGCCCTGCATCTGGACGACATCCACGCCGGACTGGTTATCGAAGTAGTCGTTGGTGAGGTTGCAGCCGATGTGCGTGAAGACCGATGTCAGGAGCATCAGGAGGCCGTACAGGATCGAGACGCTGCCATCCTGCCAGGCCAGGACCGAGGCCAGCATGATCGGGATGACCGAGATGGTGAGGCTCCACGGGCGGGTGGCCAGGAACCAGACGCGCCAGCGGGGCATGGGCGGGGCGGTCGTGCTGCTCATGCCGACTCCTCCACCGCCCGCCAGGGCAGGACAACGTGCTCGACAAGGTCCAGCAGGAGCGAGAGTCCCCAGCCCATGAGCCCGGTGATGACGAGGCCGACGAACATCTGCGGGATGCGCAGCGTCTGGTAGCTCTGCCAGATCATGAAGCCGATGCCCTTGTCGGCGGCGAGGAACTCCGTGCCGACGATGACGAT
>CAZVAA010000194.1:1763-5393 GCA_964624125.1 uncultured Sphaerobacteraceae bacterium | reverse complement strand
AACTCGGGCTGCCCCCGGGGCGTCGCACCAAGACCGGCTATTCAGTCGACTCGGAAGTGCTGGAGAACATCGGCGACCAGCATCCGGTCGTGCCGTTGATCCTCGAATACCGTATGCTCGCCAAGCTGAAGTCAACCTACGTCGATGCGCTCCCGGCCTACGTGAACCCACACGACGGCCGCGTGCATTCGTCGTTCAACCAGACCGTCGCGGCGACCGGCCGGCTTTCCTCGAATAACCCGAATCTGCAGAACATCCCGATCAGAACGGAGATGGGGCGTCGCGTCCGCCGGGCATTCGTCGCCGACCATCGTCCAGAGCACCGGCTGTACGAGAACGCCACGCTTCTCGCTGCGGATTATTCGCAGATGGAGCTCCGGATCCTTGCCCACATGTCCGGCGATCCCGCACTGGTCGATGCGTTCCGCAACGGGGAGGATATCCATCGGGCGACGGCCGCCCTCGTCAATGGCATCGAGATCGACGATGTCACGCCTGACCAACGGCGAATCGCGAAGACCGTCAACTTCGGCATCCTGTATGGCATGCAGGCGTTCGGGCTCTCCCGGGATACCGGCATGCCCCGCGCCGAGGCACAGGATTTCATCAACCGTTATTGGGAACGATTGCCGAAGGTCAAGGAGTTCTTCGACAAGATCATCGACTTCGGGAAGATCAATGGCTATGTCGAAACGCTCGCCGGTCGTCGCCGGTACCTACCCGACCTGAACGCGTCGAACGGCGCCCGCCGGCAGGCAGCACAGCGCATGGCGATGAACATGCCGATCCAGGGAACCCAGGCGGACATCATCAAGATCGCGATGATCGACCTCGACCGCGAATTGCGCGAGACATCGTTGCCCGCCCGCATGGTGCTCCAGGTCCACGATGAACTGGTCCTCGAGATCGACGGCACACGGGCCGAGGATGTCGCGCGACTGGTCACCGCAACGATGGAGAACGCCTTCGAACTGGACGTCCCGGTGATCGCCGACGTCCGGACCGGGCAGAACTGGGAGGACATGCAGCCGCTGGAGCTTTCGTAGGCAGGCTTTGCCGAAAGCGGCCAAACAGCGATACACTCACTACGGTGCCTGCATTAGGCCCGTATCGTCATGTTTTTCCATGGTTTACAGGAGTACGGGTAGATGCCGAACTACGTGTATCGTGGCACGGAATGCCCTCACCAGTTCGAGGTGTATCAGTCGTTCGCCGATGACCCGCTGACCGAATGCACGGAATGTGGCATGCCGGTCCGGCGAGTGTTCCAGCCAACCGGCCTCGTGTTCAAGGGCTCAGGCTGGTACATCACTGACAGTCGCAAGGGTTCGACGTCCGAGTCGTCCAACGGCGCATCGTCGCCAGCCTCGTCGTCGACCGAGAGTAAGACAGAGACGGCGAAGACCGACTCGGCCCCGAAGGCAGAACCGGTCGGCGCCGCAAAGGACTAATCCGGCATGATCGCGAACAGCCAACAGCACATCGAACGAAACAAGGCCGCTACCGACGCGGCCGTTTCGGCGTGCCCGCTGGTCGCGGTCGCCTCTTCCGGGTGCGCCTGTCTCCAGGGGTGTGTCTGACGCTTCGCGCGGATGCACCCCGGCTCCACTTGCCGGCAACATCTCCTGATCCGCGCCGGCCCCGTCACACCATTTCCACACTCGGAGACAGAGAATGAGTAATGCCACGACGCGCCACGCGCACCCTGCCCTGAAGATCTACAACACCCTCAATCGCCGGATCGAGTCGTTCGAGACCATCGAGCCCGGCAAAGTCCGCATGTACGTTTGCGGCGTGACCGTCTACGACCACGCGCATATCGGTCACGTCATGTCATCCATCGCGTTTGACATGATTCGCCGCTACCTGATGCATCTCGGGTACGAGGTCACCTACGCCCAGAACTTCACCGACATCGACGACAAGATCATCAACCGCGCGAATGCCGAAGGGATCGATCCCTCGGAACTCACCGAGTCGCTCATCGCCAGCTGGGACGCCGAGATGCGACCGTTCAACGTCCTGCCGGCGACGGTGAACCCGCGCGCGACACAGTCCATTCCCCAGATCATCGAGATGATCGACAAGCTGATCGAGGATGGACACGCCTACGAGGCGAACGGCGATGTCTACTTCAAGGTCCGCTCGTTCCCCGAATACGGGAAACTGTCGCATCGTGATATCGACGACCTGCTTGTCGGGGCCCGTATCGCAGCGGGTGAGCACAAATCCGACCCGCTCGACTTCGCCCTGTGGAAGGCCGGGAAGCCCGGGGAGCCGACATGGGAGAGCCCGTGGAGCGCGGGGCGCCCCGGATGGCATATCGAATGCTCGGCGATGAACGCCCACCTCTTCGGCGACCAGATCGATATCCATGGCGGCGGCTCGGACCTGATTTTCCCGCATCACGAGAACGAAATCGCCCAGACCGAGGCGTACACCGGGCACCCCCCTTTCGCCCGGTACTGGATGCATAACGGGCTGCTGCAGCTCGGCGACGAAAAGATGTCGAAATCGCTCGGCAACGTCATGCGGCCGACCGAGATCATTGAACGCGGGCGGGCGATGGCGTTCCGTCTCCAGGTCCTGTCGTCACATTACCGCGCTCCCCTCACCTTCACCGAGGAAGGCCTGGAATCGGCGCAGAACGGGCTCGACCGATTGCGCGTTGCAGCGCGACCGATTACGGGCGAAACCAGCGAGGATCGCATTACCGAGCTGGACAGCCTGGTAGCGCAGACGCGCGAGGCGTTCCATACGGCGATGCTGGACGACTTCGATTCTCCTCGTGCCGTGGCGGCGATGTTCGAGCTAGGCCGCGCCATCAATCGCACCCGTGCGGGAGGGTCGTCGTCGATTTCCGTGAAGGATGCACGGGAAGCGCTGGTCGAGCTAGCGGATATCCTCGGCATCGATCTTTCGGAAGAGACGTCGAAACCGCTCGTCGAGGCCGGCCCATTCATCGAACTCCTCATCAACGTCCGCAAGGACCTGCGCAAGGCGAAGCAGTTCGAGATCGCCGACTCTATCCGCGATCGACTCGCGGAGTTGGGAGTAACCCTTGAAGACACCCGCGAAGGGACAACCTGGAAAACGTCGTAACCAGCGAGGTCCACGAGACCAGCGCGACACGGGACGACCACCCCGACAGGAACAGGGGCGGCGTGGCCGGCAGGATGCCCGGGGGCCACGCCCTCAGCAGCGACGCAAGCCGCAGTCACCCTCGATGCCGCGGATCAGCGGCGACCTGATCTACGGACGCAACGCGGTCCGGGAGTCGCTCCGCGCGAACCGGCGTGATTTCAAGAACCTGTTCATCGCCGAAGGCGTGCGTGATGACGACCGGGTCGAGGAAATCACCCGCCTCGCGCAAGAGCAGGAAGCGATGATCGATCGCGTCCCGCGCCAGTTGCTGGACGACCTCACCACTGGTGGGAATCACCAGGGCGTTGCGCTGGAGACCGGTGAGTATCCGTACGTCGATCTCGAGGACGTGATCGAGCAAGAGGGCACCGTCCTCGTGATGGACCACCTGAACGACCCGCAGAACTTCGGCACGCTGATGCGCGCCGCGGACGCGTTCGGTGTTGCAGGTATCGTCATCCCGCAAGACCGCTCGGTGAGCGTCAC
>CAZVAA010000194.1:0-1663 GCA_964624125.1 uncultured Sphaerobacteraceae bacterium | reverse complement strand
TCGCGCACGACCTTGCGAAGCGCTCCCGTCCCCTTGCCGTGGATGATCCGGACGAACGGCATGCCCATCAGGTAGGCATCGTTGACGTAGCTCTCGACGATGTTGCCGACCTCCTCGACCCGCTTGCCACGAAGGTCGAGCTCTATCGGCACAGCGTCCATCGTCGCTTGCGCGGTCCGCGCGATCGACGCGCCGGTTTGCTGCTTGTCCGCCTTCGCCTTGCCGATTCGCTCCAAACTGGCCAACGGCTGGCGCACCTTCAGCGCCCCCATCTGGATTTCTGCTTCACGCCCATCAATGCTCAGGACTTCGCCCTGTTCGTCAAACGCCAGGATCCGCACACGGTCGCCGACCTTGATCGGCGCGGTGTCCACCTGGATCTCGCGCTGACGCGGCTGCTTCCGGCGCTGGGCGGCGCGAAGCGATTCCTCCGCCTCTTTCAACGTCCGTCCGACGTCGGCACGGTCTGTCTTCGAGGCGACAGCTTCACGCTGCCGCCCGATGGATCGCGCCGCCTGTCGCGCATCCGCCAGCTCCTGCTGGACCTCCGCGATCGCCTGCTCCCGCGCTGATGCCCGGATCTCCTCGGATTCCCGCAGCATCCGCGCAGCCTTCCGGCGAAGCTGGCGCGCCTCCTCCTCGGAGCGCTTCGCGTCATCCAGCTCCTTCGTGATGGCATCGCGGCGAGAGCGAATGTCGTCGATCAACTGCGCGGTATCGCCCTCACCGGGATCAAGGAGGGTCTCTGCCTCGTCGATGATCCGCTTCGGCATCCCGAGCCGGCCAGCGATGGCGAGTGCGTTGGAGCGTCCCGGTATCCCGATCATCAGGCGATACGTGGGGCGCAGGGACTTAACGTCGAATTCGACGCTGGCGTTCTCCACGCCCGGCGTCGCGTACGCGTACGCCTTCACCTCGGAATAGTGCGTCGTCGCGATCACCATCGCCCGTTTGCGGAGCAGCTCGCTGATGATCGCCCGCGCCAGCGCCGAGCCTTCCTGTGGGTCGGTGCCCGCCCCGACTTCATCCAGCAAGACGAGGCTGTCCGATGAGACGTGGTCAAGCATCGAGATGATGTTGCTGATGTGCGACGAGAACGTCGACAGGCTCTGCTCGATACTCTGTTCATCACCGATATCGACAAAGACCGACGGGAAGACGCTCACCACGGACGAATCGTCCGCCGGGATGAACAGCCCCGTCTGCGCCATCATCGTGAGCAACCCGACCGTCTTGAGCGCGACGGTCTTGCCGCCGGTGTTCGGCCCGGTGATGAGTAGCACGCGGTACCGATCCCCGATCTCGATATCGATCGGCACGACCTCATCCCGGTCAATGAGAGGATGCCTGGCCTGCACCAGTCGAACGTAGTGCGTGGGATGGTCCGCATCGTCATCGCGGACACGTTTACCAGGCACGGGTCGGTGCAGCTTTGGACGAGTGGCCTCCATCCGCTCGGCCAGTCGGGCCTTTGCCATCGCGAGATCGACAGCGGCGATCGCCTCGACCATGCGCCGCAAAGGATCCGCTTCTTCGCCGATCTTTGCGCTGAGATCGTCAAGGAT
The DNA here is from genome assembly GCA_964624125.1 of uncultured Sphaerobacteraceae bacterium. Taxonomy (GTDB): domain Bacteria; phylum Chloroflexota; class Chloroflexia; order Thermomicrobiales; family UBA6265; genus UBA6265. The sequence goes on along the minus strand of CAZVAA010000194.1, from coordinate 98 downwards.
GCGCTCGACTTCCCGCTGCTCCTCCATCTGGGCCTCGCGCCACCGGTTGTTCAGCTCGACGACATCAAACGGCTCGATGAAGAGCGTCTGGCCGCTGG
>CAZVAA010000193.1:0-5411 GCA_964624125.1 uncultured Sphaerobacteraceae bacterium | reverse complement strand
GAACTCGCCGGAGCGATGGCCTAACGGCTTGCCTCTGGCAGGTCCAGCAGCACGCGAGCCGTGTCGAGGGCGTGGAGATGATCCGGTTCGACGCCTTTTGACTCGAGCGTCCAGCACTCGGAGAGAACCGCGTGCACTATCGACCACTGCCAAAGCTCAAGGCGATCGATACCCAGCCCGTTCGAGAGCTGGTCAAGCCGCCGGTCGAGGAGGTCGCGTAGATCGGGGCGGAGGTGTAGCCCGTACGGGTTGATCATCCATGTGCCGACTTCATAGCCGCGCGACCCGACGAGCCCCTTCGGATCGATCACGGTCCAGCCCATTTCGTCGTCCCACAGGATGTTCCCCGGATTCAGGTCCCCGTGCAGCATGCACGACTCACTGGCATGCGCGAGCAGGTGATCGGCACAGGTGATCGCTACGTCAAGCACGTCGGCCGGAAGAGGGTCGGAGTGCCCCTTGTGCATCTCCTGATAGGCGTACAACGAGCGGAACCACTGATCAAGGGGGATGAGTCGGGCATCGGCCGGAGCAGTCGTCACGAAGCGATTGATCGCCTCGATCGCGATCGCGGTCGCGCGTTCGTCATCAATGTCCCCGCTGGTCATCCGCTGTTCAAGAGAGATTCCAGGCACCACTCGCTTTTGCAGCATCACGGAAACGGATGGGTCAGCGTCGATAACCGGGACAATCCCGGGTCGAGAAACGCTGGAGAGAGCATCCAGCTCAGCGGTGACTTCGTCGTGCGGAGGACTCATCTTGAGGACGATTGGGCCATGTTCCGGTGTCGTGCCGAACAGGACAAGGTTGTAGTTGATTTGGGGAACATCTGGCTCCAGGTGAATGTTCCATCGGTCGCAATAGTCTTCCAGGATAGCTGGTAGCGACCGGAACCAGATGCGGGCGGCGTCCGCACCTCCCCAGGAGAGTTGCTGGACAAGTTCGTCGTCGATCACGAACCCGTTGGGAAGCGCGATGTGGAACGCGTCACTCATCGTCCGGCTCTCCGGCCTCACCAGTGGTTGATTCTTCGCCATCAGTGGCCGCCGCCGCGTCGAGCAATGCCGCGCCATCCTTGCCGGCAATGTCGCCCAGTGGTGGTAATTCCTCCAGTGAGCGCAATCCGAAATGGTTCAGGAAATCGGCCGTGGTGCCGTACTGGATCGGGTTCCCGACGGTCGGCAAACGTCCTACCGGCTCCACGAGCCCTCGAGCATGCAGCTTGGCCAACACTCCAGAGGAGTCGACGCCGCGTACCTGGTCGATCTCGGAGCGGGTCACCGGCTGCCGGTACGCGATGATTGCGAGTGTTTCCATCGAGGCGGAGGAGAGCTTGGCCTCGCGGTCGAGCCCAAGGAAGATGCGGATCTTGTCAGCGAAACGCGGTGCGGTCGCGATGTGGATGCGGCGGCCATGCCGCTGGATCACCCAGCCCCGGTCGTCGCGCTGCTCGAGCCAGATCAATGCGCGCTCGATCTCGTCCGAGGGGACTTCCGCGCCCGCCGCCAGTTCGTCGATGGTCGGCGGATCATGAGCAACAAGGAGTAACGCCTCAACCAGGGCCGCCAGTTCGTGGTCCGGCAGGCTTGTCGGCATCGCATCGTGCGGCAGCTTCATCTGCTCGTCGTCGGGTAGGGAATCGGGTATCGGCTTGATCTCGGACGTCATGCGGGAACGGTCTCCGGCTCTGAGGTTACGGTGAACTCTTCAGCATCCTCTGCCAGCGACGCGCTATCCGTTTCGAGTGATCCACCGCTGGCCAGGTCGATCTCCCCAAACAGGCCGTCCTGGGAGGCCTGGAGCGATCCGCGGCGGATCAGGATCAGCGTTGCGAGGAACGCGGTCGCCACCTCGCTGCGTCGCGTGTACGTCTCGGTGATGGTACTGAATCGGAACGATGGGAGCCGGCCAGCGACATCGATTACGCGGTCGATCATCTCCCGGATGCTGATGATCCGGCGTTGACGAACGGTCTGCATCGCCTGTGGAACGGTGGACAGGCGACGTCGGAGGGAGCGAATGAGCACCGACGGCTCGTAGTGCGCGAGCTTCGGCGGCGCGATCTTGCCGGGGCGTGCAACGGGGCCGGTGCCGCCTGGTGCATACGACACCATTCCGGCTTCTCGCCGCTTCCCAAGCTCCGCCGCCGCTTCCTTGAGGCGCTTGTAGGCCTGCAGCTGCTTCACCAGCTCGCTCGGGTCAGGTTCGCCTTCCTCATCGGCCGCGGGAGGTTTCGGCAGCAGCGACCGGCTCTTGAGTAGTGTCAGCCGCGTTCCGACCATGGTGAACTCGGCGATGACATTCGGTGACTGATCCTCCATTTCGCCAACATAGGCGAGGAACTGGTCGGTGACCTGGACCAGCGAGACGTCGGTGATCTCCAACTGGTGCCGCTCGATCAGGCGAAGGAGGACATCCAGTGGGCCCTCGAAACTGGGAAGGCGCGTCTGGTAATTCGCGAGGGTTGGAAAAGCTGTTGCGGTGCTCATGATGCGGTGCTTCCGGTGACGGCGATATTGTCCGCCTCCTGGATTAGGCGAAGGGCGGGGTCGGACGGGTTTTCATCTTCATGGTGCTCGACCAGCCAGGCGATACGTTCGCTGTAACCAGCTTGCCGGGCAGCGAGGGCGCCGCGCTTCGCATGGTTGGCGAGGCGGTGAAGTCCCATCAGCCGCTGGGGCACGGTCTCTCGCCGGGCGAAGAGGCGATACGGTCCGGGAGCCACCCGGTTCAGGAAGACATGTAGACAGCGATCGAACACGGTGATGTTGCACTTGCGACAGGCCTTGCCCACATCGTGAAGCAAGCCAGCGGTTATCGTGTCGTCATCTCCGCCATGAGACTCAATATAGCGGGCCACCTCGATCAGGTGTTCCTGGTCCCCGATGGAGAGAATGCGAAATTGCAGTTCCATCGGCTCGTTGAGTCGTGCCTCAATATCCGCGGGAAGTTCCGGCGGATCCTTGCGATCGACGCGCGAGTAGAAGAGGACCTGTCGTACCCGGTGCGGGATTTTCGGGAATGACATGGGATCAGGCCAACCCGAAGGTGACGATATCGAGGATCAACCGCTGCACGGGCTCGATCATGCCACCGACGATCGTTTGTCCACCGGTGGAGATCCGGCCCCCGACAAAGAGCAGGAGCAGCAGGACGACGAATCCGTATTGCTCCAGGGGCTGGAGCACCGGTCGCCAGAAATCGGGCAGGATGCCGGTCAGGATCTTGTAGCCATCAAGAGGCGGGACGGGAATCATATTGAAGGCAGCCAGAAGGGCATTGATCTGAATAAACCACCACATGAATAAGCCGAACTGACCGAGATCAACGCCATTTCGTATAGCGAGTTGCCACGGGATAGCCACGATCAACGCCAGGGCAACATTCGAGAGCGGACCGGCAGCGGTCACGAGGAGCATGCCCTGTTTCCGGCGCCTTGCCCACGTGCCCCTGAAGTTCCCCGGCTGGACCGGGACCGGTTTGCCCCAGCCGATAAAGAAGAACCCGATCGAGATGAGCACCATCCCGATGAACCCGAACGGCTCGAAATGTGACATTGGATTCAGGGTGATGCGGCCCTGGTTCCTGGCGGTGTTGTCGCCCAGCTTGTGCGCGGTCCAGGCGTGCATGAACTCGTGAACGGTGATCGCGATCACGAACGACAGGAGGATCGCGATGATATCTTCCACTGGTCGTATGGACACGCGAACCTCCCATCTTATGGCGCGCAAACAGGAACGCGGGCCGCGGAGAAATCTCCCGCCAGCCCGCGCTCAAGTGTACTGTAGCCGGTACTTAATCCGCGCCTGATCCCGGATAGAGGTGGCAGGCGACGAAGTGTCCGCCGCCCTGGTCGGCGAAGATCGGGTCGACCTTCTTGCAGACGTCCATCACGTATGGGCAGCGCGTGTGGAAGTGGCAGCCGGATGGCGGATTGATCGGGCTCGGGACGTCACCCGTAAGGATGATGCGCTCACGCCGCTTTTCGATCACCGGGTCCGGAATCGGCACCGCCGAGAGCAGGGCCTTGGTGTACGGGTGAAGCGGATCGTCGTACAGCGAGTTGCGGTCCGCCATTTCGACGATCTTGCCGAGGTACATCACGGCCACGCGGTCGGAGATGTGGCGGACGACCGAGAGGTCGTGCGCGATGAAGAGGTACGTCAGGCCGAACTGGTCCTGAAGATCCTCGAGCAGGTTCACGACCTGCGCCTGAATCGACACGTCAAGCGCCGAAACCGGCTCGTCCGCGACGATGAAGTCCGGGTTCGCGGCGAGGGCGCGGGCAATACCGATGCGCTGCCGCTGACCACCGGAGAACTCGTGGGGATAGCGGTTGGCGAAGTAGGGGTTCAGGCCGACCGTCTGCAGGAGCTCCTGAACGCGTTCGTTACGCTCGTTCTTCGGAACCAGCTTATGGATCTGCATCGGCTCGGAAACGATGTTCCCGACCGTCATACGCGGGTTCAGCGAGGCGTACGGATCCTGGAAGACCATCTGGAGGTGGCGGCGCATCTTGCGCATCTCACCGCCGTCGAGCTTCGTGAGGTCTCGCCCGTTGAAGTTCACGCTTCCGGAGGTCGGCTTGTAAAGCTGGAGAATGGCGCGGCCGGTCGTCGACTTGCCGCAGCCGGACTCACCCACAAGACCGAGGGTCTCGCCGCGCTTGACGCTGAAGGAGACGCCGTCAACGGCTTGCACCGCGCCGACCTTGCGCTGGAAGATGATGCCCTGGGTCAGCGGGAAGTGCATGACCAAATCCTGGACATCCAGGAGCGGCTGGCCGTTGTCCGGTGACGCTCCGGCGGTATTCTGCTGCTGGGGAACAGCGGCTGTCATAAGGAGTGTCCTCCGGTCCTAGTTTTCCTGGCTCATCTGAGCCGGCGAAACGCCGAGATCTGGGGCGTCGGGATCATAATCTTCGCTGGAGTCCGACGGAACGGGATGGCCGTACTTCCGGGCGATCTCATCCTGGTCGTCGTCCATGCTCACTTCATCGTGGAACCAGCACGCGGAGTAATGCCCCGGTGCCACTTCCATGAGCGGCGGGTTCTTCTGCTCGCACTTTTCGCGTGCGTAGTTGCAGCGAGGAACGAACGGGCACATGTCCGGGAGATCGATAAGGTCAGGCGGAAGCCCGCGGATCGGCTGAAGCTTTTCCTTCTTCTCCGCGTCGAGGCGGGGGATGGACTTCATCAGGCCGAGGGTGTACGGGTGCCGTGGGTTCGCGAAGATCTCTTCGGTCCGGCCCGTCTCCACGATATGGCCTGCGTACATCACCTGCACGCGGTCGGCCATGCCGGCAACGACGCCCATCGAGTGGGTGATCATCATGACGCCGGCGCCCGTCTCGGACTGGAGCGTCTTCATCAGGTCCAGAATCTGCGCCTGGATCGTCACGTCGAGCGCGG
>CAZVAA010000192.1:0-5413 GCA_964624125.1 uncultured Sphaerobacteraceae bacterium | reverse complement strand
GTCATGGACTACTGCCATAACCTGGCCGGTCTCGAATCCATCGCGGACTTCGTCAAGCGGATGGAGGCCGATGGGACCGTGGGGGTCATCAGCTTGCCGGGTGATCGCTCCGACGACGATATGAAGGCATTTGGCGCATTGGCCGCGCAGGTGTTCGACCGGATCATCATTCGGGAGGACAACAACACTCGCGGCCGGGCGCGTGGTGAAATCTCCAGCATCCTGGAATCGGCGGTGTTGTCGACCGGCAAATCGCCCGATCAGGTCGAGGTCATCGTCGATGAGCTGGAAGCGGCCCAGGCGGGTGTGGACCGGGCCCAGAAGGGCGAGCTGGTCGTCCTGCTGATCGACAAGCCCGCCGCTGTCTGGGAGATGCTCACCGGTGACCGCGTGAAGAAGTAACCTGCTGTTTCGGTGAATCGCGTCAGGCGCCGGAGGACTGTTCCTCCGGCGCTTCCTCGTCGATGCGGTACTTCACCATCATCGGCACGAGACGCACCATCGCGATGGCGCTGATGATGGTGCCGATGCCACCGATGGCGACCGATGCCGGTGCCCCGATCCAGCTGGCCATCGCACCTCCCCTGAATTCGCCCAGCTGTGGTCCACCCATGGCGAACGCCGAGTGGGCGGCTGCGATGCGACCACGATACTCGTCCGGCGTGATGAGGTTTCGGATCGCATGCCGCAGCGCCATCGAGACTGAGTCAGCGGCGCCGGAACCGGCGAGGAAGAGCATTGCCAGCCAGACGTCCTTGCTCAGCCCGAACCCGGCGATGCAGGCACCATAGGCGAGCACGCAGAGCACCATCGCGTAGCCCGGCCGTTTTGGCATCGTGAACATCCCGAACGCGATGCTGCCGATCACCGCGCCGGCGGCGGGCGCGCTGAGAAGCATGCCGAGCCGGTTTGCACCACCGCCGAGAATCTCCTCGGCGAAGATCGGCATCAGGTTGGTGATCGCGCCGAAGAAGGTCGCGATGAAGTCCAGGCCCATCACTGCCAGCAGGATTGGGCTCTGCCAGAGAAAGACGAATCCCGCCTTGATAGCCGGGAGCCCGCGTTGCGTGGCCGGGATTCGCTCACGCCCGGAACGGATCATTGCCGCGGCGATGATGACGGCGACGAAGCCGACGGTGTTGATGATGTAGGCGACGGCGAGCCCGGTTTGGGCGATGATCAGGCCGCCGATCGCTGGTCCCGCAACCATCGCAGTCTGCATGGCGAGGTTCACCATCGTCGCGGCGCCGGCGAGTGAGGCGCGGGGAACGAGGTTGGCAATGAGCGATTGTCTCGCGGGTCCGGCCATGGCATTGAATGCCGACGAGATGAATGTGATGGTATAGATGAGACCCATGCTCGCCTGGTCGGCGATCGTTGCGGCGGCGAGCGCGCCCGTCGAGGCCATCAGCGCCAGGTGGGTGAGGATGAGCACCATTCGCCGGTCGCGATTGTCCGCGATTACACCACCGAAGAGTCCGAAGATAAGGACCGGGATGAACCGGAAAATACCGAGCATGCCGAGTTGGAATGGATCTCCGGTAAGCTCGAAGACTTGCCAGGTGATCGCCATTCGCTGGATCTGGGTTCCGAGAATGGCGATGCTGTCCGCGAGCCAGAGGAGCCGGAAGTCTCGATACCGGAGGGTGTTGAACGCGGTAGCTCGTTTCTCGGACAATGCAGACCCACAAGGCGAAATATGGAACAAGACCGCGCGTATCGTACCGCGACAGCACAGAACAGGAAACCTGAATGACGGAATCAGAGACCACGCGAGAGGCGTCGACGCTTGCCGGCGCACTCAGCCGCGAGCAACTACGTGCACTGATCGACGGCGTGGAGCGACCGTTGGTCAGCGAGTACATCTCGCTCGATGACCAGCTCCAGCCGAACGGGATCGATGTCACCTTGCGTGAGGTCAGCCGCCATGTTGGGCGTGGAACAATCGGCCAAAGTTCGGCCGACCGGGAACTGCCCGAGCTCGAGCCGTTGGCATTTGACGAGAACGGCTGGCTGGAGCTCGAGCCGGGGTGTTATCACATCCTGTACAACGAGATCGTCGATATACCCCAGACATTGATGGCGCTAGGCCGGCCTCGTTCCAGCCTCAACCGTTGCGGCGTGACGATCCACACCGCGGTCTGGGATGCGGGTTACAACGGTCGCTCGACATCGTTGCTGGTTGTGAACAACCCGGCGGGTTTCCGGGTCCAGCGGGATTCGCGTGTCATGCAGCTGGTGTTCTTCGGAATGTCAGAAGCGACCGCGGAAGGCTACCGCGGTCGCTATCAGGGTGAGAATCTCTAGCAGGTGACGAATCTAGCGAGGGTCCCGCACGCGCGAGAAGATCGGCCGTGCCGGCGCAGCGCCGGGGACCGGGATCTGGGATCGCGTCATCTCGCGGGTGGCGGTTTCATTGCATCCTTCGACCGGGCAGAAGTAGATCAGGGAGTACTCTGATCCGGTCTGGTCGGAGAAGCGGGTCGGACGACCCAGCTTGCCGCGCAGATGCATTTCGGTATCATGTTGCGGGCACTCGGGAATCGCTGGCTCCTCGACCTTTCGATTGAGCAATGACGCCAGTGGATTGGGCATGATGAAACGCTCCCACGCGGTGAATCGTCTATATAGGTAACCGGGCCCGGTTCTCATGACACATGGGCCGATCAATGATATGCATAGTATACGGGATCGGGATGGAGCTTCCTCACAGGAAACCAGCCCGGGTTCACATGTTTCGAAGGGACAGGTATGAGCAACAAGGGGCAGGTTCTCCCGGCGCATTTGTACGATGAGCTCCTCGCCATCGTTATCGAGCGTTTCGGGGAAGGGTGGTCGACAGACTCGACGCAGAACAAGCATTTCATGAACGCAATGACGTCGGTCATCCAGACATCGGAGGGCATGCACCTGATCAGCCCGCCAGAGGTCGAGGACGGCAGGATGAACTTCGATCTTTGGGTCGAGTATCCCGTCGATGACGTCTGGGACGCAGATGAGCTCGCCTACGCGGTCTTCTCGCAGGTCGCCGAGGATATTTTCGTTTCCTCCCGCCAGGTCGAAGAGAAGGGCGTTCGCTATCGTTTCGTGACAGGAACGATGGAGAATGGCCACCAGGGCAGTCTCCATTTCACCGGTCCGCACGCCAAGGAATTCGCCGACATCTACCGGATGCGCATCACCCAGGGCCACCATTTCCATGCATGACCGCCACACGGTCACGGTGGAGGGCCACGGCGACATTGACGTTGCGCATGGTCGACGGCTCGTGCTCGGGATCGAGGATGCGGGCATCGATATCCTCCATCGCTGCGGCGGGAACGCGCGGTGTGCAACCTGCCGGGTCGAGGTGCTGGATGGCCAAGCGACCCCAGTGACCGAAGCCGAGGAATCCAGGCTGGCAATGCTCTCGAATCGCGAGGACACGACCCGCCTCTCGTGCCAGGTACGAGTGATCGGTGACCTCTCGGTGCGCGTATGCAATCGGCTGTCGGCACATCCCGACCTGGGAGATGCGGGGCCTCGTCCGATAGAATGGCCGGCCGATCGTGCACTCCCACCCGACGAGTAACACAGGGGTGGGAGCGGCTTGCATGAACGGGTATACTTCTATCTGGTCGTGCTAGACGGGGAGTTGGCGGTGCCCTGCACCCGCAATCCGCCATAGCGGGGTTGAATTCCCTTTCGAGGTTCGGCCTTGCAGGACTGTGCCGTTACGAGGTGTTGAACACTGGGTCCCGCACGGCGGGGAACTGTGAACCTGGTCAGGGTCGGAAGACAGCAGCCATAAGCAGCACTCTTCGGGTGATGTGGGGTCTCCTGGTGGGAGCCTACGAAAAGTCTCAAGCTGGGAGGTCGCAATCGACAAAGGGTGCACGGCTTTCTTGTGACACCAAAGCAAACGGGGCGGTCCAATTGGACCGCCCCGTTTGCTCTTTAACCTCGGCGAGTTGTTGAGCTATGAACGGATGCGCTTCGCGGGACGCCGGGAGAGCTGCGACGGTCGGTGACCCGCTCGGTTCCGCTGCCGGGTCTCGCGATCGCTCGCGGCCTGAGGCACCAACCATACGACGGCGGCGACGAGGGCGAGCAGCGTGAGCGCGATCCAGATCGGGCGACCCAGCGTCGCCGGGTCGATCTGGAGCAGGCGAATAAGCAGGAAGAAAAGCCCGATACCGGAAATCCAGCCAAGCACCATACCTGCTCGCTGCACAAAGCGGCGGGAGTACGTTTGGCCTACCGGCGACATCCAGGGCCGGGCGGAGTAGACCGCCGAGAGCAGGAACACGATGCCAAAGATCAGTGCGCTCACAATCGCGAACGTGTTCAGCACGTCATCAGACGCCGGTCGGCTCGTCAGTGTTTCCCACATTGTGCGCCGGGCTCCTAGACTTCGCCGGTAATGAGGGCGCGCTTCACCTGCTCGATGGCCTCGGTGACCTTGATGTCACGCGGGCAGGCGTCGGTGCAGTTGAAGACGGTGCGGCAGCGCCATACGCCGGAGCCCCGGTTGAGGATCTGCAGACGCTCGGCGGCACCCTGGTCGCGGCTATCAAAGATGAATCGGTGCGCGTTCACGATGGCGGCCGGGCCGACGAATTCGTCGTTCGTCCACGTGATCGGGCACGACGTCGTGCAAGCCGCACAGAGGATGCACTTGGTGGTGTCGTCGAAGCGGTGGCGGTCTTCAGGTGACTGGAGTCGTTCACCAGCGCTCGGGGCATCATCGGCGATCAGGTACGGCTTGATCGACTTGTAGGAGTCGAAGAACTTCTCCATGTCGACCAGCAGGTCTTTCTCGACCTTGAAGCCAATAAGAGGTTCGAGCGTGATGCGCTTGCCGAGGTCCTGCATCAGGACCTTGCAGGCGAGCCGGTTGCGGCCGTTGATGCGCATCGCATCTGAACCACAGATCCCGTGGGCGCAGGAGCGGCGATAGGTCAGCGTACCGTCGTGGTACCACTTCACCTGGTTCAGGGCGTCGAGCACGCGATCGGTGGGCTCCACGTCGACCTTGTATTCCTCGAAGTGCGCTTTCTGGTCCGTTTCCGGGTTGAAGCGCTTGATCCTCAGCGTGACTTCCATAGGTCCTGTTCCCCCGGTCATCCTTCGCGATCGACATCGCGATTCGTGCCCTTTTACGCGCTCTCCCCGCGCTTACCCGAATACATGCTGCGGTTGGAAAGGGACGATGCCGTAAGGGCGCGATATCCCAGGTGCAGCGTCGGGCGGGCGTGGATGCGAATTATGCGTTTATTGTGCCATTTTCTCGGGCATAAGGCGATAGTGGACGGGATGTTAAGCCGGATTGCGAGGCACGCCGGCCCATGCCGACTGTCGTCTTGCAGAGCTGAATGCGTCCATCACGGCGATGGTGTGGGCGGCATCCCGAATATCGACGAGGTCCGCCGGA
>CAZVAA010000191.1:3150-5423 GCA_964624125.1 uncultured Sphaerobacteraceae bacterium | reverse complement strand
CCCGAGATCGAGATTCGCGCCGCCACTATCTGGGGATGCGAGCTGCTCCGCCAGGCGCTGGAAGATCGTGGCAGGAACATTCCCGCCCACGAGCTTGACTGGATGCTCTGGGAGCAGGGTCAGTCCCTTCCACCCGATACACCGCCGTACCACCTCACCCCGACGATCTATTACTGATGCCATTTTGCCGGCGTGGGTAGCCCTTTGGCAGCCCTCGGCGTTTCCAGTCAGCGGATACCGGCATACCTATCCTTTCCCGGCGCGAAGTATTCGGCGCAGGGAACGGCGCATTTCGCTTCCCGGCGTTCGGGCCGGGTGTGGTTCCCACCATGAATCGCGTGTCACGCTGTGACACTGCTATCTGAGCGTGACCGTGTCTGTGCCAGGATCGTCTTAATATCTTTGTAATAGATAGAGAAACCGTATCAGTATTAGGGGGTGTGGATAGTGGGGATAACTCCACTTCTCCCGATGACCGTCCCGGATTAACCGTGTGGACAATTCGGATGCCCGATCCACACGTCCACTGGCGTCCATTTCGCCACCTGTGACACTCCCCAACGTCATCCAGAGCAACCCACGCCAAAACAACTGTACGTACACAATTTGTTGATAAAACCGGGCTAATTGTCCCCAAAACGACGGGGTTGTCCACACCTCCGGACAAGTTATCCACAATCGCGTGAATGGCTGTGACACCCCGTCACCTCGCTGGCACAGCCGTGGCGTTTCTCGCGTGGTCACGCGCCGGGGTCCACGCCCAGCTCTTGCGCCAGCCACTCCAGCAACCTGCCGCAACGGGTGTGGAACAGGTCCGACGAGATAGCAGACTCATCCACCAGCCGACGGCCAAGGGCAACGATCGCATTGTCCATGGCCTGCGCGTCATCGCAGAAAAGCATGGCGGCCAGCGCATTCATCTCTCCTACCGGCATCGCCTCCCGTAGCCGGGCCTGCTCATGTGAGGTGAGCGGTTTCCGGAACCCACGCGCCGGATCCACGCGGCGCAGGTATTCGGCTTCCAGGACGCGGTTCGCCAGCGCGGAGAAGAACTTCCAGCACATCAGCGAGTGGCCCCGATGCCGGGCTTTCGCATATCGCACCAGCCCGAGCAGCTCGCCCAACACCAGATGTTCAGTCGAGCCCATCTCTGGCGTATACCAGTCGGGAGAGGACTGTCCGGGTGATCGTTCTCCTGCCTGCTGCCAATGGATGATGACGCCGTCGAGGAACGGATTCTTGTCGCCCGCTCCAACCTCGACCATCCCGAAGTCCAGGTGGTGGAGCGGGCTCAGGCCTTCGAACAGGATCGTCGCCGCCCATGAGGTGGGGGAGTCGACGATCGTCCATTCCAGCCAGACCGGCCCGATCTCGCGCAGGGCTCCGCCACGTTCGCTCACGGCATTGCCCAGCGATGCGACGACCAGTTGCAGGTCGATGTCCGACCACGCATCGACACGTCCCGCCGATGTCGCGCCGAACTCATGCAACGCCATCGCGCCCGGGATCCCACGCATTGCGGGAATCGCCCGGGCGCGAAGCGCCAGCCATGATGTTGATGCCTGGTCGCCAGGCGAAGCCGGATCCGGCACGGTTACGAGCTCGTCGATTCGTCGCTCTCCGGTGCCTTGCGCTGCCGATTCTGCTGGTCCTCGTCCAGCACGCGAATGGCTTCCCGCGACGCGGACTCCTGGGCGCTCTCGGCCGCCGCGATGTCCGCCTCGACCTCCACCGTCGGCCGCCGGAGCACTTCACCACCGAGCTTCCGGACAATCTGGTTCACGACATTCGTCGATTCTTCTTCTAGCTCGCCTACCAGCGCGGTGCCGCCGACCTCCATATCCGCCGTCAGCCGCCGGAAGAGGTCCTGGTCCGACTTCAGCTCACGGGCGTCCCGGAATCCGCCGATCAGCGAGCCCGCGCCCCAGCCGAGGAGCACGCCCAGTGGGCCACCGAGGATGCCCACCAGCGACCCGATGATCCCGCCGGCGATCGAGCCGCCGAGCGGCTTCATGGCCGCGTCGCGCACCTCGAAGCGGCCTTCCAGCGTGCGGTGGATGATCGTGAGGCCATTGATCTTCACCTCGCGCTGCGCGGCAGCACGCTTGATGTCGGAGAATGCCTGGTATGTCTTGCTCTCATCATCGAACGTTGCAACGACGATGTTGGATTCCGCCATGGTTGAGGATTCCTTTCGACATGGATACGCCATTTGCCATCCGGAAAACGCCGGGGATGGTCCAGTATGGACCTATCTTCGCATGTCGGGTGCC
>CAZVAA010000191.1:1713-3050 GCA_964624125.1 uncultured Sphaerobacteraceae bacterium | reverse complement strand
GCTCGAACGATCCGCGCAGTTCGGGGTCGATGCGGCCGATGCGCTGGTGGAGTTCTTTTCGGAGGAGTTGACGAAGGAATCCTTCGAGGATCTCGACGATATCGAGCACCGCGCTGACGCCAATACCCACGACCTCCTGCTGCGACTCGAGAAGGGGTCCATTCCACCGTTGCCCGGGCCCGAGATCCGCCAGATTGCCCTCGGGCTGGACGAGATCGTCGACGCGGTCGAAGGCGCCGCCGAGCTCGCCACCCTCTCCGGAGTCACGCATGCCACGGACTACGCCCGCGAGTTGGCGGCTGTCCTGGCCAGGGCGACGCGCGAGGTCGTTTCGCTGGTCTCCTATATCGGGAGCGGTACCGGCGGATATCGACCCTATGTCCAGCGCATCCACGAATACGAGGGGGAGGGGGACGACCTGTGGGAAGCCGCCTATGGCTCGCTCTTCTCCGGCGCTCACGAACCGCTGGACGCCCTTCGCTGGAAGGACATCTACGCCTCGCTCGAGGCCGGGATCGACCAATGCGAGATTACGGCGAAGCAGATCGAACGAGCACTTGGCCGCGATTAGGTGATACCCGGCCCCCGTATGTGGTACCGTTTACAAGACGGGCATACGTCAAATGGGTCTCTGATACAACGTTATAGCCGAACCCTCGCCGTGAAGACGGTGATTGCCCGGCAGTTATTTCCGAAAGGAGCAGCCTGCGTGGTTGCAGATCTTCCCGCAAAGGGAAACGAGGTCGAGGCCCAGGAGGCGTGCAGTTGCAGTTCTCCGGAGCATAGCGACTCCTATGCGCAGGACAAGGCGAAGTTGCTGGCGAGGCTGCGCCGCATCGAGGGCCAGGTCCGCGGCATTGGTCGCATGGTGGAAGACGACAAGTACTGCATCGATATCCTGACGCAGATCTCCGCCGTCATCTCATCTACCCAGTCCGTGGGGCTCCTGCTGCTGCAGGATCACATCCGTGGCTGTGTGGTGAATGCGGATCCTGAAGACCAGGAAGCCCGGTTGGAAGAGCTCAACAAGACGATCGAGCGGTTCACGCGAAGCGTGCGTTAACCGCATCAGTTCGGGGAGTTCCCTGCGCACCCGGCGCCTTCCCACATCGGGGGCACGCGCGGTGCGATAGGGGAAATGGGGGACACGACTTACGGCGCCGTATCTCGGCAGAGCATGTTTGGCTCGGCGCTACGTGTATATCGGACCCGCGGTTGGCCGCACCACCGGATGGAACATGTTTCCAGCCGGGCCAACCGCACCGGTCCACCTGTGGAGATGGAGACCAGATGAGCACCACCCGACACTACGTTCAACCGATTGCCTGTCACGAAGA
>CAZVAA010000191.1:0-1613 GCA_964624125.1 uncultured Sphaerobacteraceae bacterium | reverse complement strand
CGCTCCTCGGAGTCGATCCCCGGGTCCGCGCCGGACGTGTCGACGAAGGTCAGGATCGGCATCCCGAACTTCTGCGCGTGCTGCATCAACCGGCGCGCCTTGCGGAAGCCCTCCGGCTTCGGCATCCCGAAGTTGCGCTCGATGTTCTCCCGCGTGTTCGTGCCGCCCTGGTGGCCCATCACGACCACGGAACGGTCGCGGAAGGTCGCGATGCCGCAGATCATCGCCGCGTCGTCGCCGAAGACCCGGTCGCCACGCATCTCGACGAAGTTGCTGCACAGCTCCCGGATGTAATCCAGCGTTGCCGGCCGGTTGGGCTCTCTCGCCAGCCGCACGCGATCCATCGCCGTCAGCGGCTCGGGATCGGGCGCGTCGGTTGTCGATTCCGGCGTCGCCTGGTGTTCGGTGTTCTCGGTCACGACGCGTCTCCCTCGACATCAGCATCGGATGCCACGACCGCTGCCGGCCGCAACTCGCTGATCGCCGTCGCATCCGCGTTTGGTCCCATGTAGTGATCGATCAGCGTGCCGATCATCCCGCGCAGCTGGTTCCGGTCGACGATCTGGTCGATCATCCCGTGCTCCAGCAGGAATTCGGCGGTCTGGAAGCCGTCCGGCAGCTTCTGCCGCGTGACCTGCTCGATCACGCGTTGCCCGGCGAACCCGATCAGCGCGGCGGGCTCGGCCAGCATCACATCGGCGACCGTTGCATAGCTTGCGGAGACGCCGCCGTAGCAGGGGTCGACCAGCAGCGAGAAGTGGGGCAGCCTGTTCTCTCCCAGCCGGTTGAAGACGGCGATCGTTTTCGCCATCTGCATCAGCGAGAAGAGCCCTTCGTGCATG
Organism: uncultured Sphaerobacteraceae bacterium; assembly: GCA_964624125.1. Lineage (GTDB taxonomy): Bacteria > Chloroflexota > Chloroflexia > Thermomicrobiales > UBA6265 > UBA6265. Next base: position 771 of record CAZVAA010000191.1, on the reverse strand, counting down.
CGTGCGCCGCCGGAGGCGTTGACGGTCAACACCGGCAGCCCCTCGGCCACGGCCCGCTCGACCGCCCGGGCCATCTTTTCGCCCCAGACCGACCCCATGCTCGCGCCGAGGAAGGCGAACTCCGCCACCACGATCACGATTGGCCGTCCGCCGATGCGGATCTGGCCGGTGATCAGCGATTCGGTCTCGCCTGTCTTCTTCTGGGTCTTGGCGATCTTTTCGTTATACGGCCCCTGGCCATCGACGAACTCGAGCGGGTCCTGCGGATACACCCCGGTATCCCATTCCTCGAACGAGTCCTCGTCGGCCAGCAGCGCGATGCGTTCGCGCGCCTTCAGCCGGAAGTGGTGGTTGCACTTGGGGCAGACCTGGGCATTGCGCTCGAGCTCGCGGGAATAGAGCAGCTCGTCGCATTTCGGGCACTTGACCCACATATCCTCGGGGATCTGCTGGTCCTGTTCCTTACCCCGGACATCCCCCCGAAAGAGGGGCCGGAACTTGCCCTGTCGCTGGAAGAAATTTCGCATGACCGGCTAGCCTCATCGCCTTTCGTGGCAGCTTGCGGGAGCTGAAGGTATGACCGCGCGGCAGTCGCATCATGGGTTGATGCGGTTCCCCCGGTGTGCCGCTGGCGGGTGGTCATACCGCCGCGGAGCCAGGCAGGGCGCGAACGCCGGTTGCCTGAATCCACCGCGGGACGGGCACGTACTACGGAAGTCACCGTTAATGGAACGATGAGCTTTCCATGCAATGTATCAGGATACACCCCCG
>CAZVAA010000190.1:2152-5430 GCA_964624125.1 uncultured Sphaerobacteraceae bacterium | reverse complement strand
TCGATCACCAGCGGTTCGAGCGGGCCGTCCAGTATCGTGCGGACATCGTTGGCCAACTCCTCACCCAGCGGGACAACATCCCCATCGTCCATCTTTCGTTTCCGGCGGTCGAGGAAGGTGCGTGGGTTGATATCCCCGCAGCAGCCTTGCAGGTAGGCGACCGTCGCGCCGGGGAGATCGTTCGCGACCTGCTCGCACATGACCCCGCAGAACTCGGAGGAGATACGCGGGAGCTCATTTGTCGTGGGATGGCACGCGTGGTGGACCAGCACGGCTATCGGGTCGCCGGATGCATCGTCGATGCGCAGCACGACGACTTCCGGGTCGACATTGCCGTCCGCGTCCGGCTCAACGCCGGTCGCGACCCGGCGCTGGATGCCGATATGCGAGCGGCCTCGTCCGCGAGAGACCGACGCTGGCTGGCGGGCGTCCCAGGCCTTCCCGACGGCGTCCAGGAGGCGGCTCTCCAACAGCTCGATCCACGAGTCGTCCCAGAGCCCGAGCGAGGCGGTGAAGACGCGGCTCGGGTGCGGGGCCGAGTGGGTGTGGGTGGCGTGAAGGACGATCTGGTCCGGCGGCACCGGCCAGCGCGCGGCGATGCGCCCCTTGAGGGCGTCGATCGCCTCCGGGGCCCACCAGAGGATGTCCGCGACGACGAGCAGGGCATGGCTCTCGCCGACGGACCACCAGAACGCCTTCAGCGCCAGTGGATGGTCGACGCCTTCCGAGGGCGCGTTGTCCCGCGAGGCAAACCCGGCCAGCGGGACAGGGGTCTCCGGGGTGATATCGACTTCAGCGACGCCCACATGGAGCGTGCCGGAGCTCATCCCTGCGCCTTCGCCGCGAAGGCCGTCGCGACCTTGCGGATCGCGGTGGCGATATCGCGCACGTCGTCTTCCGTATACCGTTCGTTGATCGCCAGCGTCGCCATGCGCTGCTTCATCGATTCCGAATTGGGGCAGAGCCCCTCACGGTAATCCTTGTAGGAGCGCGTGGTGTAGGCGGAATCGAACGGGAAGTGCGAATCGCCGAAGGTGTTGGCTTCGGCCATCGCCGGCGTCAGGTAGAGCGGCATGACGTAGCCGGGGTTGACCCCGACGCCCTCGGCGGAGATCGCCTTCGCGATGTCCTGCACGCTGGCGCCAAGGACATCGGAGTCGAAGTTGATCGGGTAGAGCCAGAAGACCGAGGCGCTGTTCTCCGGCAGGCTGGGGATGGAGATGCCGGGTACGCCGGCGAGCAGCTCGGTCAGGAGGTGCCCCGCGCGCTGGCGGTCGGCGATGACGCCGTCCAGCTTGCCGAGCTGGGCAAGGGCGACCGCGCCCTGCAGCTCGGTCATGCGGTAGTTGAGGCCGAGAAAGAGATGCGTGCGGAGGTTGCCCTCACGCGGCCAGCCCTTGTCGGAGAAGAGCCGCATGCGCATCGCGAGATCGGGATCGTTGGTGACGGTGATGCCGCCGTCGCCGGCGGTGATGTGCTTGGACTGCTGGAGGCTGAAGCACCCGATGGTGCCCGTCGTGCCGGCCTTCCGGCCCTTGTAGGTGGCGCCGTAGGCCTGGCTGCAGTCCTCGATGACCGGGATGTTGTGCTCGTTGGCGATCTCCATGATCGGGTCGAGATCAGCCGGCTGGCCGAAGAGATGAACGACCATGATCGCCTTCGTGCGGTCGGTGATGTTGGCGCGGATGGATTCGGGATCGACGCACCACGTTTTTGGGTCGACATCGGCGAAGATCGGGACCGCGGTTTGGGCAAGGATCGGGATCACGGAGCCGAAGTCGGTGATGGGGGTGACGATGATCTCGTCGCCCGGATTCGGGTTCAGCGCGGCGACCGCGAGGTGGAGCGCGCTGGTGCCGGAGGTGGAGGCGACGGCTTCATCGACGCCGAGCCACTCGGCGAACCCCTGCTCGAAGGCCTTTACCTTCGATTCCGTCGTGACGGTGCGGTTGAGCTTGCCGGACTGGATGACCTCGGTCAGCAGGCGAATCTCTTCCTCGCCAAGATTGCGGCCGGAGGCGTCGCTGACCGTCGGGAAGGGTTTCTCCCGGACTTTCGGCCCGCCGTCGATCGCGAGAGTGTCGGTGGATGTGGTCGGGGACATGATGTCGCTCCCTTTTTAGTTCAATGTGCGAACGAATGAGGTGATGCTAGCAACCGGTTGTGAGGGTGTCAATAGGGTCCGGGTTACTTGACCGACCCGAGCATGACGCCCTTGGCGAAGTGCTTCTGCAGGAACGGGTAGACGACCAGGATCGGCACCGTGGCGACGATGATCGCGGCCATCTGGATCGTCTCCGGCGGCGGGCGGTTCTCCATGAGCTGTTCCGGTGTGCCAAGGGCGTTGGTTGGCTGGTTGAGCACGACGATCTGGCGCAACACCACCTGGATCGGCCATTTTGCGGGATCGTTCAGGTAGAGGATGGCCGAGAAGTAGCTGTTCCAGTGACCGACGGCGTAGAAGAGCCCGAAGGCCGCCATGGCCGGCTTCGAAAGCGGAAGGATCATCTTCCAGAAGATTTGCAGCTCGTTGGCGCCGTCGAGCAGCGCCGCCTCGGTGATGTCATCCGGGATGGAGAGGAAGAACTGGCGCATCACGATCAGGTTGAACGGGCTGATCGCGACCGGGATGATGAGCGCCCAGAGCGAATCGATGAGGCCGAGGTACTTCACCACCATGTAGGTCGGGATCAGGCCCGGCCCGAAGAGCATGCTGAAGATGACGATCATCAGGATGAAGCGCTGGCCGAAGACGCGGCGCGTGAGTGCATAGGCCATGGTGGCGGTGAAGGCGAGGTTGACCAGCGTGCCGGCGACGGTAATGAAGACGGTGACCTGCAGCGAGCGGATGAACGACCGCGAGTTCAGGATGTATTCGTAGGCGTCCGTCACGAAGGTCGACGGCCAGAGGATGATGTCGTTCTTCAGGAAGTCGGCGAGCGTCGAGAACGAGATAACGGTGATATAGAAGAACGGGAAGATCATGGCGGCCGCGATCAGCGCGAGGATCACGTAGTTGATCGCATCGCCGACCTTTTCACCCGGTGAGCGGAAATCCATGGTGCGGCTCCTTCCTAGTACAGGCCTTCGTGGCCCCAGCGCTTGGCGAGGCGGTTCGCGCCAACGACAAGTACCAGACCCACGAGCCCCTTGAAGAGCCCGACGGCCGTTGCAAAGCTGTAGTCACCCTGCTGGATGCCCCGGAAGAAGACGAACGTGTCGAGCACGTTTCCGACCTCCATCGTGAACGGGTTGAGCATCAGGAAAATCTGCTCGAA
>CAZVAA010000190.1:0-2052 GCA_964624125.1 uncultured Sphaerobacteraceae bacterium | reverse complement strand
ATCGGGTCCATGTCGAACGTCGAGACCAGCGCCCGGTTCAGCAGGCCCTCACTTCGCAGGAAGAGCGTCACCATTCCGACCACGATCACCCATGACAGGAAGTGGGGGAGGTAGACGATCGACTGGATGGTTCGCTTGTAGACGCTGTGACGGACCTCATTGAGCATGAGCGCGAGGACGATCGGGATCGGGAAGGCGAACGCGATCTGCAGGAACGAGATGTAGAGCGTGTTGCGGATGACCTGCAGGACCTCGCCGTCCGAGAAGATCGTGCGGAAGTGCTCCATGCCAACCCATGGGCTGTCCCAGATACCGCGAAAGGGGCTGTAGTCCTTGAACGCCAGGACGAGCCCGAACATCGGGACATACTTGAACAGGATGAAATAGAGTATCCCCGGAAGCAGCAGCAGGTAGACGTAGCGTTCCCGCCACATCCGCGAGCGGATGCGCTGCCCACGTGATGCCCGCTGGCGTTCCCATTCCTCAAGGGAAGGGATGCCCGGCGGAAGAGTCGGCTGTGTTTGCGCCATGGTGATGAGCCCCTTGTATGTCGCCGGTCGCCTATTCTGGCGCTGCCAACGACCATGCCGGTGATGGGCCGAGCGTGATCCTGTGCCGGTCCGTGCCGTCGGAATGGACGATGGTGATGCTGACCTGGTCGCCGTTGCGGGTTACCTCGATATCGTCCGGAGTCGTCGCCGACGGGTCGAGGTCGATACGGGTCACGATGGTGGTGGAGCCGGATGCCGATGGCTCGACGGCGAGCCAGGTCCCGTAGATCTCCGCGCCGGGGTGCTGACGGTGCCGGACCGTGACGCCTGCCGGCGCGCTGAAGGCCAATCGGACGCCGTGCTCCGCGCCGCTGAAGGCGAAGGGGCCCTCTCCCGCGACTTCCGCGCCGGGCGGCAGGATCTCGCCGCCATGCGTGACGTTCGCCAGCGTATGGAAGAGAATCTCCATCCGGTCATCCGGCGTGTTGGCTTCCACGTCGTCAACCAGCAGCAGGTACTGCTGCCCGGGCGCAAAGACGACATGGCGATGCCAACGCCGGAGCCGGCCATCGTAGGCGGCCGTGGCGTCACCCACCACGTAGTCGTAGCGCTTGCCGAGATCGGACGCGATGACGCGGCCGTTGCCGCGAAGCGCCTGCCCTTCCCCGTTCACCAGCAGGGCATTGTGCCCGAAGGTCTGGAGCGTGAGGTCGGCTTCCGGCCCGGGCGTGTAGTTCTGATAGCCGGGATCGGTGATGAGCCATTCGCCGCCGATGTTGACGATGAAGTGGTTCTGGTCGAAATGGTTGTGCCCGGCATCTGAGGGGCTGGACACAAACGCGACGAGCGCGTCGTCATCGCTCCAGCCGGTGCGCAGCGCGACCCAGTCAAACCGGTCGAAATGCCGGGACCGGGGCAGGTCGAGCGTGGGCGGTGGCGTGGTGGGCGTGGATTCCTGCAGGAACGTGACGAGCCTGCTCTTGTCGGCCTGGCTGTGCCCGAGGAGCCATGCGGCGCGTGGATCCTCGAATTCATGGAAGAGATGGGTCGCCAGGGCGACGGGGTCGGACTCGAGACTCCGCGAGTCCGACAGATTCGCGAAGCCGCCGGTTCCTCCCCGGAAGTAGACGAAGAAATCCAGGAGTTCGTCCCGGATGAATGCGGACTCGTACAGGTCCGTCTCGCCGGTGGCGTTCCGGATCGCCGAAGCGACCGGCAGGATCGTGCCGACGGCATAGCTGGTGTAGGTGTGGCCCTCGGTGATGGCGCTGGTGGCGCGTTCGTTGAGATACCACTGCAGGACGCCCAGCGGCGCGTGATAGTACTTCGAGAGATGTGGCTCCTCGTCGCCGATCGCGAGGAACCCCATCAGCATCCCGGCATTCATCAGGACGTTGATGTTGTGGTCGAACGTGGATTCGAGCCAGAGCGTCATTGGCCGCATGCCGAGGTTCAGGATCGCATCGCGAACCAGCGCGCGCTCCTCGTCCGAGAGTTGGTCGAAGAGCTCGTCGTAGGCGATCGCCGCGCCCATCGTGAAATGGGGCAGGCTGAGATTGTT
>CAZVAA010000189.1:0-5432 GCA_964624125.1 uncultured Sphaerobacteraceae bacterium | reverse complement strand
TGGGCGAGGAGCACGCGGTCAAGGTCTGGCCGCTCGATCGCGGACCACACGAGCACATCGGCCGTCTTGTGACGGCGCAGCCAGTTCACTGCCGCAAGCGCGTCCGTCGCGGTCGAATCCGTCTCCTCATGCAGGCAGATCACGCCAGTCGAGCCGGTGCGCGCGGCGGTTGCCGTTCCATGGCGGAACAGGCGTGGATGATCGGGCGCGGGGCACGGCTCCCCGGTGGCGAGGCGGGCCAGCCATCGCTCCTGGTTGGCAAATTCTGAAAGGACCAGCGGATCGACTGCCTGCATGGTGTGCCCTGCGTGGTTGGCGGATGTTCGCGCGGGGAGACCCACGTGTTGATCCTGAGGCAAGCACAAAAAATGCCATGTTGCGGCCGCAGAGGGATGGAGCTCCACGACCGCAACTGGCGGCCTCAGAAGGGAAGGCTGAGGTGTACGTACTCTATCAGGCGTCCTTGCCCTGTGTCAACAAGTCACAGGGGCGTCGCTTCCTTCACTCATTTCAGCCCGCTATGGGCATACCCGGTGATGAACTGGCGCTGGAAGATCAGGAAGAGAACCAGCACCGGCACGATGACGATGATCGTCGCGGCGGACACGAGTTGCCAGGCCGCACCGGCTTCGGAGGCCTGGGTGAACAGGGCCAGCCCGACGGTCAGGAGCCGCTTGCTGTCACTGTTGGTCACGATGAGCGGCCAGAAGAAGTCGTCCCAGTGATAGCTGAACGAGATGAGGGAAAAGGCGAGGATCGAGGAGCGCACGTTCGGCAGGTAGATCTGCCAGATGATGCGGAACACGCCCGCGCCATCCAGTCGCGCCGATTCCTCGTATTCCACCGGGATGCTGCGGAAGCTTTGACGGAGGAAGAATGTCGCCATCGCCGACCCGAAGTAGGGCAGCATGATGGCCCAGAGCGTATCCAGCAGGCCGATGTCCTTCATGGTGATGTAGTTCGGGATCACCAGCGCGGAGATCGGGATCATCATCTGCATCAGGTACAGATAGAAGAGCAGGTCGCGACCCGGGAACTTGAGCCGCGCGAATGCGTAGGCGGCGAGCGGTGATGTGACCAACTGCACGGCGAGGATGCCGAACGAGGTGATCGCGGTGTTCACGTAGTAGCGATCGAACGCTGCCGCGTTCCACGCGACATTGAAGGTGTCCAGCGTCCATTCCCGCGGCATGAAGGTGTTGCCGATCGATTCGGTTTCCGGGCGGAAGGCGGTGATGGCCACCCACAACAATGGAATGATCCAGACCAGCCCGAATGCGACGAGCAGGAGGTTGCCAGTGATGCGTCGTGTCTTACGCACGGGTGTCCTCCCTCAACCGGTCCACCACGAATATCTGGATCGCGGAGACGGTGGCGATCATCACGAGGAAGACGACCGAAAGCGCGGATGCCGCGCCGGTGTTGGTGAATGCGAATTGTGTCTCATAAATATGGAACAGCATGAGGTTGGTCGCGTTGCTGGGGCCACCCTGCGTCATCACGTAGATCAGGTCCAGGGTCTGGAGCGCATTGCTGATCGCCAGCGTCATGACAAAGACAAGCGTTGGCCGGAGCAGTGGGAGCCGGATACCCATCGTGAGGCGGAATGAGCTTGCACCATCCAGCCTGGCCGCGTGTTCGACCTCCCGGTCAATCCCTTGCAGGCCCGCCAGGATGAAGATGGCGTAGAAGCCGGATTGGCGCCAAATGCCGACGATTGCGAGCGCCCACAGGGCGGTGTCCGGGCTCCGGAGCATCGCCGGATCCGACATGCCGAGGAGGTCCGCCAGCTTCCCCAGCAGCCCATACTCCGGCGTCATGATGAACAGCCAGATCGATGCGACGCTCACCAGCGGCAGCACGATCGGGTAGAAGAACGCCGTGCGAAGCAGGGTGCCCAACCAGGTGCTGTTGTTGACGAGGATCGCGAACATCATTCCGAGCGCGATCGACGCCGGCACCACCATGACCACATACATCAGGGTGTTGAGAAAGACCTTCTGGAAGATGGGGTCGCTGAAGATGTGCTGGTAGTTGCCCAACCCGGTCCAGATCGGGACCGGCTGGGCCAGGTTCTGCTTCATCAGGCTGCGGACGACGACCGAGCCAACGGGATAGATGGTGAACGCCGCGATAAACAGGAAACCCGGCAGGATCAGGAGATAGGGAGTGAGTCGTTGGAGCCAGCCGCCCCGCGAGGGGTGTTCCGGGGTAGCGGAAATCAGCTCGCTCTCATTGGTACGTGCGACCATGCATTGCCTCGGCGATGACGGGCACACTGGTCGACCGTCACCGTGACATGTGCCTGCGCGACCGGGCATCCAACCCGGTCGCGCAGGCGGTTTGTGGCTAGCGGAACTGGCTCAGGATCGAATCCGCCTGCTCCTGCGCATTCTTCAGTGCATCCTCGGGGCTGGCCTGTTCGGTGACCGCCGCCTGGATGGCGTCATCCATCAGCTTCTGGAGCTGGCCGCTTTGGTGCCCGGTCAGTTCCGGTTGCGCGTATTCGAGTTGCTCCAGCGCGGTTGTGGCCTGTGGCGTCTCCGCAACGTAGTCCTGCCACTCCTGCGTGTCCGTCACGGACATCCGCGTGGGGACGTAGCCGGATGCCAGGGACCATTGTGTGGCCATGTCGGTGGAGGTCATCCACTGGACGAACGTCCATGCCGCCTGTTGCCGGGCGTCATCCGTCTTGAAGACGTACATATTGCCACCACCTGTCGGCGCGCCGAACTCCTTGTTCTTGGGCAGGAAGGCGGTTCCGAAGTCGAATTCCGCCTGCGACAAGATGGAGACGAGGCTGCCGGTGGAGTGATAGAGGAAGCCGGTCGTTGCCGAGCTGAAGTCGGTTGGGCCGGCGGACCAGTCGATCGCCCCGGTTGGCATCACTTCCTCGACGGTGCTCAGCCCGACCATCCAGGTCAGCGCCTCGATCGCTTCCGGAGTATCGAAGTTCACGTGCGCGGCGTCTTCCCCGTTCAGGGTCTGGCCGGACTGGATGGCAAGCGCCTGGAAGAGCCAGTAGGCGGACGTGGTGGCCGGGATCTCGACGCCCCACGTGGTTGCGCCGGCAGCCATGATCTCCTTGCTGAAGCTGACCAGCTCATCCCACGTTTCAGGCGGTGTCTCGGGGTCGAGTCCGGCTTCCTCGAGCGCGGTCTTGTTGTAGTAGAGAACCGGCGTGCTGCGCTGGAATGGCACGGACCACGTCTGACCGTCTGCCTGCGTGTCCGCCCAGTATGCCGGCAGGAAATCGTCCGGATCGAAGCTCTCGTCCATCTCCAGGTCACTCACCGGGAAGAGGGCATCGAGGTCGAGCATGGTCTGCTTGTCGGTCGCGAGGAGCACGGCGACATCGGGCGCGTTCCCGCCTTGCACCGCGGTCTGCACCTTGGTCGCGGTATCGGCGTAGGAACCGGTGAACGACGCTTCCACCTGGATCTCCGGGTGGGCCTCATTGAACTCGTCGACCATCCCCTGCATGACTTGCGCAAGGGGACCGGCGACACCAACCGGATAGAAGTAGCTGAGGTTGACCGTGTCTTGCGAGCGAATCACTGCCGGACTGGCGTACCGGCTGGACCGGGCGCGCGCCAGTGCGGGAACTCCGGTCGCGGCAACGGCTCCCGCCGCTGCGCCGAGCATGGTGAACTGCCGACGGGAAAACTGCCGATTCACACGAGGACCGCTCATGACGCACACCTCTCCTGCGAACGCCCGGGAAGGGCGCGAGTCTCCAGATTTTGTTCGTTATACCGTCCAGTCGAGTCTACGGACGGGTTGAACGTGGTGTCAAGGACCCGCGAGGTGATGACCTGTCGAGTTCCCGGTCTTCCGGTGCTTGGATGGCGGTTGCGTCGATCCGCATGGGCACCATCTCGTCAGGCCTCCTGTTGGTGGCCTCGATCAGGTCATGATGCAGGGCGGTATAGGCCGATATCCCGGATCGTGATAGGATTTGGCGAAGATTATTCTAAAGCGGATCGCACGAGGTCGACGGATTCGAGCCGGGATTTCCCCGCTTTGGAACTTCAATTAACTGCACGAGTGGATTCACCCTCGGTGAAACACGCTCTGGCATGCCGCTCCGGCGTGGATCCGGTGTCTTGTGCGACATGCACGGGCAACCACGTTGGCGCCAGGCCGATTCGCCTCGTGGCGGAGCCAGGCCGGCGAGACCGTCCAGGCGACTCCATCGCCTTCGGCGGTCAGGCACCGAACTGATATGAACAGGCGGGTGGTTCGATGCGGAACGACCCGAGCACCAGGAGGATTTCTGACGATGTCCCAGACGGAAACCGAGCGTCCAAAGCCAAACGGGTTGGAGGGCGTCGTCGCCGCGTCGACCGAGCTCAGCCATGTCTTCGGGGAAGAGGGCAAGCTGGTCTATCGCGGGTACGACATCCACGAGCTGGCCGGCAAGGCGTCCTTCGAGGAGGTCGCCCACCTGCTGTGGGTCGGCCACCTGCCGAACCGCGACGAGCTGGCGACGATGGAGCGCACCTTCGGCGAGAACCGGGTGCTGCCGGATGCCGTGATCGAGGGGCTGCGCCAGGTCCCGGCCAGCGCGAACCCGATGGACGCGCTGCGCACCGGCGTCTCCCTGCTTGGCGCGGTCGATGAAGGGCACTTCAACCTCGACACGCCGACGTTCGACGAGGCGATCGCGCTGGCCGCGCGCTTCCCTGCAATCCTCGCCACTTTCTTCCGCCTGCGCGAGGGCAAGGAGCCGGTGCAGGGTCGCCCGGACCTCAACACCGCCCAGAACTACCTCTACCAGCTCTTTGGCGAGGAGCCGGAGGAGAAGCACTGGAAGTCGCTCGAAACCTATCTCGTGCTGCTGGCCGACCATGGCCTCAACGCCTCCACCTTTACGGCGCGCGTGATCGCGTCGACGGATTCGGACATGGCCTCGGCGCTGACCGGCGCCGTTGGCGCGCTGAAGGGCCCGGCCCATGGCGGCGCCCCGGCCAAGGTGCTCGACATGGCGATCGTTATCGGCAGCTCCTATAAGGTCTATGCCTGGCTGACCAACGCACTGGACAACGGTGAGCGCCTGTTGGGCTTCGGTCACCGCGTCTACAAGGCGGAGGACCCGCGCGCCGAGATCCTGCGCGGCATGGCCGAGACGGCCTCCACGCCGGAGTTCTTCGCGCTGTCGAAGAAGACCGAGGACCGCGCGCTGGCGATGCTCGAGGAGCGCAAGCCGGGCCGCAAGCTCTACACGAACGTCGAGTTCTACAGCGCCGCGGTGCTGGCGGCGGTCGGGTTGCCGGGCGACATGTTCCCGCCGACCTTCGCGGTCTCCCGCGCCGTGGGCTGGAGCGCGCACGTGCTGGAGCAGGTCTCCAACCAGCGCCTCATCCGCCCGCAGAGCGAGTACGTTGGACCGATGGGCCTGACGTTCAAGCCGATCGACGAGCGATAGGCGC
>CAZVAA010000188.1:0-5440 GCA_964624125.1 uncultured Sphaerobacteraceae bacterium | reverse complement strand
CATGTGTTCCGTGCATTGCTGGAGCGGATTGACCAGTTCGATCCGGCAACCCTGAGCCAGGTCGCCGTATTCGCGCGTGCCGCGAGGTGGCCCGAGGCGTCCCTCTTCGAGCAGTTGTCACGTGACCGTCGTGAAGCCCCGCTCTTCGGATCCGATGCCGCTGTCCCGCTCGAATTGCAGTTCCTGACCTCCCGCGAGCGACCTGAACCGCTTCGCCCGACGGGTTCGGAAGCCCCTATCGATATCGATCGGCTCGAGCGCCTGTTGGGACCGAGTGGGCCACTTTCCCGCGTATTGGAGCGGTACGAGTCTCGCCCCACCCAGGTCACTATGGCGCGGGCTGTAGCAAAGTCTTTGAACGAGGAGCAGCAGCTCCTGGTCGAGGCGGGAACGGGTACCGGCAAGAGCCTGGCCTACCTGCTCCCGGCTGCGATGTTCGCGGTCGAGCGGGGCGAGCGAGTGGTGGTAAGCACGGCCACTATCGCCCTCCAGGACCAGTTGCATCGCAAGGACCTGCCGGATGTCCACACGGCGTTGATCGAGGCGGGAATCAACGAGGAACTGCATGTCGCGGTCATGAAGGGGCGGATGAACTACCTCTGCCTCAAGCAATGGTTCACCCACGTGAACGACCAGATCGAGGATGAACACGATGCGTCGCTGCGGGCAAAGATTCTCCTCTGGCTCGGCCAGACGGAAACAGGCGACCGCGCGGAGCTCCGGCTGACTATCGATGAAGAGCGACACTGGCGCAAGTTCGCATCCGAGCGAGGTCGCTGCACCGTGGGCCGCTGCCCGTATGCATCGACGAACCAGTGCTTCTTCCACCGGGCGCGCCACAATGCGATGCACGCGCATATCGTCATCGCCAACCACTCGCTGGTCCTGACCAACGCCGCGGAAGGTCGCGTGCTGCCATCGTTTGAGCGGTTGGTAATCGATGAGGCGCATCACCTCGAGGACGAGGCCACCCGCCAGCTCAGCTTTGTCGTGGACCGGGCTCGCATCGAGGATGCGGTCAGGGCGCTGGTCCGAAGCGATACGTCGGCGCAAGGTGGAGCGATTCCGGTTGGTGCGGCGCTGCTGACCCGGATGACGGATTCGACCGCGATCCGGCACGGCGACAAGGCGCGATCCCTCTCCGAGGAGATGACGCAGTCGGCGACCCAGATGATGTCGCTCACCGGCGAGCTGTTCAACCGGTTGGCGCCCCTGATCGGCAAGCCGTCCTTCGGCGGGTATGCGCAATCACAGCGAATGACGGACCGAATCCGCGAGAGCAGCGGGTACATGAACGCCCTGCTCATCTGGGAGGAACTCGACCACTTGCTTCGGGAGCTGGAGCAGGCAGGCGGCTGGTTCCTGCAGGTGCTCGATGAGGTCTCGTTGCCGAACGATGATTCCGACCCAATGGTTCGTCAACGTGACGATGCGATGGTCGACCTCATGACTTCGGTCGACGAGCTGAGCGAGGTCATCCGGCAACTCGCGGAGTGCTTCGGCGAGGCGAACCCATCCAAGGTCTACTGGGTCCAGCGATCGGGTCAGCTTGGCCTCATATCGCTGAATGGCGCGCCGCTCGATGTCAGCGTGCTCTTGAGTCAGTACATCTACGCCAGCCTCCGGACCGTCGTTCTCACCTCGGCAACGCTAACGGTCGACGGATCGTTCGAGTTCATCGCCGAGCATCTCGGTCTGGAGGAGGCCGTGACGGTCGATCTGGGCTCCCCATTCGATCACGAGAAATCAACACTGGTCTACGTTCCCGAGGACATGCCGGAGCCGAACCATCCCAACTATTCAACGGCGTTGCACGAGTTGCTAGAGGAGACATTGGCGGCGACCCATGGCCGGGCGCTTGTGCTCTTCACCAGCCACCGTGCGCTGCGGGATGCCCGCAATGCGCTCAAGGAGCCGCTTGAACGGCACAATGTCATCGTGCTGGGGCAGGGGGTAGACGGGAGTTCGAGGAACCTGATCGAGCGATTGCGCACCGAGCCGGGCACAGTGGTGTTCGGGACGTCCTCATTCTGGGAAGGCGTCGATGTCACCGGCGATGCGTTGAGCATGGTGGTGATCACCAAATTCCCCTTCGCCGTGCCGTCGGATCCGATCTTCGAAGCCCGTAGTGAACTGTATGACCAGCCATTCATGGAGCTTTCGCTGCCGTTGGCCGTGTTGAAGTTCAAGCAGGGGTTCGGTCGGCTCATCAGGTCTTCCGATGATCGCGGAGTTTGCGCTATTCTCGACAAACGGGCGATCTCGAAACGATATGGGTCCAGCTTTATCCAGTCGTTGCCGCCTACGAATGTTGCGATCGGCACGATGTACGACCTGCCGGATGAAGCTGCCCGGTGGGTGTCGCCGGTAGGGAAGGGTGTTCCGCAGTGAGCAGAGCTGGACATTCCGGGGGAAACAGGGGGATCAGTCGACACCTCTCGCTGGAGCTGGCGCGCTGCACCGAGGCCGCGGCGCTCATGTCGGCGCGGTGGATGGGACGCGGCGACAAGGAGGTTGCCGACCAGGCTGCGGTCGATGCCATGCGACAGTTCCTGAACACCATCGAGATGGCTGGGACCGTCGTCATCGGTGAGGGTGAAAAAGACGAGGCGCCGATGCTCTACGTAGGCGAGCGCCTGGGATGTGCCGATGCCCCGGTTGTCGACATCGCGGTCGATCCCGTGGAAGGCACCCGCCTGCTGGCGCACGGCCAGCCGAATGCGCTCTCCGTCATCGCCGTCGCGGAGAAGGACGCCTTCTACCGGTGGCAAGATATCGCCTATATGGAGAAGATCGCCGTTGGGCCGTCCGCCGCCGGGGTGATCGATATCACCAAATCGCCTACGGAGAACCTTCACGCGGTCGCCGACGCGAAGCGGATGAGCGTCAATGACGTGACCGTGGTCATTCTCGATCGTCCGCGCCATGCAGAACTCATCCGGGAGATTCGCGACGTCGGGGCACAGATCAGGCTGATCACCGACGGCGAGGTTGGCAGTGGACTCATGGCAGCCATGCCGGACACCGGTATCGACGTACTGATGGGGATCGGAGGATCGCCGGAAGCCGTGATCACCGCCGCGGCGCTGAAGTGTTCCGGAGGCGACATGCAATGCCGACTGTGGCTCCGGAACGATGACGAGCGCAGGACCGTACGCGAGCGGGACATCGATACGAGTGTCGTGTTTACCGTCGATGACCTTGTCAGGGGAGATGACGTCTTCTTCGCCGCCACGGGGATCACCGATGGCGAATTGCTCGAGGGGGTCCAGTTCACGGCTTCCGGAGCCTTGACCCACACGTTGACCATGCGGTCCGCGAGCGGCACGGTACGCTACATCCGGTCCATCCACCCCGCACGCAAGGTAGAGGATCTTATCGGCGCCACCCGCAGGTAGCCATACCGCTCCTGCCCCCGATCTGATTGACGTTTCAGGCAAAAGGGTGGTACGCTGTGGGCATCACGAGACGAGATGTTGCATTGCCCCTTGCTCGCCGTGTCTGTCACCCCGGATCCATGACAATCTCTCCAGGTGACTGAGCCTTTCCTCTGCACATTCCTTTGACATGACGCACGCCTGCGTTCCGGGCGGCGCCACATGTGATTCGAACATGCCTGGCCTCAACATTTACGTGTCCAGACTATCCTCAGGAGTCACCAGACTGCGGAATTGACGTTTTTGGCGTTAGGCACTTGCGTTGCCTCTATCCTCTGCAACTACCCCGCCTGAGCCATCTTCCTTACAGCACATGTCATCTACAAACGTGCTTCTTCAGCGCCCTCCGGCGCGCGCACCACACCTTTCGGAGGTACTCGCTTGACTGTCGATGAAACACTAACCCAGGAAAAAACTGACGAAACGGTGGCCGAGAAACCTGCCCGGCGCACACGCACCGTTCGCGCCCGCCGCAAGGCGGAAGCCGATACCGCGACCCAGGAAACTCCGGACACCAACACGTCCAGGAGCGAAGAGGTGAGCGAGAAGGCGCCAGCCGCCGCGAAGGCTGAGCCCGCTGACGAGGCACCGAAGGATGGTGCCAAGGCCGAGGCGCAGGAGAGCCGTCCGAAGCGCAGTGGCCAGCGCAGCCGCAAGCGCAGCAAGGCGAGCGACCAGGGCCAGAACCAGAACGGCCAGCACAACAACGACAACAACCAGGGCCAGCAGGCGCAGCAGAAGCGCCAGCAGCGTGACCGCCAGGAGAAGCAGGGAGACCGTCTTTCCGTCGCTGATCTCAACAGCAAGGAAGACTCGGACCTGCACGACCTTGCGCGTGAGCTCGGCATTTCCGGCTACCTGCGTATGCGCCGACCGGACCTCGTGACGAAGCTACTCCAGGCACAGACTGAGCGCGATGGCCAGATCTTCGGTGATGGCGTGCTCGAGATCATCGAGGACGGCTTCGGCTTCCTGCGTGGCGAGCGGTTCCTGCCGGGTGGCGACGACATCTATGTCTCCCAGTCCCAGATTCGCCGCTTCGGGCTCCGCACTGGCGACCGTGTCAGTGGCCAGGTGCGCCCGCCGAAGGACAACGAGAAGTTCTTCAGTCTCTTGCGTGTCGAGGCAGTCAATGGCGTCGACCCGGAGACAGCCCGGCGTCGTCCATCGTTCGACGGCCTGACGCCAATCTTCCCCCTGGAGCTGATCGACCTGGAGACGGCGCCGAACGTGCTTTCCACGCGGCTCCTCAACCTTGTCGCGCCGATCGGGCGCGGGCAGCGTGGACTGATCGTCTCGCCGCCGAAGGCCGGTAAGACGCTCTTGCTGAAGTCCATCGCCAACGGCATCACCACGAACAATCCGGACATGCACCTGATGGTCTGCCTGATCGGTGAACGCCCGGAAGAGGTGACGGATATGCGTCGCTCGGTGGACGGCGAGGTTATCTCCTCGACGTTCGACGAGCCGGTCGAGGACCACACCAAGGTCGCCGAGATGGCGCTGGAGCGTGCGAAGCGGCTTGTCGAAGCCGGTCGCGATGTGACGATCCTCCTCGACTCGATCACCCGACTCGCCCGCGCCTACAACCTCGCGGTGCCGCCGAGCGGCCGCACGCTCTCCGGTGGTATCGACCCGGTCGCGCTGTACCCGCCGAAGCGCTTCTTCGGCGCTGCCCGCAACATCGAGGGTGGTGGCTCGCTGACGATCGTCGCGACGTGTCTCGTCGATACCGGCAGTCGCATGGACGATGTTATCTACGAGGAGTTCAAGGGCACCGGTAACATGGAGCTCCACCTCGACCGCAAGCTGGCGGAACGCCGCATTTACCCGGCAATCGACATCCAGCGGTCTGGTACCCGTCGCGAAGAACTCCTGCTCGGCGATGCTGTGCTGCGGCAGGTCTGGACCATGCGCCGTATGGTCTCGGTGCTTGGTGGCTCCGAGGGGACAGAAGCCCTCCTTGGTCGCCTCGCCAAGACCCAATCCAATGCCGAGTTCCT
>CAZVAA010000187.1:0-5441 GCA_964624125.1 uncultured Sphaerobacteraceae bacterium | reverse complement strand
TGCGGGACGATATCCGGCAGCGCAGCGGCGGCCTTGCGGTCGGGGACGGCGATGCGGACGATCTCGCAGCCGGCGTTGGCGAGGTCGGCGATCTGGGCGAGCGTGGCCTGTGGATCACGGGTGTCGGCGGTCGCCATTGACTGCACGCGAATGGGATTGTTGCCGCCGATGCCGACGTCTCCAACCTGGAGGACGCGGGTCTTGCGGCGGGGTGCGAGGAGTGACATGGGTTTTCGAGTGCCTCCGGTCAGGATGCTGGCTGATGTGATGTGGCGGTCGGCGTTGACCGCCGTGCCTTGTCGCCTTCTATGGTACGACGTGGCGGCAATTGATGACGGCTCCTGTGCGGGAGACGCCTGAGCGTGGCCTGGGCATGGTCGCGCCTACGGCAGGATCGAGTCGCCGTCCATGATGCGGGAGATGTCACCGAAGGCCACGAAGAACATGAGGCCAAGCAGGAGCATCATGCCGGCGAGGTGGACGAGCCCTTCCTTCTCGGGCGGAATCCGCTTGCCGCCGCGCAGGATCTCGATGATGACGAAGAGCAGGCGGCCGCCGTCCAGCGCCGGGATGGGCAGCAAATTGAGGATACCGAGCGAGACCGAGATGAGGATCGTGTACTGGATCAGGATCGCCCACATCGGCTCCGGGGTCTCCGTGAGCAATTCGCCCGCGAGCTGGCCCATGCCGATCGGGCCGACGAGCTGGGATGTATCCACGCCTTCGGTGACCATGGTCCGGAGCATGTCGAACGTGCCACTGATGAGGAACCAGAAGTGGTTCCAGCCTTCCTGCACGACGTTCGAGGCCGGGATGTCCTCGTAGATGGCGGTGCCCAGGACGCTGATGCCGGATGCGGTGAAGGCCGGGATCGGTGCGGCCAGCATGCCGGTCTCGGCGACCGGGTGGTAGTTCGTGGTGTTTTCCGGGACAGCGGGCAGCGAGATGGTGGTCGTCAGCCCCCGCCCCTCGCGCATGACAGTCAGCTCGGCGTCGGTGCCGGCGTTCTCGCGCATCGCGGCCACGAACTCCGGGCTACTGGTGACCGGCTGGCCATTGACGTGGGTGATGCGGTCGCTCTCGTAGAGTCGCGCATCGGAGGCCGGGGTCCCGCTCTCGACATTCTGGACAAGGATCGAGGTGACCGGCACCTGGAAGGTGATGTCCTGCTCCACGTCGTCACGGATGACGGTGAGGGTCGCTTCTTCGCCCTGCAGGCCGTTCATGAGGCCGACAGCCTGGGCGAAGGCGTCGATCTCGACGCCGTTGATGGCAACCAGCGTGTCGCCCTTGAGCAGGCCCGCTTCGGCGGCGGGAGAGTCGATCGTGACCTCGTCGATCGTGACCTTGCTGAGGCGGCCGTCGTTGATGCCGATGCCGGTCGCGCCCTCACCGGTGGGAGGATTCTCGCGAGGTGTCAGGGTGGTTTCGATGTTTTCGGTGCCGCGCCGGATCGTGACGTCGGTTTCCTCGCCGGCTCGGTTGTTGATGGCGCTGACGACCGCTTCGGCGTCGTTCAGCTCCTCGCCCTCGACAGCGACGATGCGGTCACCGGGAAGCCAGCCGGCACCTTCGGCCGGTGAGGCCGGGGCGACCGTCCCGATATAGAGGGGAGCGACTTCGACCGGTTTGCCCTGCACCCCGACGATGATGATCGAGAGGACGACGGCGGCAAGCAGGTTCATGAGTGGGCCGGCGATGAGGAACCAGGCGCGCTGGAGCGGCCCGGCGGCGTGCATGGAGCCCGGCTCGCGGTCGTTGGCGTCTTCGCCCTTGACGCGGACGAAGCCGCCGAAGGGGATGGCGTTGAGCGACCAGAGGACGCCTTTCCAGCGCCAGCCGCGGACGCGGGGGGGAATGCCGATGCCGAATTCCTCGACCTTGACGCCGACGCTGCGGGCGGCGAAGAAGTGGCCGAGCTCATGAATAATGATCAGGAACGCGAGGATGGGGATGATCAGCAGGCCCATGTGCGGTGTGTGCCTCAGTCGGTGGATGTCACGCCCGAAGCCCGATGTCCGGGCCCGATGCGGCGGCGTGTCGAGGGTGGAACGGTTCGAGTTGGTCCCGCATACCGGGCAATCTTAGCAGAATCTGGGGTTCTGCCCCGGGGCGTGCGAACCGGGTTTGACGCGGCGGTCGCCATCAACAGTATCGCGAGACGATAGCTGCGTTATGATAGGAGTACCGGATACGTGGTCGATCCCTGTTTCCCGATCGAATGCCCTGTTCCCGCGCGACGTTTATGTATTGCGCGATTGTTGAATCTCCTGCGAAGATGTCCATAACAGGTCCCAGAAGCGTCGATAGCCCGGCCGTCAACCCTGGTCAGGGCCTGCCGAGGCTCGCCCTTTTGGCGAGTTACCAGTTTCGGAGATGTTCATGATCATCGGTGTTCCGAAAGAAGTAAAAGACCTGGAAAACCGCGTCGCGATGACGCCGGCAGGCGTGCATGAGCTCGTCAATCGGGGGCATACCGTCCTGGTGGAACGGTCGGCAGGGGCGGGCAGTGGGTACCCGGACGAGGAGTACGTGGCCGAAGGCGCGGACCTGATGGACGGGCCGGACGATGTCTGGGGCCGGGCCGAGATGATCGTGAAAGTGAAGGAGCCCGTCGAGGCCGAGTTCGGGAAGATGCGAGAGGGGCAGGTCCTGTTCACCTACCTGCACCTTGCGGCCGACGAGGCGTTGACGCGGGCGTTGATCGACCGGGGCGTGCAGGCGATCGCGTACGAGACGGTGCAGCTCCCGAACCGGCAGCTGCCGCTGTTGACACCGATGAGCGAGGTGGCCGGACGGATGTCGATCCAGGTGGGCGCGCATTACCTGGAGCGCACGCACGGGGGCCGGGGGGTGTTGCTCAGCGGCATTCCCGGTGTGACCGCGGCAAACGTGGTGGTGATCGGCGGCGGGGTGGTCGGCACGAATGCCGCGAAGGTCGCGTTGGGCATCGGGGCGAATGTCACGATCGTCGAGCTGAATGTCGATCGACTGCGCTACCTGGACGACACGTTGCATGGCCGGATCACGACGCTGGCATCCTCGCGCAAGAACATTGCGAACGCGGTGGCGGATGCCGACCTGGTGATCGGGAGCGTGTTGATCCCGGGGGCGAGGGCTCCGAAGCTGGTGACGGCGGATATGGTCGAGGCGATGCGGCCCGGGAGCGTTATGGTGGATGTGGCGATCGACCAGGGCGGATGTTTCGAGACATCGAAGCCGACCAGCCACAGCGACCCGACGTTCGAGGTGAATGGCGTCGTTCATTACTGCGTCACGAATATGCCCGGCGCGGTTCCGCGGACCGGCACGCAGGGGCTGACGAACGTGACGATGCCGTACGTGCTCGCCATCGCCGACAAGGGGTGGCAGGCGGCGCTGGCGGAGGATCCGGCACTCGCGAAGGGTGCCAACGTGGTGAACGGACAGGTCACCTACGAGGCGGTCGCCGAGGCGTTTGGCTTGCCATATGTGCCTTTGGACCAGGCGAATCATGGCATAAAAACTGCTTGATTCCGTCATGACCGCGGTTTCGATGCCCGGGCAATCCAGCATCACTTGTGAACCGCCAGCCTGACTATTCCACAACACAATGACAGTTCCTTTTCGTTGATATTTGCTGGTGGTATCCCGCGAGAGAGGTGCGCGATTCATGGAAGGCGATATCGGTCGGTTTCTTAATTCGCTCGACGCCGAGCGGCAGTTTTCTCCCAACACGATCGCGGCCTACCGCAACGACCTGCGGCAGTTCATGACGTTCCTGCAAGAGGACGAGAACGAACATCTGGCCGACGTTGGCCGGCCGGCCAACTGGAGCGACCTGGCGACGGAGCATATTGACGGATATCTCGCCTACATGCAGGAGCGAGGCTACGCGTCTTCGACGTTGGCGAGGAAGATCGCCGCAATCAAATCGTTCGCTGGGTGGCTGGAAGCCGAGAAGATCACTTCCGAGGACGTATCGGTTGGCGTGACGTCTCCACGGGTGGACAAGTACATGCCGAAGGCGATCTCGCCGGATGATGTGTCGCGGCTTCTCGAGGAGCCGACGCGGGAGCGGGACGCCACGCCCGAGGGCCTGCGGGACCGGGCGATGCTCGAGGTTCTGTATTCGACAGGAATGCGCGTGAGCGAGCTCATGGCGCTGGATGTCGATGACGTCAGCCTGCGAACCGGGACGGTCCTTGTGGGGAGCTCGAGTGACCAGCCGCGCCGGATCCCGCTCTCGTACCGGGCCGAGGATGCGCTCGCGGAGTACTTGCACGAGGGACGGGATGCGCTCGCGAACGGGAAGACCGACTCGTTGTTCGTCAACCACCGTGGTGGGCGGCTGACGAGGCAGGGCTTCTGGCTGATCCTGAAGGCGTACGCCAGCCGGGCCGGGATCGCGAGCATCACGCCGCATACGCTGCGGCACTCGTTCGCGGTGCATGCGCTGCGGCGGGGGCTCGATCTGCGGGACCTGCAGCGGCAACTGGGGCATGTGAGCCCATCGACGACGCAGGTGTACTGGCAGATGGCCCAGCGGGCGGACTAGGCGGACCCGAAGCGCAAACCCTGATTTCGCTATTGCCCCTTGGTAACAAACAACTCATCGAATCGGGCTGGCATGTCGTCGGTCCGGTTCGATCCTGTCCATGGCCCGGTTCCACAAAGGAGGCGGGACATTCTATAGTGGTAGGCGGACTGTTGACGCCCTGTCCATTGGCGGGCCGGGCGAGTTTTTGGAGAAAGCACACCCTCAATGGCTGACCAGACCGCAACCACCCGAGCCGCAACCATGGACAAGATCGTGGCGCTGTCGAAGCGTCGTGGTTTCGTGTTCCCGGGTTCCGATATCTACGGCGGTCTCGCCAACACATGGGACTACGGACCGCTCGGCGTTGAGCTGCGCAACAACATCAAGCAACTCTGGTGGCGGACGTTCGTCCAGAAGCGGCGTGACATGGTCGGGCTGGATGCCGGGATCCTGATGCATCCGCGCGTCTGGGAGGCCTCGGGCCATGTCGTCAACTTCAACGACCCGCTGGTCGACTGCAAGACCTGTAAGTCGCGTTTCCGGGCGGATCACCTGCTGGAAGACAAGCTCGGGATGACCGACGCCGAGGCGCTGTCGCCGGAGCGTATGAGCGAGATCATCCGCGAGAACAATATGGCCTGCCCGAACTGCGGCAACCGCACCCTGACGGACGCGCGCCAGTTCAACATGATGTTCCGCACGACGATCGGGCCGGTCAGCGAGTCAGGTAACCAGGTCTACCTGCGGCCGGAAACGGCGCAGGGCATCTTCGTGCAGTACAAGAATATCCTCGCGACCTCGCGGCAGAAGCTGCCGTTCGGCGTTGGCCAGATCGGCAAGGCGTTCCGCAACGAGATCACCCCAGGCAATTTCATCTTCCGCGTGCTCGAGTTCGAGCAGATGGAGATCGAGTATTTCATTC
>CAZVAA010000186.1:3901-5458 GCA_964624125.1 uncultured Sphaerobacteraceae bacterium | reverse complement strand
GGCACGCGGATCCGGAACCACAGGTGCGTTGCCTCCGCGCCCGTCTCCGCCGACTCCACCTCTCCCGCCAACACCTCGACCAGCGAGTACCGATCACCCGGCGCCACCGGGATCTCCCCGACCGCATCGGCCCCCGGGTCCGCCCAAACCGGCACCATCTCCGGTGTTCCCGTGGCCACAACCACCCCTGCCCCGTCTGGCACCCCATCCGGGAACGCCATCTCTCCGAAGACATGCGTCGGGTTCAACCACCCCATGCCGACCGGATGCTCCGGCGCGTTGATCGGCCAGTATCCCGGACCCGGCGGACAGTCCAGCGTGCAACCGGCCTCGTAGCGCGGCGACGATCCATTCACCTCGGGCGCGGTCAGGAACCGGCGCACCTCGAAATGCAGGTGGCTGGGCGCGCTGCCATCTGTGCGCCCAAGCACGGTCCCCAGGACATCGCCCTGCGCAACCATCCCGGACCCCACCGGAAGCGCGTATTCGAGATGCCCGTACATCGAGAACAGGTCATCCGCATGTCGCACGATCACCACCCGGCCCGGGTAATCTGACCCCGCGAAGACGACCTCGCCATCCGCCACAGCGCGCACCTCTGCGCCAGCCGTCTCCGCGCCATCCAGCCGGTACCAGTCTTCCGCCGTGTGCCACCAACCCGGGTTGTACCATGTGTTCTCGGTCGCAAACGCATGACGAACCACGAACCCGTCACCCGGGATCCCGCCAGCGTCCCTGATCGGCAGCGACCAGCTCCACCCGGCAGCCTGGCCCCATGCCTGGTTGCGACTCGCCAGCACCAACACGCCAGTTCCAAGCACGAACGATCGGCGTGAATATCGAGATGGCATGGTTCCTCCGATCTGGCGATGGCCTGACCCGGTAGTCCCGGCGGTTCGACAAGCGGGACGGGCGCCATCTCCGACCCGTTCGGTCACACGTTCCATACCAGCGAGACCCGGCCATCCGATCCGCTGTATCGCTTTCCCGACTCAGTTGCTACACTGCGTTCAGGGACTTCCCGCACACCCAATCTCCGTAGGCCGAATCCGTTCATCCAGGGCGGAGGTGACATGGCACGATGCAGGGCTCGCCGCCCTCCGGCAACCTCGGCGTCGCCGGTCCGATCATCTCGTGGTATGACTACGCGTTTCGGAGGTGCATCATGAACGATCGCGCTCACCGGCGACGGGCCGTCTCCACCGTCCTCGCTGGCATCATGCTCCTGTTCGCATTCGCATCCCAGGCGGTCGCCGCGCAGGACGTCCCCGCGGAGATCGAGTTCCGGGTCCACAGCTACTACTGCGACACCGATCCCGGCAATGTCAGCCCCGCAGCCGGCAACATCCCGGACGCATGCGACCCGCTCGCCGGTGTCAGCTACACCATCGCAACCACCGATGGCACATTCTCCACGACCTGCGTCACCGAGGCGTCCGGCATGTGCATCGTCATGGCCCCGAACGAGGCCGACGTCACCGTCACGCAGGATGCGCCGCCACCGGGCATGGCCCCGCGTGAGAACCCGATCTCGACCACCGTTGTGACCGAGTTCGC
>CAZVAA010000186.1:0-3801 GCA_964624125.1 uncultured Sphaerobacteraceae bacterium | reverse complement strand
TTCCTAGTGCGTCTTCCGCGGATCGAGCGCGTCCCGCAGGCCGTCACCCATGAAGTTGATCGACAGCACTGTCAGGAAGATCATCGTTCCCGGGATCACCGCCTCATGCGGGCTGAACTGCAAGAGGTCCTTCGCGTTGAACAGCATCGCGCCCCAGGTCGGTACGTCGTACGGGAACCCGAGCCCGAGGAACGACAGCGACGACTCGGTGATGATCGCGGCGCCCACCTCGAGCGTCGCCGCGACGATGATCGGGCTCATCACGTTCGGCAGGATGTGCTTGAAGATCAGCGCGCTGCGAACCGCCCCGATCGACCGCGCCGCTTCCACGAACTCCTTCTCCTTCATCGAGAGGAAGCTCGCGCGAACGAGTCGCGCCGTCGGCATCCACGCCAGCAACCCGATCACGCCCACGATCAGCATGAACGTCCCGGCCTCCGTCGCCCCGAAGATCCGGTCACCGAAGTTCCGCATCGCATCGCGGTACAGGAACGTCACGAGCAGCAGCAGGGGCAGCTGCGGGAGGCTGATGAACATGTCCGTCAACCGCATCAGGATGCTGTCCGTCGCCCCGCCGAAGAACCCGGCCGCCGCGCCGACAAGCGTGCCCACGGTGATCGCGATCACGGCGGCGACAATACCGACGGAGAGTGAGACCCGACCGCCGAAGAAGATGCGGGCAAGCATATCCTGCCCCATCGAGTCCGTCCCGAAGAAGTGGAAGACTTTCTCGTCCTCGGCTGTCTCGGGGTTGAAGTAGTCCGTCGTGCTTACCGGACCCACGCTGGTTTCGTACTTGAACGGGGAGAAGTAGACCTCCTTGTAGACCAGCGGCCCGATAAAACAGGCAAGGATGAACAGGGAAAGGACCACCAGTCCGGCCATCGCCAGCCTGTGGCGGCGGAACTGGCGCCAGGCATTCCCCCACAGCGACCGCTGCGGTCGCACGCGCAACGCTTCGGCACTGGCCAGGGTCGGCTTGTCACGTGGTTGCTCGTTTGCTTCCAGTGTTGGATCTGAGCTCTCAGCCATCGATCTGTCTCTCCGCTCGGCGTCCAGCGCCCGGGTTCGTGCTCATTTACTTGTATGCGATGCGCGGATCAAGGATCGCGTAGAGAATGTCCGCAACGATATTGAAGATGACGACAAAGACCGCCACGCCAAAGGTGATGGCCATCACCACCGGGATGTCCTTGGAGTTGAGGGAGCTGATCAATGCGCTGCCGATGCCCGGTACCAGGAAGATCTGCTCGGTGATCACCGCGCCGCCGATCACGCCCGGAACCTGCAGGGCAATAATCGTCACGACCGGGATCATGGCGTTCCGCATCGCATGCAACACGATGACTGACCGCTCACGCAGGCCCTTCGCCCGCGCCGTGCGGATGTAATCCTGGTTGATTGTTTCCAGCATCGAGGCGCGCACATAACGCGTTAACTGCGCCGAGCTGAATAACGCCAGCACGGTAATCGGCATGATCGATTGTTTGACTAACCCCCAGAAACTACTGACATTTGAGTTGTAGATAAAGGGTAGCCACCCCAGTTGGACGCTGAAGAGCAGGATCAGCAACAGGCCTGAGAAGAATGTAGGAATACTGAAGCCGACGAACGCGAACGTCGTCGCGATGTTGTCGAAGGCCGAGTACTGCTTGATCGCCGAGATCACGCCCACCGGGATCGCGATCAGGATGCCGAGCAGGAACGCGGTTCCGCTGATCTGCAGCGACACCCCGATCCGGTTCATCAGGTATTCCTGGACCGGGATACGGGACGTGAACGAGGTGCCCCAGTCAAACTGGAAGAAATACGCCTGCGCCCACTTGAAGTACTGGATGTGGAAAGGATCATCCAGCCCATAGCTCTCACGGATGCGCTGCCGCACCTCCGGTGAGACATTCGGGTTGGCTGCGAGCTCACCCAACGGATCGCCGGGAGCCTTGTAGATCAGGTAATAGATGATCACGCTGATCGCGATCAGCGTGACGATCGAGATCAGACCACGGCGAATCAGGTACCGGCCCACGACGGCCTCCTTCGAAACGACTCGAATACGATATCCGCGCGTGCGCGCCAGGACCTCTTCGTCCCTGTGGAACTGACGCCAACAGGCCCGTTTGACCCGCTCTCGCGACTGGCCACGGACTCGCAAGCATTCCCGTGATCGAGGCCTCATTGCCTCGTCCGATTGGAAATCTCCGAAATGCTACGGAGTTTGAGGGTCCTACGTCAAGTCAGGCCCCAACGCCGGGCCCGGCATACATGCCACATTGTGTGTGCTTTCACAAGACAGTATCACCTTTTTCTGCAATTCATGCACAATAGCCCCGTCGAACAGGCCACCCGGGGCCCGTGGATACAGGAGAGAATCGTGACGAGACAGGAAACGCCCAACGGGGGAATCCTCGAACGACTGGAGCGCCTTGCGGGAGGGCTCGTCGTCTCCTGCCAGGCCCGGCCCGGCAACCCCCTCCACGGCCCCGAAACCATGGCCCTCATGGCCCAGGCCGCCGAGCTCGGCGGCGCCCGCGCCCTCCGCGTCAACGGTCCGGCCGATATCCGCGCCGTCCGCAACGTCACCTCGCTCCCCGTCCTCGGAATCAACAAGGTCGACTACGACGACAGCCCGGTGATGATCACCCCCACCGTCAGGGACGCCATCGCCATCCTCGACGCCGGCGCGCCCATGATCGCCCTCGACGGGACCAATCGCTTCCGCCCCAACGGCGAACAACTGCGTGACATCATCGATGTAATCCACGACCGCGGCGCCATCGCCTGCGCCGACCTCGCCACCCGGGACGACCTCGCCGGCGCGATCGAGGCGGGCGCCGACGCCGTCGGGACCACCCTCAGCGGGTATACCCACGAAAGCGCGACGGACTCCGACGATCCCGATCTCGACCTCCTCGCCTGGCTCGTGAAGTACTCGCCTGTGGCCGTCTTCGCCGAAGGCCGTTTCTGGACGCCGGACCAGGCGGCCCAGGCCCTCCGCATCGGCGCGTCGTTCGTCGTGGTCGGTACCGCCATCACCAACCCGATGGCGATCACCTCGCGATTCGTCTCCGTCATGGACGCCACCAAGGAGTAACCTGTGCCTGCTTCCTATCTTTCCCGAATCCATTCACTGCTTGACGACGTCGCGGACGCGAACCGCGACGCCCTGCCCGTCGCCGTCGACCGCATCGCGACATCGATCGCCAGCGGCGGCATCCTGCACGCCTTCGGCAGCGGCCACTCCGCCCTCCTCGCCCAGGAGATCTTCCACCGTGCCGGCGGCCTCGCCCCCGTCAACGCCATGCTGGACGCCAACCTCACGATCTTCGGCACCTCGCGTCCCACATGGCTCGAGCGCACCGAGGGCTATGCCGCCTCCCTCTTCGTCAACCACGAGACCCGCGAGGGTGAGGTCATCCTCGTCATCAGCAACTCCGGCATCAACGCCGTCCCGATCGAGGTCGCGCAGGAGGCGAAAGAGCGCGGCCTCTTCACGATCGCGGTCGGCTCCGCCGCCGAATACGCCAGCGCGGAATCCCGCCACTCCTCCGGCCAGAAACTGTTCGACATCGCCGACCTCGTGCTCGATACCCGCGTGCCGACCGGCGACGCCCTCCACGAGATCAGCGACACCGGCATCACGATCGGTGCCGCCTCGACCATCCTCGGATCCGCCCTGCTCAACGAGCTCGTCATCGCCACCGCCGAGGCCCTCGCCGCGCAAGGCGCCAACATCCCGGTGTTCACCAGCCAGAACGTTCCGGGCGGCGATGAGGCGAACAGGGACCTGATCGAGCGCTACCG
>CAZVAA010000185.1:0-5504 GCA_964624125.1 uncultured Sphaerobacteraceae bacterium | reverse complement strand
CGGGCGGACTCGAGATGTACCTGATGGGCGATGATGGCGCCATCCTGGATGGCGGCGCGACGGTGCGGATCGTCGACTCGAACGGGGCGGAGACCGTCGTCACCGACGGTGCGGCCCCGGGTGATACCGACGGTGTGCAGGATGGCGTGGTCCGTGTTGCCGGCGTCCTAAACGGCCCGGTGACGGTGTACCAGACGGCCGGACAGCCCGGATACGCCTTTGATCCCGGTGTGGTGGTGGCGCATGCTACGGTCGTGGCGAATGTGACCACCCGGGTCGACATCATCAATGCGCGTATCGATGCGGATGGTGACGGCATCCTTGATGGCGTGGACAATTGCCCAGCCATGGCGAATGCGGACCAGCTGGACATCGACGGGGATGGGCTCGGGGATGCCTGCGATCCGGATATCGACAATGATGGCCTCGCCAACGAAAAGGAGGCTGTTCCCGGGACCGACCCGTACCGGAACGACACGGATGGAGACGGCATCAGCGACGGCGAAGAGGTCGCGGCCGGGTCCGATCCGCTGCTCGTCGAGACCGGGGACGAAGCCTCCCTCGACTCGACACCGGAGGGGGATCCCGACCCGGGCCTAACCGGCTCTACCCCGACAACTGATAGCAACAGCATGGCGACCCCGCCCGCGACCGACCCTGACAAGCCCGGGACACCGGAAGCAGCTGGCGACGACGGGACGCCTGAGCCTGTCGAGCCGGAGGCCACACCCCGGACGACCGCCTTGCCGGATACCGATACCGCAGTCGTCCCGGCCGCCAGCCCGGATGCGCAGCCCGTGGCATCTCCATCAGCGAGCCCTGAAGCCGCGCCGCGGCTGATGGCGGCGAATGCAGCCCAGGCATCGGATTGTCCGGTCCTCCTGGGAACGTCCGGGTGCCTGCCCGGCGAAGGGCAGGAAGGGGAGTACTCGATGTCCATCGAGGAGGCGCCCTACGCCATCGGCCACGATAACGACCTCATGCATGCGGTCGATATCACGATCCGGGCCGATGGGGCTTCGTCGCCGCTGGATGTCTTTCTCCGGTATGGCCTGCTTGGCGATAGCGGGTATCCATACGACTTTGGCCTCACCTGGAATGCGCCGGATGGCTGGGTATGCGAGAGCAGTATCAATCCCGGCCTCGTCTACCCGGTGACCTGTGAGGGCATCGTGCCAGCCGACGGCTCCGTGACCATCCGCCTCAACATCATGCCAACCGGCGATGCCTGCGCTGATTACACCTCGCACGCGATCCTCCACCTGGGCCCAGGCATGGAGAGTATGTACCCGACACTGCAGGCGGCCAGCCATGTCCATGTGCTCTGCGAGAATGAGCCGTGGGTGAATCTCGAGGCACTGCCAGCAGGTTCCCCCTTGCCCATGCTTGGGTGGCAAACTCCCGCCGGGGAGCCGCTCTCATACCTCGTCACCGCCGAAAACCTGGGCGTTGGACTTGCGTCCGACGTCTCGTGGACGGCCACGTTGCCGGATATCCCGTTTGCATCCTGGACGGCAGACACCGACGGATGTGATGTCGAGAACGGCACGGTACAGTGCGCGCTGGGCGACCTCGAAGTGGGGGAATCGATCACGGTCACGATTTCCACCGGGACGATCGATCCGGCCAGTTGCGGCACGTGGAGTCTTGCTGTCTCCAGCGAGACCACCGGAATCGGCTCGACGACATCGCCACCGGCGACCGTTACATGTGACAGCGGGATCGTCGTGGCCGTCCAGGCAGCCGACTACGAGATCACGGAGTACTCCAATGCTGTGTTCGCCATCACCGTGGCGAACTATGCCGACTGGGCCGGCTCGGACCTCGTCCAGAACCCGTCACTCGATGTAGATCTCTCCTCCAGCATCGGCTTCTCGCCGGGTTGGACAATCCTCGAGCACAACTTTGACCAATGTACGATGACCACGGTGTCCCACCTGGACTGTTCCTCGACCGGCACGGTGGACGTATCGGAGACGCTCACCGTCTGGGTCCAGACCAACACCTTCAATGGATGCGGTTGGGTTCAGGCCAGCGCAACCGCCACATCTTCCCGGTTTGCTGGCGGGCAGGCGGAACGGACCTCCCAGGCGTCCGGCGTTATCCGGGTGCTGTGCGCGCCGGAGATCACCTTCCCGACGACGTATTCCTGCCCGGATACCACCGGCCTGCGACCCGGAGACACCGTGATTATCCGGATCGATATGACGAATGAGGGTGATATCCGGCAGGGGGACATCCTCACGACGATTTCCCGGCCAGGTACGTTGAATGAACCATTCAGGCGGAGCCTGAATCCCGGCGAGATCGTGGTACGGGAGTTCACCACCGAGATCACCCGGGAGGATCTCGACGCGAAAGCGATCTCCCTCCAGGTCCTGGCGGAAGTGGATAACGGAGTTCTGGTCGACGGACAGCGACAGCTACTTGCGCAAACCACGATCGAATGCGAGTACGGGGTGCAAAGCCCGCTGACGATCGATGTGTCCGGCCCCGCGACGATCTTGCCTGGAGATTCCCTGACATATACGTTCGAGATCTGGAACTACGGCGAGACGGACGTGACCGACGCAACGGTGACCATGACGCTTCCGGACACGGGGACCACTTGGTCACTTGAGGCTGATCCGGCCTGCTCTCGCACCGGTCAGGAGATTGCCTGTACGGGCATCCCTGTCTGGGCCAGTACGCTCTCCGGCAAAACCATCACTGCCGAAACCACCGTGCCAGACGACAACAGCGTGTGTGGGGAGCTGCAGGCCCTGGCCATGGTCGATGCGCCGGTCGGATCCGCAACCTCCAACACGATACGCACCGTTGTGGACTGTGACGCAACGGGAACCCTGAGCCTGGCGGGTCCGGCTTCAGTGATGACAGGAGAGGTCCTCTGGTACGAGATTTCCGGCACATTTATCGGTGGCGCCGAGGATAGCAGCGTGAATGTGCGGCCGCTGATCGAGGAAGAAACGTTCAAGTACCTCCTCCCGGAAACGGGGAGCGACTGGACGGCAGAGATCGTGAGCACTGAGGGGGTCGAAGGGGGGACATGGTGCTCAACAATGAGCGGCGGCTCGACGTACCTGGACTGCGGTTTTGTGGACCTGGCCCCCGGAAACGGGTCGTTTGTCATCCGCATCGAGAGCGTGGTCACCACCGGGTTGGCATGCAATGAGAGCGTGACCAACCAGGTCCAGGCGGCGTTCAAAGGTGGATCCGGCGACCCCGAAGTCGTGCTCAGCAATACCGTCGAGACGCACATCGAGTGCGCGCCGGAACTTTCCATCCAGAAATCCGGCCCGTCCGCAGCGGTGCCCGGCGGCGAGGTTGCCTACGAGATCACGGTCACGAACACTGGTCAGGGCGAGGCGAAAAACGTCACGATCAGGGATGACCTGCCGGATTCCGGCACGGTAACGGTGACGAGCCCGGCGACAGGGTGTTTGGTCGGCGTTGGCAATGTCGTGACGTGCTCAGGCCTCGGCGTGCCGGCGAACGACGGGTCAACCGACGGCTTGCTCACGGTGATGCTGACGTACACCTTGCCCGCCACTACTGACGCCTGCGGCGACCTCACCAACGTCGCGACGTATCAGGCCGGCGAAAATGATGTCGTTGAAAGCGATCCCGTAACGACCACGGTGAATTGCGAGCCGGATGTCTCGATCGAGGTAACCGGCGATGAACCGGCTATCGGGCCAAATGAGGTCCTGGCATACAACATCACGATCACGAACTCCGGGTACGGGACGGCTGAGGCCGGTGGATTGTCTGCCGTGTTGCCATCCGAGATCGCCGGACACCCGTTCCTGGACGTGAGGTGGTACTTCGAGAGCACCAATGACGATCTCTGTAGCATCGTTGATGATGTCCTGACCTGTGACGACATTCTCCTCGCGTCCCTGGGCGAAGACGGAGATACGTTCGAGATTCGGGCGGTGACCGTGTCATCGAGGACCCCGTCCGCAGGGCTTTGCGAGGATGGATACACCGTCACGGTGCATCTCACTGGTGGGTGGACGGGCAGCAGTACCGTTCAAACGGCAATGGAATGCCCGACGGATTGGCAACTCAAGGTCGTCCCGGGCGCGGCCACGATTGCGAGCGGCGATGTGGCGGTCTTCACCACGACGGCGACGAACGTGAGCGGGGCCGATGGAGCGGCGCAGCTCTTCCTGACCCTGCCTGCCACGCAAGGCATGACCTGGTCGGTAACCGACCACGACTTCGATAGTTGCGTGATCTTCGGGCCCTTCGTCACCTGCAGCAATACCGGGTACACCATTCCGGACGGTGCAAGCCGTTTCGTGGAGGTGACAAGCACTCCCGTCCCGGTTCGTGCCTGCACCAGTACGCTGGACGTTTCGTCAAGCCTGCAGACCATCGACGACGTCTGGTATCCCGCCGTCGCCTCGATCTCGGTTGAGTGCGAGATGGCGACGATCCCGACGATCACCGTGGCCCAGGCGGCGTGTGTCGACGGCACCGTGAGCGAGTCATCGGTCGCGATTGGCGAGGACGGGGTTGGTGTCACCGGAGACGTCGACCCGGCGGGTCCGCAGGATGGAACGGTGGCGCACGAGTTCATCGTCACCCTGTCGCTGGAACCCGGCTATACCTGGCCGGCGGAGACAGATAGCTGGACGATCGACGGCAACACCGCGACGCGGTCCTATGCCACCGACGCGGCGGAATGCCCGCCGGTGGCCGTGCCGGTTGAACTGGAGATCAGCTCCAGCGATCCGGACACCACGTCGCGAATGCCTGAGGGCTCCACGTGGACAGTGACGAATACCGCCGACGAGACGATCACCTACGGCGGCACCTTCACCGGCGACCAATTGAACCTCCCCGTCGTGGTGCCATTGCCGGAGCCGCTGCTACCGGGCACCTACCTGGTGGAGATCGATGCCACCCCGGCATTCGACCTCTTCATCCAGGAATTCACGGTTGGTGACGAGCAGGCGAGCCGGATCGGGGTGCAGGGCTTCTTCGCCCAGGCCGCGCCGGAACCGGTGAGCTTCGCCATCGTCCTCCAGGCGACCGATCCCGAAGACGGCGATGTTACTCCGACGCCATCCCCACCAGAGCCGGTGACACCGACTCCCGTCCCCACGACGCCGGCCGATCCGGATGAAGGTGACGGTGAGGCGACGCCTGCCCCGGACGATCCCGACGATGATGCGGAGGACGGCGGTGGCAACGAATCGGAGACGGGAGCCGGAGTCATCGACCAGGCCGGATCGTCCGCGACGAGATTGGTGGCTGATCCATCAGATGCCTCGATCCGTGTCTCCGGATTGCCCTCCACCGGGCACGGGAGCGCACAAGACCAGTCAGGTGCGACGTGGCTGGTGATGCTGACGGTTGCCGGTGTCCTGATGGCGGGTGCCACAGGGGTGCATCGACGCCGGTGAGGTCTTCCGGTCGTATCCCAATCCCACAGGAAGCCCGGCGCTCCAGGCGCCGGGCTTCCTGTGCGGAGGAGGACTCCCCATATCGTGTAA
>CAZVAA010000184.1:0-5554 GCA_964624125.1 uncultured Sphaerobacteraceae bacterium | reverse complement strand
AGGCGATGGTCCGTATCGACATGTCGGAGTACATGGAGAAGCACTCCGTGAGCCGTCTCATCGGCGCCCCGCCAGGCTATGTCGGATACGACGAGGGCGGTCAACTGACCGAAGCGATCCGTCGTCGCCCCTACAGCGTCGTCCTGTTCGACGAGATCGAAAAGGCGCACGCGGATGTCTTCAACGTCCTGCTCCAGATCCTGGACGACGGACGCGTCACGGACAGCCAGGGACGCACGGTCGACTTCAAGAACACGGTCATCATCATGACCTCGAACCTCGGCTCGCAGTTCATTGCAGGTCTTGGCCAGGGCCAGGACGACGAGATACGCAGCCAGGTGATGGACGCCTTGCGCGCGAACTTCCGTCCAGAGTTCCTGAACCGGATCGACGAGACGATCATCTTCCGCCAGCTCACCCGTGAGCAGATCGGCGACATCGTCCAGATCCAGCTTGACCAGGTCAGCCGCCGGTTGGCGGACCGCAACATCTCACTGGTGCTGACGCCAGCCGCCCGCGAGTTGATCGCGACACTCGGTTACGACCCGATGTTCGGCGCGCGACCGCTGAAGCGGGTGATCCAGAAGCACGTACTGGACCCGCTGGCGCTCAAGCTGCTCAATGGAGAGATTCGCGAGGGCGAGGTCGTGACAGTCGACGCGCAAAACCACGAATTCATCTTTACCGGCAGCCTCAGCAACGCCCAGGTCGTCGCGTAGGCCTGATTACGGAACGACCGGGAGCGATTGGTAAATGCCAATCGCTTCCGGTCTTTTTTCTTGCCTTGATGCAATTTCGACACACACAACCGATGACAGGGCCGCTATACTTGGCTACAGGTACTCACGTGGATAGGGTCTGAAAGGGAATCGAGGTCAGTTGTGTTGGACGTGTTATCTGCGCTGGTTCGCACAGTCCTGACATTCGGCGTAATCGCGCTCGTCATCGGGGGGATCGCGGTAATGTTCATCGTGATTTTCACCCTCGCGAACGGGTTCGACCGGCGAATCGGACAATAAGGTTCCTTCAGGGAACCAAACCCGGTCCCGGACCGTATTCCTCGTAAGTCACCCGGGGAGGGATTAATTGGGTTACGGGGGCGATTCGGCGCGCAGGCCTGGACGCACCTCCGTTTAGTCGAGGCGGGCATGAATGCCAGCCATGATTCATCCCCGGCAGCGAGTCGCTGCGCGGGATAAGGAGACACTCTTGGAAGGTCAAATCCGGGCCATGACGGCCCAGCATCCGCTCCGCCGGGTGTTCCCGGTCACGATGGCCATCTTGCTGGTGGCCAGCTTCTTTGCGACCGCGCTCGCAATGTACGGGGCATCGGCTGCATCCGCTCAGGCCGAGGCAGGCATTGCGGATGCCGTACCCGCCGATTCCGTCCTCTACATGGAGGCGAATCTCGACCAGACGTCCGACCAGTGGGTCCAGACCTATGCGCTTCTGGAGCGTGCGGGCCTTTCCGACCTCGCCGAGCAGGAGCTTGACGCGTCGCCGGAAGAAGTTGGCAGCATGGCCGGAACCCTTGAGTTCACCGGCAAGGCCGCGCTCGTCTTTACGTCCCCTGACGCGTTCAGCATGGAAACGGTGGACGATTTCAGCACCAGCGCAACTGACCTGACCGCCGATCCGGACCAGCTGGCCAGCACAGACGTTCCGGAAGGCTTCGCCGTCGTCTTCCAGCCGGAAGATCCGGAAGCCCTCTATGGCTTCCTCCAGCAGATGGTCGCCGATGAAGCGAACTCCGCCGGCGTAACCGTCGAGACAGTTGATCACAACGGAACCACGATCGAGTACTGGGAATCCGTCGATGAGATGACAGATCCGACCGCGATCGCGCTTGTTGAAGACACCGTGGTCCTCGCCGTCCGCCCGGACGATGTCGAACCGATCATCGACACGGTCGGCGGCACTGTCGACGCCCTGTCTTCAAACGAGAATTTCCTCACGGTTCGGGGCGCGTTTGATACCGAATCCCTCAGCTTCGGCTACATGGATGCGACCGTGATCGCTGACCAGGCCGCCCTGCAGGATCCTGAATTGGCGGAGCTCTACGGCACGAGCCAGGCCTACGTGGGCTGGAACGCCTACGCCGACGAGAACGGCTTCCGCCTCGACACCGTGACCGTCCCCGCCGGGGATGCCGCGATGCCCGCGCCGGCCAGCTTCACCCCGACGATGGCGGAGCGCGTCTCGGCTGATTCCCTGTTCTTCGTAAACGGCAATGACCTCGCCGGCAGCGGCGTCTTCGACCTCTTCGGCATGGTCCTCCAGATGGCGCTGGCCGACACCCAGACCACCTCCACGACGGGCATGGAAACCACGCCCGTAGCGACGCCGACGGTCGACGATGTCTACGCCATGCTCGAGGCGCAGCTCGGGTTCAACCTGAAGACCGAACTCTTCGACCAAATGAACGGCGAGTTCGCGATGGCGGCGAATGTCGACCAGATCTTCTCCGACGAGCCGGTGATCGATGTCGTCTTCGTATCGGGTGTGGCGGATGAGGCTACCGTCGCCGGTGTCTCCGAGCGCATCACCTTCATCATGAACTCCGCCCTTGGCGCGGACGCGACGCTTGCCGAGCGCGAGGTCACCGGCGGAACGGTCACCTCGATCACGATGGACCCGGCAACGACCGGCGGTTTCCCGCTGGCGATCGAATACGGCGTCGTTGATGGCGAGCTCCTCGTGGGCGTCAACGGTGGTATCGATAGCTACCTCGACGGTTCCGCGACTGTTCTCGCCGACCATGCGGACTACCAGGCCACCTTCGATGTGCTCCCGCAGGAAAACATCGTCGGCGTCCAGTACCTCAGCCTTGCGAAGCTCCTCCCCATGATCGAGGACGCCGCGACCACCATCTCGACGTCGACGTCCGTCATGGACAACGACGAAGCCTGTGGTGACTACGCGACGCAGGAAGAGGCGCAGGAAGCCTATGACGCCGACACCGTTGGTCTCTGGAACCTCGACCTCGACTACGACGGTGAGGCCTGCGAGGACTACTTCTCGACCGGGGTCGAGGTTGACGCGTCCCCGGCGTCGGTGACTGACTCGCTGAACCTCATCTCGATCGGCACGGTGTCCCACACCGATGGCGATCTCTACCGCAGCAGCACGATCCTGTTGATCGGCGAGTAGCCGTCCACAGGTCAATGCTTCGGTGTACCCTGAAGGGTGATGCGGTCCGCCGCATCACCCTTCATTGTGTCCAGGATCAAACTGCAGGAGTAACCCGCCCATAATGAATGAATCACTGCTTCGCGAGCTCACCCAGGCCGATGGCATCCCCTCACGCGAGGATGCCGTCCGTGACGTTGTCGCCGGCCACATGCGCCCACTCGTCGACGAGATGCGGGTGGATACCCTCGGCAACCTCATCGGCCTGAAGAAGGGCAAGGGCGGCCCGCGCGTCGCTATTGCCGCACACGTCGACGAGATCGGGTTTCTGGTTCGCCATATCGATGACAATGGCTACATTCGCCTGCAGCCAGTCGGAGGGTTCGACCCACGCGTTCTCGTGGCGCAGCGCGTCCGGGTGCACACCAGCAATGGCGACACGCTCGACGGCGTTATCCAGCCGGGCACCAAGCCGATTCACCTGCTGAGGCCGGACGAATCGAAGGACCTCAAGCTGGAGGATCTCTTCGTTGATCTCGGTCTCGAAGGCGACGCGGTGAAGGAGCTTGTCAGTATCGGCGACATGGTCACCATGCGCCGTGACTTTGAGCGCATCGGCGACATGGTCGTCACCAAGGCCCTAGATGACCGGCTGGGCGTCTACGTCATGCTCGAGGCGGTCCGCGCCGCCGGAGCATGCGATGCGGAGATCATTCCGATCGCGACCGTCCAGGAGGAAGTCGGCCTCCGTGGCGCAACGACCTCCGCGTTCGGCGTCCAGCCGGATATCGCTATCGCGCTAGATGTCACTATTGCTGGCGACACCCCGGGCATCCCCGGTGACTCTGCCGTGACGAAGCTCCGTAGCGGGACCGCGATCAAGGTGTTCGACAGCTCCCAGCTCCCCAACCCGAAGCTCGTCGCCCACCTGCGGGACATCGCGGAGCAGAACGATATCCCCTTTCAGATGGAAGTCCTGCCGCGAGGTGGCACCGACGCGGGCGCGTTCCAGCGCTCGCAGGACGGCATCGTCACGGGCACTATCTCAATCCCGACCCGCTACGTTCACAGCGTGAACGAGATGGCCGCCGTCAGCGACATCCAGGCGAGCGTCGACCTCCTTGCCCGGTTCTTGCAGGAAGCTGGCACACGGTCGTACGGCCATGAACTGCCTGGCGAAGGGTAACCAAACCACTGTCCGGTGCGTTGGTAAGGATGAGCATCTGCCAACGCACCGGCACGACCGGGACGAGACGACGCGCGAGCAACGAGGAGCAGCATGGTGAAATCAAGAATCGGCACGTCCAATCCGACAGCGGCATTCTCACGATTGCTCAACTCAAGCGTCGTTCCGCACTCCCGCAGGGATTTCATGCGCGCTTCCGCCGTGCTCGCCGGAGCGGCAGCGACCGGTCTCCACGCCGTCTCGGCCACTCCGTCCATGGACTCGGCAACCATCACCCGGACGCAGGACCCGGAGACCGATGTCCAGATCACCCTTCCGTTCAACCCCTATGGGGAGGACGT
This sequence comes from uncultured Sphaerobacteraceae bacterium, assembly GCA_964624125.1. GTDB lineage: Bacteria > Chloroflexota > Chloroflexia > Thermomicrobiales > UBA6265 > UBA6265. The sequence continues at coordinate 898 of CAZVAA010000184.1, read as the reverse complement.
CACGGTCGATCCGCATCGCACGGTGAACTGGGGACCGTTCTGGGTCATGTTGCCGTATGCGTGGTCCGGGCTGCTGCGCTTCGATGAGAATGGCGCAGTCGAACCCGACCTCGCGGAGTCTGTAGAGCCGAACGACGATGGTTCTGTCTGGACCGCAACCCTCCGGGAAGGAATCGCGTTCGCCGATGGCACCCCGATCGCCGCGGATGATTTCATCCAGTCGTGGATGCGGGCGCTCGATCGCACCCGTATCTCACCCATGGCCAGCTTCATGGCCCCGATTGACGGGTATGACGAGTTCGTCTCTGGCGAAGCCGACACACTTGGCTTCAGCGCTACCGACGACCGCACTATCGAAATCACGCTCTCCGAACCGATGGCGCATTTCCCGTCTTATCTCGCGACGTTCGTCTGGGCTGTCATGAATCCGGCCTATATCGAGGCGCAGGATGAAGAGGTCGTGCCCCTGTCAGCGGCGAGCGCGGGACCGTGGAAGATCGACGAATTTGTCGACAACGACCACATCTCGATGTCGCCCAACGAGCACTACTGGGGTGAGCCATCGCCCTCGATCACCAGAATCACCTGGCGCATCCTCCCGGGCGGCGGCACCGACCAGGCCGCGCTGGACTGGTACGTCCAGGATGAGGTCGCTGTCGCTGACGTCCCGATCTCCCTAGTCGGCTCTGTCGAGGGGGACGAAACGCTCTCCGCTGACCTCGTCGAGATCGAGGATCACGCCTCTACCCTCGCGGTCTCGCTCGATTTCCACACCCCGCCCTTTGACGATGTACGCGTCCGTCGGGCCATCGCCGCCTCGATTGATCGCGAAGCATGGGCGACGGAGATCCAGCAGGGCGAATTCGCCCCGGCGACGAGCCTTACCCCTCCGGTGCTG
>CAZVAA010000183.1:2001-5575 GCA_964624125.1 uncultured Sphaerobacteraceae bacterium | reverse complement strand
TGAAGGACGCGATGCTCAGCCCGCGCTCGCCCCGCGCGGATGGCCCGCCGCTCGTGATCGGCGGCAACGGCCCGAAGCGAACGCTGCCGCTGGCGGCGAAGTATGCGGACGAGTGGAACGCGGTTGGTTTGAAGCCGGAAGATTTCCGCGAGCGGTGCCAGATCCTCGATGAACTGCTGGAGCAGGAAGGCCGCGAGCCCGCCGCGGTGAAGCGGACCCTGATGACGCGGGGCGTCGCCGCGGCCGACCAGGCGGGACTCGACGCAAAGACCAGCGAGGATGATCGCAACCGCATCGTCGAGCGCGGCGCTGTCGTCGGCACGCCGGACCAGATCGTCGATATCCTTGGCCGCCACGCCGAGGCGGGCGTTCAGGGTGTGATGCTGCAGTGGCTGGATATGGACGATATCTCCGGGCTCGAGGTCATCGCGTCTCAGGTACTGCCGCAGCTGTCGTAGGCTAGCCGGTTTCCCGTAGCCCTAGTTCGCCTGGGGGGTCCCCGGACACAAGGTCCGGGGCTACGAGAGGTGGCGGGCGGTATGCCGACACGGACACCGCCCGTAGCTGCGATGTCCGGGGTTACGGTGTTGAGGTCCTCGCTGCGAGCCTTCTCCTAGACCAGAGCGTCATCCTTGCGGATACCGGGCGTGAGGAAGCCGGCGTCGATATGCGATTGCAGGACGCTATCCAGCGACGCAGGACCGTCCGGCGTCGTATCGACAACGCTGTGGATGGTGCCCTCAGGCAACCCCGGCGGATTCGCCCGGTGCCGCTCCCGCTGGCGCAGGTGGATGTCGACTCCGGCGTCAGAGGTCCTGCGCGGATCGCGCTGGCGCGCCTCCAGGCGTTTCAGCACGACCTCGTCGTCGCACCGCACCTCGACCATGGCGAACGGCACACCGAGTTCACGCGCGGCGTCCGCCGCCTGGTCCCTGAGGGCTCGCTCAAGGAAGGTCCCGTCGAGGATCGCGACGCCGCCCTGACCGACAATCTCACTCCCCTCCCCGATCATCCGGTCATAGGTCCGCTGCGTCCATTCGGCGGTATAGATGTCCTCGCCGCGAGCCTGTGCCTCGTCACCGGCAAGCCAGGCCGGGTCTTTCCGGATGATGTCAGTGTCGAAGAAGGTCGCGCCGGTCGCGCGAGCAATCGCACGGGCAACGGTCGATTTCCCGGTGCCACTGAGCCCGGTCATCGCGATAAACGCGGGCCGCATGGTGACGGCCTGCCTGGTCGCGATGTGCAGGTAGTCGACGACCTTGCGCACCAGCGGCGCACGCTCGTCTTCGGCAAGATCGGCCAGACGCAGGCAATGAACCTTGGCACGAACCAGCGCCCGGTGAATCCAGAAGAAGCGCAGCAGGGAAGCAGGAAGCGCGGCGCCGGCATCGGCGTACCGGGAGAGCAGGTCGCGCACAACGGCATCGCCAGCCCCGAGACGAACCAGATCCATCAACAGGAAGGCAATGTCGGAGGCAATATCGGCGCAGCGCAGGTCACGGTTGAACTCGACGCAATCAAAGACTTGCACCGGACCCTCATCCGGCACGACGACATGCTCGCAACGCAGGTCACCATGGCCCTCACGGACCCAGCCGTCACCGATGCGCGAGAGCATTTGTTCCCGGCGATCAACGAGGAATGACCGCATCGCGCGATCGACCATATCGAACTCGAATTCCGGCAGCGTATCCCCGGCGAAGGGTCGCAGCTCGTCGAGGTTCTCAAACACGACGCGCTCCTGCGCCTCAAGCACCTCGTTCGGTTCTCCCTCACACTGCCGGGCGGCGCTGAGATGGAAAGGAACGAGGCGATCGGCCAGACGCGTCGCGAGGTCGGCAGGTATCGCATCGCGTTCGAGACGGGCATCGAGGACGTCATCGTCGTCGATACGGCGCATCAGCGTCGCCCATTCAATCGCGCGATCGACTTCGTCGTCCGATCCAACGTGAACTGCGTCGCCGTCACGGACGATCGGGACGACGCCGAGGTAGATGTCATCGCTCAGGAGCCGGTTCAGGCGGACCTCATCGAGGCATGCCTGGTGACGCAGGTCGAGCGTCGAGTAGTCGACGAAGCTGTACCGCACCGGGCGCTTCAGCTTGATGACGCGGTCGCCAGCGAGAAACACGCGGGAGATATGCGTCGAGATCATCTGGACATCGGCGACAGGCCACGGATATGCCTCCGGTCGCTGGAGCGCCTCGAGCAGCCGGATCTCACCGGACATGGACTAAAGCCCTTCCGGCCGCTCAATCTCGACCGGCTCGTTGAAGTCGAAGAGGCCGAGCACGCGGACGACATCGTCGCTCTCGGAGGCGAAGATCGGTCCGCGAATCTCGCTCTCGACGACGCGGTTCTCGTCATCGATCCAGAAGGCGACATCCTTCGGCCCTTCGGCGATCAACTGGGTGAGCTCCATCTGACCCTGACCGAACTGGCCCAGGAAGTCGACGAAGTCGACGGTTCCCTCGACCAGGGTCGTTTCAACACCATAGATCTTCTCGGTACCGGTGATTTGGGCATCCTGGACCAGCCGCACCGCATAGAGCAACAGCGCGTCCGGATTAATCAGCGATTGGATCTGCGGGTCGGACCCCATGGAGATCCATCCGCCATCGGAGAGCGGATCCTGGACCCAGAACTCGCCGTCCAGCCCGATCGCGGAGACGGTGATATCGCTGAGGGGCGTCCCGACGGTGACGGTCGCCTGGATATCGAGCGGACGCCGAACGACGCCCTCAACGCCCTTCAACTCCAGTCCCTGGAATATCGTGCTCTTGCCACGTGTGGTGTCCAGCTCGAACGCGAACGTTTCCAGCGCGGAGATTGCCTCGACGGCGGATTCCAGCAGGGCGACGGCTTCCGCCTCCCCGTCGAGGTCCGGCGAGGGGGTCGCGACGTCGGGGCTGGACATCTCCTGGGCGACAGCGCGCGTAGATGGCAGCAGGGTAAGGGCGGCGCCGGCCAGCATGGCGCGGCGGCTTACCGGGCGGTCCAGCGTCCGGATCAGCGGATGCTCCCACGCATGGGGTGGATTGGTGTGCCTGGTCATCGGCAAATTCTCCATCGTTGTACCGGGGATACGGCGTACCTACGTCCGGTCCCGCTGCATTCATCGTATCCTGCGGCAGGAAGCTTAACGTCGCCTGAATGCGAAGAATTCGTCACAAGAATGCGACCTCGCGGGCAACCCGGAAGAACGCACTGCTTGTGGCGGCGCCTTCCATATGAACGTTGCAGTCCCGCATGATGTGCTCCATGCTAAAGGGGCTGACATGGCAACGCCGGCAACCCCCCGGCATGCCCTCCCGGTTACCCAAAGGTTGAACGTGGTCGACGCTACACCGCAAAACGACATTCGCGAGCTGGCGAAAGAGGAAATGCCGCGGCTCGCGGCCGCGCTGGGCGACTCGCCGGAAACGGTGATCTCGTGGGATATCCTCACCTCCGGCACCGGCCGCGCATGGGTTGCCGGGGACATTGACCACCCCCGCGCCGCCGTGATCCAGGCGGACGCGATGCCCGGCGAACCGGTCGCATTCGGGACAGATGCGGACGCGATCGCGCAGAT
>CAZVAA010000183.1:0-1901 GCA_964624125.1 uncultured Sphaerobacteraceae bacterium | reverse complement strand
GAGTGAAAATACGGAGAAGGTGACATGCTTGACCGCACCCTGTAGTCTACATGCGGGGTCCTGGTTCAAATACGTGTCCGGAACAGGCAGCAGATGGAACATCAACAGGAAGATCCCGTCGTCATCCATCTCGATGACCCGGTGAGCGGTATCACGCGCGCGATCCGCGTTATTGTTATCGTGCTGCTGCTGGCGCTTGTCGCGACCCCGTACGTCTTCGACCCGTCTGGTAATGATGGCGACGACGTCGCCACGACGACCGAGGTGCAGAATCCCGCAAGGGATCAAATCTGCCAGCCCGCGATCGAGCTGCCGAGCGCGCTCGATTCGGTCTCGCAGTTCGCTGTGCCGAGCTTCATGCGGCTGTGCGACTGGTTCGCACCACCGAACCTGCCCTCAATCGATAGCAACTCGCGCCCCTGACGGGCTTTCCTTATCCCGGCGGCGGAACCACCGAATCCTTTCGTTCCGTGTCTACCGGCACTGTAACGCAAGGACTCTTTACGTATGCCTTCGAACGTCTCCACCGGATCGATTTGGGACAAGCAAAACCTCGCGCTGACGATGGGATCGGTGCTTGCCGTCACCCTCGCCGCCTTCCAGGGACTCGCGATCGCGACCATTGCCCCGGTCGTCGCGGAGGATCTTGATGGGCGTAGCCTCTACGGCTGGATCTTCAACGCCTTCCTGCTGCCGCAGATCATCGCCACGGTTATCGCCGGACGCGAGGTCGGCCGGCGGCAGCCAGCGGGTGTCTTCGTCGTCTCGATGGTGATCTTCGCGCTTGGTTCGCTGGTGGCCGGTGCCGCGCCGGATATCTGGACGCTGTTCCTCGGCCGTGGCCTGCAGGGGATCGGGGCAGGGGCCTCGTTCGCGACGATCTACGCGATCGTCGGCGGCGCCTACGACGACCGCTTGCGACCGGCGATGCTCGCCGCGCTCTCCAGCGCCTTCATCGTCCCGTCCCTGATCGGCCCGGTCATCGCCGGATTCGTCGCCGACACCTTCAGCTGGCGGTACGTCTTCTGGGGCCTTATCCCGATCATGCTGATCGTCACGCCGATGACCTGGCCCTCCTACCGCAAAGTGACGCTGGAGAAAGATCCAGATGCCGATGCAACGGCGCGACGGGTGCCGTGGGCGATCGTGTTGGCGATCGGCACAGGGCTCTTCCTCGCCGGTCCGGACCTTCGCCCGATCTGGATCTCGGTGATCGTGACGATCGCCGGGTTGGTCATGCTTGCCCCGATGCTGCGTCGGCTGCTGCCGGAAGGGACCTTCACCGCTGGCACGTTGCTGGGCGGGGCGATCGCCATTCGCTCACTGGCATTTGGCGGGTTCATCGTCACCGAGACCTACATGGTGTTCGCGCTGAACGAAGTCGGTGGCGTCTCGACCGCGGTCGCCGGCGTGGTACTGACCGTCGGCTCGCTGACATGGACCGCCGGGTCGATCATCCAGGCGCGGCAAGACCGGCGCGAGGGCCCATCCGGCCGGGGTCCGAGGGTTCGTGCGGGAACATTGCTGATGCTCGCGGGTGTCGGGATCATCGTCGGCACGGTCGTGATCTTCCAGGACATCTGGGTCACGGTCGCCGGGATCGCCTGGTTGATCGCCGGGCTCGGGATGGGGCTCACGCATACGACCTCGACCGCACTCGCCTTCGCGCATGCTCCACGCGGCCAGGACGGGATGGTCGCATCGTCGACGTTGCTTGGCGACATGTTCGCCTCGTCGGTTGGCGTCGGGATCGGGGGCGTGCTGCTGGCGCTCACGACCAGTCTCGGATGGTCGACGGCCGCCAGCGCGGCGATCGCACTGGCCTTCGGTTGGGGGATGCTGGTGCTGGCGCTGTTGTCGGCATTGCGGGTGAACCGCTGCCGGGCGGGGCACGTCACGAC
>CAZVAA010000182.1:4534-5603 GCA_964624125.1 uncultured Sphaerobacteraceae bacterium | reverse complement strand
TTGAGGACGCGCGCCACCTGGCCCCGGGCGCGGTCGAGCCCCGCCATGGCCTCCTGGCCAAGCTGGTAAATACTCGACGGATTGCCAAAACGGGCGCCAAACCACGGCAACATCGACTCAACGACCGCGGGATCGGTCGGAGTCGTGGCGGCGTGGTCCAGATATATCGCATCAGTGCCGTACGACATCAGGCCACTTCCTTATGAACTTGGGGTGTACTCGATAGGGCGATATCAGGCGTGGGGCGCGAGCTGGTCAGGACCACCGACGGCATCCGCGCCGGGCTGCTTGACCAGGTCGGCCAATGTTGTGGAGTCCAGCACGCCGGTGATGGAGTCACGCAATTTCAGCCAGACTGGCCGTGTCTCGCAACCATCGATCAGCGGGCATGTCTGGTCTTCCGCATCTTCGGAGACGCAGTCCATGGGAGCCACGGGCCCTTCCATGACGCGGTAGATCTCCCCGATCAGGATGTCCTGTGGCTGGCGGGAAAGGCTGTATCCGCCATGGGCGCCACGCTTGCTCACAACAAGCTCTGCTCGCCGTAATGGGGCAATCAATTGCTCCAGGTAGGCCGGCGGCACGTTTGACTTGCGCGCGATCTCAGAAATCGACATCGGGCCGTCACCAAAATTGTGCGCCAGCGCCACCATGGCACGTACGCCGTATTCACCCCGAGTCGAAATCTTCATGAGAATAGTTCCTCCGATGGGATATTCGTCTCCCTTATAGTACTCTAACGTCAAACAATCCATTGTCAAGCATACGAAATATCAGCCACTTCTTCGACGTTTGAGGTTCGACGAGATGGCATCCTTCCAGTCGTCCGAGAGAGACCAGTCTCGTTCGCGCAGCCTCGGCGCGATCTGCCTGTACAGGTTTACGAACCGGTCAGCCGTGAAGATTCCCCGGTAGAGCCCATCCTCGGTGACCGGAATCGCCCACCGCTGGGTCCGGTTCATCTGCTGCTGCACGTCGAAGATCGAGTCGTCGACATCCGCGATGTAGACGGACCGGTCCATCACGTCCGCCACCGTCCGGCCCGCCACGCCGCCCTGCAGGCCATCCA
>CAZVAA010000182.1:0-4434 GCA_964624125.1 uncultured Sphaerobacteraceae bacterium | reverse complement strand
ACCTGGATGCCGAATTGTCGCGCCATCAAACAGTGGCCGAGTTCGTGCGCAAGCACCGAAAGAAAGACCAGGACCACCAGCGCGCACCCGAGGAGAAATGGCACAACACCGCCATCGTCCCCCACGCCCCACTGAAGGAACGCGAAGAGGAACACCAGTGCAAATGTGGGATGGATATTGACGTCGACCCCGAGGATGCGACCGACGCGAACAGCCCGGATCATCCAGGCGCCTCCAAACTCTGACAACGATGGCCCATCAAAATCGGCGCACGGTCAAACCACACGACGCCTATGCTCACGCCGTGTACTTCTATTTTACGCGCACGAGTCCAGTATCCCGGCCCAAAAGCGGGTTCTGGCTTTATTACAGCAATATCCTTGCCACCAGAAAAATCGCGCCATATACTGGAATCCATGAACACAACCGGGCGTCATCTTCCCAGCCGTTGACTCACGCCTGTTCGCAATCGAGCAAGGAGTTCACCACTATGGCACGAATGGAAGCGGGATTCGATCTTGGGCAAGAGATGCGCGCATGGGTCTCCCCCAGCCTCATCGAAGCCAATTACATCCTGAGCCTGTCGCAGCAGGAGCTCCAGAACGTCATCGAGGCCGAGATGGCCCAGAACCCCGCGCTTGAGATCGAGGATCGCCCGACCTGCCCCGCATGCGACACCGTGCTGGAAGGTTCCTGGTGTCCAACCTGCGGGACCCAGCGCGAGGCCCAGGAAGCAAGCGAATCCTTCGACTCCATGAGCGACAACGACGAGCCTCCGGTCACGAACAGCTCTCTCCGGGAGGACGACCCCGAATTCGATCCGATGACGCTCGTCGCATCCAATGTCTCGGTCATCGACCAGATCAAGATGGACGTCCACCTGGTGCTCGACGAACCCGAACACCCGATCGCGGACTACCTGATCGAATCGCTCGATGAGCGCGGATTCCTCACCGTGACGGTTGAAGAGGTGGCAAAGACATACGGCATCGACGAGGCGCTGATCCAGGACGTGCTCGATGTCATCCACGATGTGGCGCCCGTCGGCGTCGGTGCGCGCGACCTGCGCGAATGCCTCCTGCTCCAGCTGGACTACCTCGAGCAGATCGGCGCAGAGATCCCGGAGCACACCCGCACGGTCATCGATTCGTACCTCACGGAGTTCGGCGCCCACAAGTTTGGCCTGATCGCTCGCGCCCTGGGCATTTCCGTCGAGGAGCTCGACGTGCTCCGCGACTACATTCGCAGCCACCTCAGCCCCTTCCCGCTCCAATCTGACCAGGCAAAGACCTGGCGCTCACCAACGGAGTCACGTTTCGTCGCACCGGATGTCGTCATTGACATTCGCGACGATGAGCTGGTGGTCGACGTGGTCGATAACCGCTTCTTCCACCTCCGGACAAACGCGCTCTACGACCAGATGGCGTCGCAGTTTGCCCGCAAGCGCGGGAAGAAGTCACTCCGCGAACGACTCCAGGAGCGAGCCGCCGAAAAGAGCGAAGAAAACGCGATCAACCCGGCCGATGTCGAGGCGATCGCCGAGAGCTCGAACGATGACAAGGACCACGTGCGGCAATACACCAACCGAGCCAAGATGTTCATGTCGAATATCCAGCAGCGCCGGGACACGCTGCTTCGCATCAGCGAGTGCATCTGCGAGCTGCAGGAGAACTTCCTGCGCGGTGGGGTCCGCGAGCTTGTTCCGCTGACCCGCGCGCTGGTCGCCCAGCAGGTGGGCGTTCATGAGTCCACCGTGAGCCGGGCGACCGCCAACAAATACGTGATGTTGCCGAACCGCAAGGTCATCCCGTTCAGCGACTTCTTCACGCCGTCCCTGAGCACGAAGGACATCATCAAGGAGATCATCGAGCAGGAACAGCGCAAGGGCGAGCCACTGACCGACCGCCGGATTTGCGACCTGCTCCTCCAGAAGGGTGTCCGCATTGCCCGCCGCACCGTCGCCAAGTACCGCGCTGAACTCGGAATCCTTCCGTCCACGATGCGGTAATCACCTTGAGGAGATCAATCCATGGATATCGCCCAGCTCCTCGCTTCATCCGCCGGTCGAATCGCTCGCATCGTCGCCGGCATCGCGATCATCCTGATCGGCTACCTGTGGGTTCCCGCACCGTGGAAATACGTGCTGGAAGGTGTCGGGTTGATCCCTATCCTTGCCGGCATGCTGGATCTTGTGTTGATCGGCCCGCTCCTGGGCAAGCCCATCAGCGGGAAAGAAATCCGCGCCAGCCGGACCGGCAAGCGGCCGTAGCCAGTGGTTGCGTACTGCTCGACGTGCAAACCCGATAGGAGGCGCGTATACTTGTTCGGTGCAGACGCGCGCCCGTAGCTCAGGGGATAGAGCGATTGCCTCCGGAGCAATAGGCCGCAGGTTCGAATCCTGCCGGGCGTACCAACTCCATCTGGAGACCAGAAGACGGCCCTTTTGGGCCGTCTTTTTGCTGCCCCTATCCCGTCCTCACCGGGAGACGCTTGCTCTCGCCTCTTCGCCCTCAGCTTCACCCCGCCGATCGAGGTACATGAGGGTGATGGCTATCACGGCGATCGGGATCGTGAGCGCGTAGAGGAGACTGCTGACACCGTTGGCGAAGCCGACCGCCGTGCCGCCCAGCGTCAGCAACCCGAACCCGACCACGATTCCCGGAGTCGTTGCCAGGAGATCGAAGATCAGCACCGAGGAGAGCGTTTTCCACCACCGGTGCCTGACCAGCGAAGCGCTCTCGCGGAGGGCTCCCTTGCTTGTCCGCTCGGGATCGAAGACCAACGATTGTGCGAAGAAGTGCCACCGCACAAGTAACCAGATCGAGATCGGTATCCCGATCACCAGGAAGAGCGGAAGCCCCGCCAACAAGATAATAAGGAAGAACGCACCGGCAATAGGCACGATACGGTTCAAGGCCATTCGATACGAGCGCCCGATACCAGGCGAGTGACCGCGAGTGACGTCCATTACCGCCTGTATGACCGCCGGAGCGATGAGGAGCAACATGGCGAGTTGCTGGACGCCTCCGATGGCCGTGACGACGGACAGCCTCGCGCCCGTCGCCGAGTCGAACCAGTCGATGATGTAACCGAACGGGAAACGGGTGGTCAGGAACGCCTGGATGACGTTGAACAGGACGCCAATCGGGATAGCGACGAGCCCGATACCGACGAACACTTTCCAGTGCTCCCTGTATACCTGCCAGGCCCGCAGAAGGAGTGCCCTCGACCACCATGTCACATAGGCGATCGCGCCAATAACGATCCCGACGATCGGAAGTCCGATCCACGGATTGGAGATCGTGGCCAACAGCACACGCGAGCCCGCGGCGGTCAGTCCGCAGAATGCATCCGTCATTGTCGGACCAAGCGTATTCGATCCTGGCACGACGATGCTGAACGGCCGCCAGTTATCCGAGGCCTCCCAGGGGTCGATCCAACGGGAGTTGAGTCCGGCCCCAAGTGGGCCATTGAACGATCCCGGCTGGCGCTCGCCCCATCGACCCTCATATAGCAGCCACGCGAACTCGCCCTCGGGATCGATCCGCTCGGGGACAACGATGACATCCAGAGGCACCCGCTCCGATGGACCGCTGGATACATCGCACCCAAACCCGGAATTCCGCTCACCCCAGGCGAGGAATGTTTCGTTGGAAAAGAATGTGGCGTGGGAACCCGCTGCGGGGTAGACCAGCGGGTGAGTATCGTCTTCGAGCTTCAACTTCGAGTCACCCCAGTGGACCATCTCGCCGTTACCGTGCTGGGAATATCCGACTCGGTCGGGAGGCCGCTCCAGGGCAACCCCTACTCCACCGACATCGTCCCAGAATAGTTGGATCATCTCCCAGTCAGATTCATGGGTGTTGTTCCAGTCGTTGAAGTACCAGTAGAACCAGTATTGCAACGCCAGCCGTTGTCCATCCTCGTCGAATATGATGTGCGCATACGTGGTTGGTCGTAAACCAAGCTCTTCAATTCGAAGACGTTCATCGTTCTCGTAGGTGCAGCCAGGACGTCGTGGATCCCCGGGGAAATCCATGTACGTCTCTGGCCCAAACGTCGCCAACTCCTGCGCGGATGGCCCCGTCCCGACGACTCGATCCCGATCGGTACGGTCCCGGATCAGTACTCGCTCGTTCCCGATCACCATCTCCACTGGCAAGGGCACGTATGGCTCGCCACCCTGCGGGGGCGTGGCGCAGGCACGCTCCTGTTCGCGCACATACGCCACAGGCACATACCGCTCAGCCAGTTGCTGCTCCGGCGTCTCCGCCTCTTGCGCGTGTGCTGGCACAGCGGGACTGGACGTTGCGACCAGGGCAAGCAAGAGGGCAAGGATTCGTATCACGCCCAACACCCCCTGCTCCTGTGACGGACTAAAGGTTGACCGCGCCGCCTCCACATGCCATATGGCCAGCATAACGTGGCCAACAC
>CAZVAA010000181.1:1575-5695 GCA_964624125.1 uncultured Sphaerobacteraceae bacterium | reverse complement strand
ACCGAGCAGAGCATGATGGACGAGGGGATCCGGATCGTTCGCCCCCGGCAGTACAGCGGAACCGGTCTCTTCCTCAACTACAATGCCGTGCCGCAATTCAACGACAAGCGGGTCCGCCAGGCGCTCCTGCACATCATCGACCGGGACCAGGCGAAGGTCGTCTCGATGGGCGAATCCGGCGCCGCGGTCGAGTACATGACCGGGATGAGCGATGCGCTCGTCGAGCAATGGATGCCGCAGGAAGCGATCGATGGCCTGACGCGATACGAGCTGGACCACGTCCGGGCAACCGAGCTCCTTGAGGAAGCCGGCTGGTCGAAGGACGGCGAGTTCTGGGCGGATGCCGATGGCGAGACATTCGTCCTCGAGTTGATGTACCCGGCGGAATTCGCGAACCAGGCCGCGACCGGCGAGAACGTCGCCGAACAGCTTCGCGCCTTCGGCATGGACGTCACGACACGATCGATCACCTTCACCCAGCAGGGACCGGACATCCTGGAAGGCCGGTTCGAGCTGGCGACGATCGGATGGGGGAGCTCGGCAAACCCGCATCCGCACTTCTCGTTCGTGGCCGCGTTCTTCACGAACAATGCCCGCAACGAGAGCGATCAGCAGCGCGGCATGGACTTCCCGCTCGTCCAGGAGACCGAGCAGTTCGGGGAGGTCGACATCGAGCAGCTGGTGATCGAGACAGCCGAGGGTATGAGCGTCGAGCAGCAGGCAGAGAAGATCACGAAATGCGCGCAGGTCTTCAACGAGCTCGTCAATACCCTTCCCATGTATGAGCGTTTCGGCAACAACCCCGCGCTGGAGGGCGTCCGGGTCAAGGAGTGGCCGGCGGACGACGACCCGATCTACCAGAACAGCCCGTATGCCGATGGCATCCCGACGATGCTGATGTTGACCGGCTGGCTGGAGCCGGTTGACGGAACCACCACCTGACCCGCAGGGGAGGCTGGATCGCTACCGACACGCCCCGGATGGATCGACCGTCCGGGGCGTGTCACGTCCGTTTGATGAATGGAGAAACCTGGACATGACACATGATGACGCCCGGCGCGAGGAACTCTGGTCCCTGCTTGGCGAATTGCCGCCGCGAGACCATCCGATCGAGACCCGGTTCGTATCCGAAGAGGAGCGCGACGGCTATGTGCTGGAGCGCCTCATCCTCGATTTGAACGGCATCGAGGAGGTCCCGGCGTATTTCGTCCGCCCGAAGCAGGCCGACGGCCCGGTGCCGGTGGTGCTCTACAACCACGCCCACGGTGGCAAGTACGACATCGGCAAGGAGGAGCTGCTCACCGGGCGCGGGGCACTGCAGGATCCACCCTATGCCGACCTCCTCACCAGCATGGGCTACGCCGCGCTCTGTATCGATACCTGGGCGTTCGGCGAGCGCCGGGGGCGGACCGAGAAAGAGATCTTCCTCGACATGCTTTGGCGTGACCGGGTGATGTGGGGAATGATGGTCTACGACAATGTTCGCGCGCTCGACTACCTCACCAGCCGTCCCGATGTCGACGCCAGTCGTATCGCCACACTCGGTATCTCGATGGGAAGCACCATGGCGTGGTGGCACGCCGCGCTCGACCCGCGCATCACGGTCTGCATCGACATTTGCTGCCTCACCGATTTCGACGCGCTCGTCGAGCAACGGGCCCTCGAATCGCACGGCCTCTACTACTACGTGCCGGGGCTGCTCAATCATTTCAGCGCCGCGCAGATCAACGCGCTGATCGCGCCGCGTCCGCATCTCTCACTCAACGGCATCTACGACCGGCTCACCCCGCCCGAGGGGCTGGACCGGATCGACCGCGAGGTGACGCAGGCCTACGCCGAGGCCGGCACGCCGGAGAAATGGCGCCTGTCGCGGTACTCGACCGGACATATGGAAACCGCCGGGATGCGGGCGGAGGTCATCGGGTTCCTTCGGGAATGGTTGTGAGGAAACAGGCGCTACCCCCTCGCGTGCTTGCCCCGTTGCGGGTAGGATGAGCCGGACTCAACAACTGCCCGATCGGGGTATCTGGAACAGGGAAGGAACCAGACAGGATGAGCACATCGTTCAAGGTCGGTATCTCGGGAGCCGGGGTGATCGGCCACATTCACGCGAATGCCCTCGCGCCACTGGAGGAGGCAACGCTGGTCGCCGTCGCCGAGCCCAGGGAGGAGGCGGGCAAGGCCTTTGCCGAGGAGCACGGCTGCGCGTGGTACCCCACGCTGGACGCCATGCTGGAGCAGGCCGATCTCGATGTCGTGGCCGTGGCTACGCCCTCCGGTTTGCACCCGGAGCAGGTCGCGCAGGCGGCCCGCGCCGGCAAGCACGTCATCACCGAGAAGCCGATGGCGATCACGGACGAGGGCGCGACGATGATGATCGACGCCTGCGAGCAGGCGGGCGTGCAACTGGCGGTGATCTTCCAGAGCCGCCTCTCGTCCGATGTCGTCAAGGTGCGCCGCGCGCTGGAGAAGGGCGTCTTCGGACGACCGGTGCTCGCCAACGGCGCAATGTACTGGTATCGCGGTGACGACTACTACGCCGCGAACGGCGGCTGGCGCGGCACTTGGGACCTCGATGGCGGTGGCGCGCTCATGAACCAGGCCATCCACACCGTGGATCTCCTGCAGTGGTTGATGGGCGGCGTGGAATCGATCAAGGCGCATACCGCAACGCTGGTCCGGAACATCCAGACCGAGGATACGGCCGCGGCGACCTTCCGGTTCGCCAATGGCGCGCTCGGCACCATGACCGCGACGACCTGTTACAAGGACAGCGCCCCGGTGCGCATCGAGATTATCGGCACCAGGGGGCGGGTGACGCTGGAGAACATCACCATCACCCACTGGGAAGGCGAGGAAGAGGCAAGCGACGACCTGCTCACCGATGAGGACCGCGAGCTGGTGGGCGACTGGGAGCCCAACGAGGCGTTCGGCGTCGGGCATCGCCGCCAGCTGCGCAAGATCTTCCAGGATCTCGCAGCCGGCGTGCAGCCACCGGTTCCGGGCAATGAAGCGCGGGTCGCGGTCGACACGATCCTTGGCATCTACGAATCGGCGGGGTCGAAGCAGGGTCATAACGGATAGGAGTTCGCCATGCAGGGCACATCTGGCAGGCAGATCAACTTCGCGCTGGCCGGGCTGCGCCACCCGCATCTCGAGATGCTGTTGCAGGAGATCGAGCGGCGACCGGATGACGTCCGCATCGTCGCGCTGGCCGAGGACGACCAAAAAATCCGCGAGGAGTTCGCGCAGCGCCTCGATGTCCCGGCCTATGCCGATCATCACGAGATGCTGGCGAAGGAGGAGATCGACGCCGTCGGCGTGATCTCGATCAACGGCGAGCGGGCCGACGTCATCGTCGACTGCCTGGAGGCCGGCAAGCATGTCGTCGTCGACAAGCCGCTCTGTACCACGCTGGCCGATCTCGACCGGATCGAGGCAGCCTGGCGCGCCAGCGGCACCCACCTCTCGGTGCTGCTCGACAAACGCTACTACCCGCCGACACTGGCCACGCGGGAGATCATCGCCAACGGCGAGCTCGGCGACATCACCATGGCGTGGGCCTCGGCGCCGCACCGGCTTCGCCGCGCGACGCGGCCCGACTGGATGTTCCGCCACGAGTCGTACGGCGGCATCCTCAATGACCTCTGTATCCACGATGTGGATCTCGTCCTGTGGCTGACCGGCGCATCCTCCGGAAGCGTGCAGGGGCATGCCGCGAATCGCGCGAATCCGGACGACCCGGAGTTCGAGGACTACGGCGTGGCATGGCTTCGCGCCGATACCGGACTCCTCGCGACGTTCGAGGTTCACTGGTTCAGCCCGGAAGCCGCACCGTACCATGGCGATTACCGTATCGTGCTGACCGGCACCGAGGGCACAGCCGAGCTGCGCTTCGCCTCGAACGAACTGCTCGTCGCCACGCACACGCGTGAGCCGGAGCTCCGCGAGCTGCCGCCGATGGGCTCCGTCGCGGGGGATTTTCTCGATGTCGTGCTGACCGGCCGCGAGCCGGAGGTGAAGACCGCCGAGGTCCTGACCGCAACCCGGGTCTCCCTGCTCGCGCAGGAAACCGTCAACTCCGGCGAATGGCAGGCATGGACGGCGGTCGAGGCGTAGG
>CAZVAA010000181.1:0-1475 GCA_964624125.1 uncultured Sphaerobacteraceae bacterium | reverse complement strand
TCGATCGGCACCACGATCCCGTTCACGAACTTCGCGCCCGGCCCGCACAGCCAGACGACCGCGCCTACCACCTCGTCCGGCGTGCCGAACCGTCCAGCCGGGGTGTGGGCGACGATCAGCTCGCCACGCTCGGTGAGGCTGCCGTCGTCATTCACGAGCAGCGCGCGGTTCTGCTCGCCGATAAAGAACCCCGGCGCGATCGCGTTGACCCGCAACCCTTCGCCATGGGACCGCGCCAGCTCGGTCGCGAACCAGCGAGTCACATTCTCTACCGCCCCCTTCGCCGCCGAATACCCCGCGACCCGCGTGATCGCGCGGGCGGCCGTCATCGACGAGATGTTGACGATCGATCCATGCTTGCCCTCGGCCATCACCGCCCCGAAGACCTGCATTGGCAACACGGTGCCGAGCAGGTTGAGGTCGACGACCTGCCGGAACGCCTCGAACGGCAGGTTGAAGATCGAATCGCCCGGCGCGAGCGTCGCCCCGGCGACATTGCCCCCGGCGGCGTTGACCAGGATGTCGACCTGGCCATGCTTCTCCATGATCTTGTCGCGGACGCTTGCCAGTGTGTCGGGATCGAGCACATCCCCGGCGATGCCGACCGCCTCGCCGCCATTGGCGTTGATCTCGTCCGCGCAGGCGTCGATGAGCTGCTGGCGCCGCCCGATGAGGACCACCTTCGCGCCCGCCTGCGCGAGCCCGCGGGCGATCGCCCCACCGAGCACGCCGCCACCACCCGTGACGACCGCGACCTGGCCATCCAGACCGAACTGTCCCTGCAACCAATCCTGTGCCATGCTCAACCCTTCCCCGATGTCATCGTTACCTTCCGGGCCAGTATCAGGCGAGAACGGGGAAGGGGCAAGACGGACCAGGCAGGCCATCGCCCACCTGGTCCGCGCCTTCGTTGGCCTCGTCGCGTCGCGATCAGCCGAACATGAGCGAGCGGTGCGTGGCTGCCCCCGCCATTGCGCCATCGGCCATGGCGAAGGTCACATTGCCCGCCGGTCGGGCGATATCGCCGCAGGCGAACACCCGCTCCACCGTCGTCTCCTGCATGCCGTTGGTGCGGACGCTGGCCCCGAGCGGGCTCTCGTCGAACTCGCACCCGAGCTGCTCCGCCAACGGACTCGTCACCCGGAGCCGCGACGCCACGAAGAGGCCCGCCAGCTCGATCACCCGACCGTCCGCGAGCCGCACATCGGCCTCGCCTTCAAGCCCGATGACCCGCTCGGGCTCGATGGTGACGCCCCGGGCATCCAGTTGCTGGCGCTGGTCCGCGTCCAACTCGATCGCGCCGTTGGTGAAGAACGTCGTCGGTCCCCATTCGGGGATCAGCAGGGCCTGGTGCATCGAGACATCGCCGACCGCCAGCACCCCGAGCGGCCCCTGGTTCAGCTCGTAGCCGTGGCAGTAGGGGCAATGGAAAACGGACCGGCCCCACCGCTCGACAACCCCCGGAATCCCGGGCA
>CAZVAA010000180.1:4565-5721 GCA_964624125.1 uncultured Sphaerobacteraceae bacterium | reverse complement strand
AGAGGTCGGGGCTAAAGCCCATACCGTTGGCGAGGGTCAGGTCGTCCATGACGAGCTTGAGGGACCCGTCGGGGTCGAGGCGGTAGAGCTGGGCGGGCTCGCTTCCGCGCGCCATGGTGCCGGCGAAGACACGGCCTTCCGGATCTGCGATTACGTCGTTGAAACGACTGTCGCTGAGGGCGTCGATCTCGGGGATGATGACTTCCGGCTCGTCGCCGATGAGCCGGAGGATCTGGCCCTTGTCGCAGAAGAGAATGAGCGATCCGTCCGTTTGGATGGTGTAGCCGCCGAGCATGGCGTGGTGTTTGTAGACGGTGGTGTTCTCTCCGGTATCAGGGTCGTAGCGGAAGAGGGAGCCGGTAGGGATGTCGACCCAATACAAGGTGCCGGATTCCTCGTGCCAGAGGGGGCCTTCGCCGGTTTCGCTCGGGTGGTCGACGACCAACGCGGGGGCGCCGGTGTCCAGGGTTGGGGTGATGCTGGTCATGGGGTCGTGCTCCTTTGGGCTGGGGGTGGATACATATACCTCGTGATGGTACCGGCAAAGTTCGTTCCGCGGAATGGATGCGTTGGATTCGCCCTCCCTTTGCGTTTGTGCTCCATGCACTGGCCCTGTCCGCCTGAATATGGACGCACGACGTCACGTTCGACGTGTGTGACTGGAAATTGGTCTTAATGCATGAAAACCGGGGTCCAATTCGTTGATATTGGACGTATCTCGTGAGGCTACCGCGGTCCAGAATCTTTTCATGCACGACGGTGTGTGAGATGTGCACAGTGGCACGCGATAGCGCTCGTGTGTTTGGGGCGGGTGCGTTCCGGGAGACAGGTCAATGGATGGGTTGAGTGCGGGCGATACCGCGTGGGTCCTGATAGCGGCGGCGCTGGTGATGTTGATGACGCCAGGGCTGGGGTTCTTCTATGGCGGGCTGGTCAGCCGGAAGAATGTGCTGTCTACACTGATGCATTCCTTCTTTACCGTGGCCATTGTGAGCGTCGTATGGGTGCTGTGGGGGTACTCGCTGGCGTTCGGGCCCTCCATGGGCGGGATCGTTGGAGGCCTGGACTTCTTCGGTTTGAACGGCATTACGCCGGAGTCGATGTCGGGGTCGATCCCGACGCTGGCGTTCGTCGCGTTCCAGATGATGTTCGCGGT
>CAZVAA010000180.1:0-4465 GCA_964624125.1 uncultured Sphaerobacteraceae bacterium | reverse complement strand
CGCCGGAAAGCGTTCGGGACGACCGAGAGTGAGCCGCATGACCTGACGATGACGGTGCTGGGGGCAGCGTTGTTGTGGTTCGGATGGTTCGGGTTCAATGCCGGAAGCGCGCTGGGCGCGAACGGGCTGGCCGCGCATGCGTTCGTGGTAACGAACGTCGCGGCGGCATCTGGCGCGATCGCATGGCTGGCGACGTCGTGGCGGCGGAAGGGGCATCCGAGCGTGCTCGGGGCGGCGTGTGGCGCGGTTGCCGGGCTGGTCGGGATCACGCCGGCGGCCGGGTTTGTGGGAGCGTGGGCGGCGATCCTGATCGGCCTGGGAGCGGGCGTGTTCTGTTGCCTCGCGGTGGACCTGTTGAAGTCCCGATTGAAACTGGATGACGCACTGGATGTGTTCGCGGTGCATGGCATCGGTGGTATCTGGGGCGCGCTGGCGACGGGGCTGTTCGCGGATGCGGCCATCGGCGGCGCGGACGGGTTGCTTTTCGGCGATATCCGGCAGTTTTTCGTGCAGGTGCTGGCGGTGGTTGTGGCGGCCGCATTCTCGGCGGTGGTGACGTTCGGCATCTGCAAGATCATCGACGCGACGATCGGGTTGCGCGTGCTGGATGAGGAAGAGGTGCTCGGACTGGACACCTCGCAGCATGGAGAAATTGCGTATCGCGTCTAGCGGTACTCGCGGGAGTTCCCGTGCCTCCGGGCGCGGGAGCTTCTCTATGCGTTGGTGCGGGCCAAGGTGATCAATCGACGGGCAAGATGATCATGGGACAGGGCCGGATGATCGCCTCGGTTTCCGGCGTGGTTATCGGGAAAAATGGGTTGCCAAGACCAAGGCGATCATGATCACGCGTTTGTTGCAACGTAGTGGTCCTAGGTCTAGCTCCGTGGTCCGGCCACAGGTGAGTTGGTGATGCTGCTCCATGATCGCGGGCACGTGATGGCATCCAAACTGTTGGTTTGAAGCGCCTCGCTTCGCCCAGAGGATGATGGGGAGTTGTTATGCGGTACCCCAGTAGCTGCCGCACGCCATAGCCGATCGCGTGGATCCTCGATGCGCTTCAAGAAGACGTGCCCCTACACTCTATATACGCATTCAGGACGGAAAAGTGCGCCACTTGCGGCGACGGGCTACCAGTGACGCCACGAAGCCGGGATCATGGGGCGGTCGACGGTCAAGCGCCACCAGGAGCCCCGGCTGTTGCTAGCGCGCCATTCGCCTCGCCGTTGCAGGCAGATTGGATGCTTGCGCATCAGGCCACGACGGGTGCACCTGTAACACGCAAACAGGACGCTATCTTTCCCAGCCCGTTTGTAGGGTTCTCACGTGTTTTCCACTGTGGATTCCATTTGGGCCGGGTATGCGGTGCGGGTGATGAACTCCTGGCGAGCCAGCCGGTAGAGTTTCTTCGTTCCCCGATAGGGGAGTACGGAGAGTCGTCTCGTCATTGACTTGATGCCATGCACGGACAATGGTGCCCAGAAGTGAGAGACCTGTGTCGCGAGCATCGACTCGGCTGGAGTGCGCACCCGTAAGGTGTGGAGATGGTTCCACAGAATATGATCTCGGCGGCGGGATGAGTCCTCATCATTACCCAGCACCTCTATCGCGCGACAGGTAATACTCCAGACGCGGGCGAGGCCCCACTGCCCAGCCAGCCCCTTAAGCTCACCTTCATCAACGCCTTCACTCATGGCCGCGACGTCGGCCAATTCTCCCAGGCGTCCGAATGGTTCGTGGGTCCAGGAATGCGCCGCCAGCAGTACGGCATGTTGCGCAGGGGGAATCGTCAGGATTCCATCGACCGAGACCACAGACGGCACCGCGGAGGCAAAGAGGTCCGCCATTGAGAGCCTGGTCCATTGAGGGGTCTTTGGCCGCTCATGGATCTCGACGAACAGTTGCGAGCCAGGACATCGAAGTGCCGGCAGGTGGTGAGGTGCTTTTTCCGTGACTTCTGTACATCCGGCTGCGATCAATTCCTGTTGCGCGGCAGCGGCATCCGGCACCAGCAGGTCGAGATCACCGTAGGGCCTCAGGAATGGATCAGGGTACCGGGCCGCGACCTCTGGACCCTTGAGAAGGATGATCGGGCCATCGAGAACCTGTCGAATCCACGAGAGTTGAGCGGGAGCCGACATTGCGGCCATCACTGCGGCACGCTCGTACATCTTGAGGTCGGTTGACACCTCGCGGCCTGCCGCATGCCATTGCCGGGCTGCCCAGAGATTCAGACCATGGGTGTGGAGCGCAGCCTCATCGGTGCATTCGTCCACCAGCCGATCGATGGTTGTCCAAATGCTCACGAAGTCACCGGAGTGATGAGGTTGAGTTCCAGGAGCTCGTGGACGAGTTTGGTCACATCCGACGCCGCCGTTTCCCTGGGGATCTCATATTGGCTGGCAATCTCATCTATAGCTGCATCCAGCGATTTGCCATCGGCGAGTATCTCCCAAACGATAGCGCCGGTCCCATTCAATCCCAGATAGCGATCCTGGTTAGCGTCGAGAATCATGATCTCATCGTGTATCGGGCGAGCCTGGACGTGCTCAGGGATGCCATAGCTCAAGGGATTCTCTCCTTGCCAGTTCCAACAGTATGTCCACCGAGAGGGATCGGGGTGGGGCACCGTACACCGGTACGTGACCAACGAGATCGTGTGCCAATTCAAATCGTCTTTGCGTTTGTCCAGAATGCGTTATTACCGCGTTGTACACCTGCTGGAGAACGGCATAGACAGCCGC
The DNA here is from genome assembly GCA_964624125.1 of uncultured Sphaerobacteraceae bacterium. Taxonomy (GTDB): domain Bacteria; phylum Chloroflexota; class Chloroflexia; order Thermomicrobiales; family UBA6265; genus UBA6265. Next base: position 1,724 of record CAZVAA010000180.1, on the reverse strand, counting down.
CGTGCCGGAGAGTCTTTCGAGGTCACAATACTCGGGATCCATGATGATGATGGCCGAGAGAGGCGTAGGGCGATTGCACCTCGGCGGGAATGCCCGGAGCTTGCCACCGGCGTCCGGAACGAAGCGGGGCCCTGCATCCTCCGGAAGAACGAGCCGCATCCATGGTGGGCCGGGAATCGCACGAAGATTCTCGTCGAAGGTAAGCAGGTCGTCACTCAGCAGTTTCCACCCGTGCTCGATAAGCCTCTGTGCCGCCGTGGTCTTTCCACTTCCTGACGTCCCCATGATTGCCAGCGCCTGACCATTGCACTCCACCACCGAGCTGTGCAGAGACTCTCGCTCGTTTGCCGCGAGGACCACAGACCATGCCGCGGGAATGAGGAGTTGTAGTGCATCTTCCGCATCCACCGTGTCGATAACCACCCTATGCGGAGTGATTCGCATTCGGGTGGTCGGCCACGTGAGGATGATTGCTTCCTGATCCTCATAGCAAGCGAAAGGCAAAGGATCTTCCGTCCCGAAGATGAGGTCACCTTCTTCCGCGACATGACCAAATATGATCTCGACCTGCCCCGATCGCCTGGACCGGGGCAAGTCAAGTTCGTACCCGCAGTCAGCGGACACTCCGAAGAGATCATAGCGATGGCATGGCGGCCGCATATCCACGCTCATGGTCGGCTACTTGCGCTTGCCGGGTCTCCCGGGCTTCCGTGATTTACCGGGCTTCCGTGGTTTACTGGGCTTCCAGGGTTTCTTCCCACCGCCACTCTTCCCAAGCGCAACTTTTGGAGCAGCAGCAATAGCGAATACCGCAGGCGCGGTGTACGCGGCCTTACGGAGAACACTTCGCCGGGAAACTTCGGTCTTGCCTAACTGCGTCAGGGCGATCTCGTCCATAGCACAGCTCTCCTCAAGAAAAGGAACTTTTCGATTATGTCCGAGGGAGCTCCTTGAACGATCTTATCCCGCAAGCACAATAATTGTCAACACCAATTAACGCCTTTTTTGTTAAATACAAGATTGGTGGAAGTCTAGTGCCCATTTGACCGTGTATAGAACGGCTATTTGACGAAGTCACCTATTTGCCTGGTCAAGCGTTATGCCGGGTGCAATCGTCACTTGCATTTGTCCGACCCAGAGACGCTCCGTGCAGGGAAGATGGCAAACCCATGGCGTTTGCCGTTTCACGGAGACGGACGGAAGGGCTAGCGCAGGTGTCGATAAATGTCGCCGCCGACGTATTGTCCGACGGGCGACCCATTCGACTCCGCTCAGCGCGCCGACATCGCTGCGCACGTCCGGCCCCTGCAACGGGTATGGTCTCCGATCACCGCGCCTGGTTGGCCGCCAACGGCCATCGTGGCAATGTGCCGGCGCCTCACGTCCTCGACCTGGCTTGTGGATACAAGGCGGACCGGGGAGGGCTCAGGCGGTGTGTTCGGTGATCTCGCCGCGGGCGTCGATGGTGAGGGCGACGGTTGCCATGTCGATGAAGAGACCATGATCGACAACGCCGGTGGTGAGTTTGAGGGCCTGAGCGAGGGCGCCGGCATCGATCGCATCCTGGCCAGGCCAGTCGCAATCGAGAATAAAGTGGCCACCGTCCGTGACGAAAGGAGCGTCATCTCCCGTTTTGCGGAGTGTCGGACGGAGTCCGAGTTCGGTGATTGCCTCGGCGGTATGGTTCCAGCCGATCGGGACGACCTCGACGGGGAGCGCCATGC
>CAZVAA010000179.1:0-5733 GCA_964624125.1 uncultured Sphaerobacteraceae bacterium | reverse complement strand
CGGCGCAGGTAGGCGTTGTGCTGGAGGGAGGCGGCGAGCAGGTTCTGCGTCATGTAGAGCTTGACCCGTTTGTCGAAGGGGGCGTCGCCGTGCTTCCGGATGAAGTCGCTGGTGACCAGGATGTGGTTGCCGAGGAGACGGAGAGGTGCGGGATCGCCATCGTCGCCGGGGCCGTCGGCGACGGTCGCGAGGCGGTAGGGGTTCTCGATGGTGGTGGAGACGAGGGTGTCGTAGTCGAGGTGTCCGCCGGAGCCGTGCTCGACATATTCGGTGAACCGGGCGAGGACGCGGTGGATGACGCGATCACTGGCGCGGTCGAGGCCGAACGCGTTGTCGTCGGGGATGCGGTCGGGGTCGTCCTCCAGGAGGGCGTGGAGTTCGGCGGCGAGGGCGCGCGGTTCGGTCTTGGCGCGGATGCGCCGGGCGGCGCGGTCGATCGCGGCGTTGAGGGTCGGGTGGTCGGCCGGGATGCCGTTCCACTCCTTCCGGGCGAGGAGGATGTCGAGATAGATGGCGCCGAGGCGGAGTTTGTGCCTGAGGCGCTCGCCGGTGTCGGCATCGCGGAGCGGGGCCATGAGGAAACCGGGCTGGCGGGCGCAGCCGCGATCGGCGTTGTAGCGGATGTGCTCGAGGCCGGGAATGCGTGCTTCGGAGGCGCGGCGGATGAGGTCGTGTGGGTTGGTCATGGTGGTGCGATCCCTGATCAGATGATGCGCATGTCTTTCATGTATTAGAGCAGATCGGGTCGAGTGCCCGTGTCCGGTGTCAGGTGACGAGGTCGGTGAAGAGGCGATCGACGGTGGCGTCGGGATCGGTGGTGAGGCCGGTGTGGACGGGGGAGGGCTGGAGGATGGTGCTGGAGGGGGAGGTGATCCAGTGGAAGCGCTCGGCCTGGTCGAGCGCGGCCATGGGGCCGGCGACGGGATCTCCGGCGGCGACGGTTTCGAAGGCGGCGAGGTGGGCGCGGACGAGGTCGGGGTCGAGATCGGGCGCGAGGGCGGCGAGCCTGGCGGCGTCCAGCGCGGTTCTCACGGCGAGGAAGCGCTTCGGGCGGCAGAGCATGGCAATGCCGACGTTGATGCGCTCGCCGCGCTCGACACGCGGGACGAGGCGGAGGATGGCATAGAGGTAGGGGGCTGGCTGGTCGCTACCCACGGCGGCGTCCCCGGGTGGCGCGGTTCGGGTCGATGGCGCCGACATCGGCGGCGGCGCGGAAGCGCTCGCCTTCCTCGATGAAGGGGCGCGGGCCTTCCAGGCGGGCGAGGAAGTAGTCCATGTACTGCTGGCGCTGGGCTTCCGGGGTGGCGTCCTCGCCGTTCTCCAGCAGCCATTCGTCCGGCACGCTGCCGACGATGCTCCAGAGGACGGTGTCGTCGAGGCGGGCGGCGAGGCGGGCATCGGCGTCGACGAGCGAGCCGGCCAAGGGCAGGAGGACGTGGTCCCTGATCGCGGGGAAGGGGCGGCGTCCCTGTTCCGTGGGGTCGGTCCAGCGGTGGTGGGGGAAGATCGCGGCGCCGTGGTCGATCAGCCAGAGGTCGTCGTGCCAGCGGAGCATGTTGGGGTTGCGGACGGTGCGATCGACGTTGGCGGTGAAGGCGTCGAACCAGACGATATCGGCGGCGAGAACGGGGTCGACGGGGATTCGGGTCGCGGGGTCGTAGGGAAGGGCGCTGGGCAGGAAATCGAGCCCGAGGTTGAGGCCGATGGAGCGCTGGAGGTGGTCCTGGATCTCGGGGTCGGGCTCGCCGGTGGTGAGCTCCCTGGCGAGGTCGACGAGCACGAGCTCGGGGACGCGCAGGCCGAGGGCGCGGCCGATCTCGCCGGTGATGAGCTCGGCGGTGAGGGTTTTCGGGCCCTGGGCGGCGCCGTGGAACTTGACGACGTAGAGGCCGTCGTCGTCGGCCTCGAAGAGGCCGGGAACGGATCCACCCTCCCGCAGGGGGAGGACGAAACGGGTCGCGGCGACGCGTCGCACGTGGGGTGTCACGGTTTCGGGAGGTGTCATCGGTGGTGGGTCGTTCCTGTCTCGCGCATGGCGGCCGTCACTGGCTCCATGATACGAGGCTTGCGCCCTGGCGCGCAGGGCAAGATGCGAGAAGCGGTATTCGGCAGCTCCCCCCAGCCTGTATCCAACGATTACGTTGAAGCAGTCCGAGAGGAGCGGAATTATGTCGGTACGTAGCGAGCGTTGGAGCGATGGGGCGACATCGACGTCGTGGCCGCGGTGGATCGTGAGCGGTGTGGTTATCGCGTTCCTGCTGTCCAGCGCGATCCCGGCGACGTTGAGGGTTGGGTACGCGGTCGAGGGCACGGTTGATCTGGGGTTCTCCGAGAGCTGGGTGGTCCCGTTTGGGCTGGCGATGCTGGTCGGGACGGTGTTGTACGCGATCCCCCGCACGGCGGTGCTTGGGGCGGTGGTGCTGACGGGGTATTTCGGGGGCGCGATCGCCACCGATGTGCTGAACGGTGAGACGTGGAGGATCCTGAGCCCGGTGGTCGTTGGCGGATTGATCTAGATCGGGTTGCTGCTGCGCGACCCGCGGGTGGGACGGCTGCTGTTCGGGTGATCGCCAGGGAGAACCACGCAAAAGGCGGGGCGGCCGATTGGCCGCCCCGCCTTTGTGCACCACGCTATGCGAGGCTCTCGAGGAATGCCCGGAGGGTGTCTTCCGACATCTCCGCCGATTGATCGATCAGGCGCTCGATCAGCTTCGCCTCCTCAGGTGTGCGAGGGTGCCGCTTCGACGTGCCCGGGGAAAGATCGTCGTACATGCGGTCCAGCAGTGCGATCATCTTCCGGTTGGTTTGCTCCCGTTGCTCGATCACCGAGGCGATCGCGGTTGCCTTGGCCTGTGCCCCGATATCGCCCGGGCTGTACGACTCCCCGGATCCGGAACTCTCGATCTTCGCGAGCGCGTCCACGCTTTCGCGCAGGTATGCCGTCTCCTCGATCAGTTTGTCGATCCGGAGCAGGATCGCGTTCGCTGTCAGCTCGGGAGCGGAAGGCGGTTGCGACATCCGTGGCTCGCTGGTGCCGCCGATCGGAGCGGTCATCGTGGTGTCGTGGTCTTGTGCATGGGTATGCATGGTCGTCTCCTCACCCTGGGGTGCCGGAGGACGCGTCAGCTCAATGGTGTGTTCGTCGATAAAGCGCGCCCTGCCGTTTTTGACAAGACCCAGGGCTCGTTTGGGATAGGTGGAGTGCAAGAGATTGCCGGTGCCGTCGACAACACGGATGTTTTTTGCGATGGGTGTCCTCCCCTGGTTGTCTGGACGCCGATGAGGTAAGCCGGCTGTTTTTTGTTATGGGTGTCGTCCCCGCGGCTTCCTCGCAGGATAGCACACAGGTTCGTGGGGTCGGGTCATGGAGAGTCCGCGAGCCGCCCACAAGGGGCGGCTGGACGATAGCGTGATTCCTGCCTCACGTTCGTTTCTGGTAGGCGATGGCGGTGAGGATGAGGAGGATGCCGCCGGCGATCCAGATGGGCTCCCAGAGGAAGAGGTACCAACGCACGATCGTGGCGCTGCCGATCGACTCGGGGATGCCCATGACGCCAAGCTCCACGAGCAGTAACTGGGTCCAGTTGGCGGCCCCGTAGAGGAGCAGGAGGACGCCGCCGAGGTAGAGCAGGGCGAGGTGCAGCTTGCGGGGGATCGCGCGGCCCCAGCGGGAGATGGTGCCGAGGGCAAGCAGGCCAGCGAGGAACTTCCCGAGGCCGCCGACGGTGTTGGCGACGAGGAGCATGGTGTCGCCGGCGCGGGCGTATTCCTGGATGGATTCGGCGAGCCAGTCGATGCCGAATTCGCCGCCAAGGGACCAGGAGATATTCCACAGGCCGAAGAGGATGCCCCACCAGAAGGCGCCCCACGCCGGCCAGGTCGAGGAGAAACGTTGATTCACGGAGATCCTTCCAGCCAGCCTTTCTGGCAGGCGCACGCGGTTGCGGCGACGAGGATGCCGCCGAGGATTTGCCAAGGCTCCCACATCAGGAGCATCCACCGGGCGGGTTCCTCGCCGATGGTGTCGGGGATAGAGATGATGCCGGTCACCATGAGCAGGGCGCTGAGCCAGCCGAAGATCCCGTAGAACAGCAGGATGCCGGCGGTGATCCAGAGCGCGGCGATCTGGAGCGGGTGCGCCAGTACCTGGCCCCATGGCTTCAGCGCGATGAGGACGACCAGGGCGACCAGGCCGTAGAGCATCGCGATGCTGAGCATGTTGAAGTCGGGTACGACCGCATCAGGAGCATCGGCGTAGACATCCTGCCACTGCTGTGACAGTGTGTGAATACCGGCGCGTCCCCCGAACTCCCAGTAGAGGCGCGGGAGGGCGGAGATGATCGCCCACACGATGGCGGCCCGGCCAATCGGCGCGGCGTAGCGTTGTATCGCCGGTGATTCGGAGTAGGGTCGGATCATTCACGGCCCGTTCACGAAGCGTTGTTGCCTTCACGTACTATTGTACAGGCATGTCGCCGCGCATCCTGCGGCGCGGACCCCTGACTCACTCGTTTCATCCCGGAGTACACCACCCCCATGACGCATCCGGAAACCGCGTCAGCTACCACCCAGTCCAATCCAGGCGTAACGGACCCGATCATCGAGATCGAGGGGCTCGTCAAGCGCTACAAGGGCCTGACCGCCGTCAACGGGATCAACCTCGAGGTACGCGCCGGCGAGATCTTCGGCATCCTTGGGCCGAATGGCGCGGGCAAGACGACGACGCTGGAGATGATCGAGGGCCTGCGAACGCCAGACGCGGGGAGCATCCGCGTGGCGGGGCTGGATGCTATCGCGCAGAACGACGCGGTGCGCCAGATCATCGGTGTCCAGCTGCAATCGACGGCGCTCTTTCCGTACCTGAGCGCGCGGGAGCTGGTCGAGTTGTTCGCGCAGTTCTACAACGTCGACGATGCCGACGAGCGCGCCATCGAGCTGCTGCGGCTGGTGAACCTGGAAGAGAAGGCGGGGAGCCGGGTCGAGCAGCTTTCCGGCGGGCAGCAGCAGCGGCTCAGCATCGCGCTGGCGCTGGTGAACAGGCCGACGATCACCTTCCTCGATGAGCCGACGACCGGGCTGGACCCGCATGCACGACGGAACCTGTGGCAGACGATCCTCGATATCCGGGCAGCCGGGACCACGGTTGTGCTGACGACGCATTACATGGAAGAGGCGGAGGTCCTCTGCGACCGGATCGCGATCATGGACAGTGGCCGGGTGATCGCCTGCGACACGCCGGAAGGGCTGATCCGCGACCTGCCGCAGGATGCGGTGGTGAACGCGACGATCGCCGAGGGCTCGACCGGGACGCTGACGGAGACCGACATCGCGGCGGTACCCGGCGTCACCCAGGCGGCGACCGAGCCGAGCGCCGTTCCGCCGACGATCACGGCGCACACGAGCGATGTGCAGGCGACGCTGGTCGGGCTGCTGGACCTGGCGCGAACGAAGGGCGTCACGCTTGGCGAGATGACGAGCACCCGGGCAACGCTGGAGGATGTCTTCCTCGCGCTGACGGGCCGCACCTACGAGGACCAGGAAGAGACGCCGCCAGCCGAGGATGAGGACGACGGAAAGAAGCGCCGTCGCCGATCCTGATACCGCTGGCGAAGATATCCGGGAGGGCGCCACGTCCTCCCTTACGTGGGGGTTATCCCCGGAGCGCATTCGATGCAATCGTTCATGGCCATGGTCATCGCCAACCTGAAGATGACCGTTCGTAACAAGCAGGCG